>NZ_JALLKV010000023.1:0-85991 GCF_023093815.1 Pseudomonas sp. PNPG3
TGAGAAACGCTATTTCCTGAGCTTGGAGAGTGTCTAGAAAACCAGGGGCGATTCAATAAATTTTTCTCGGCTTCTTTCAGTCGAAGATTATCTATTGAATTTCCCCCGATGCGATGGACGGGTGTTTTGGTTGGCAATGATTTTTTGGTTAAACCATAAGGGTCAATCCAACCTGTGGGATTAGTTACATAGCTATAGAAATTTATTCCTCCAGCCGCGCCGATCGGATCCATCCCGACAAATCGCCCGACTTGCGGATCATAGTACCTGTAACGGTTATAATGCAGCCCCGTCTCAACATCCCAATACTGCCCCTGAAAGCGTAGCGGATTACGAATCTCCGCCCACTTCGCCTCGTCACTCCGCTGCTCCTCCGCCAAACCCCAGGCCTTGTACCTCCCGCTCCAGGCAATCTCCCCATCTTCACCGGTCAACTCCATCGGTGTCCCCAGCTGATCGCACTGGTACCAAGCCATCGCATCAAACGCTTTCGGCATCGGCTTATGCAGCCACACCGGATCCTTGTCGATGTCATAACCCCCAGCTCGCAGAGTGGGTCTCTGCCGGTATGCGGCTCCGGCTCTACCTCGTCCTCGCCCAGGTGTATGGCAATCTGATAGTCACCCATCTGCAGTCTGTCGTTGTGCCTGAGGCGGATAGGCGTACCCGAAAGCAACTGGGAGTCACTGCCATTCATGAAACTTTTGCCGCTGTGGTCAATGATGCAGAAATGGCCTTCATGCCAGCCGATTTCGCAGTGCACCGGCAGGATGCGAACGCCCCGATCATGCAGGCGCCAAGCACCTTGACTGCCGATGGAGCCGCCAGCCCGATCGAAGCGATGCCGCGGTTCGCTGCCTTGCAAGAGTTTTTCCGGGTTGAGGACGGTGAGCGTGATGCTGGAGGGGAGAACATTTGTACTCATGTGCGTACCGTGATGCGAACAGGGGGAGGCGTGGGGTCATTGCGGTTGGCGATGAAGCTTGTCCAACCGAGGTGGGTGCCATGCGCGGCCCGTAGGCTGAAGGGTGGGGCTTGCTCGGCGCACATGCGTAACTCCAGGTCATAGGCCCCGACATCACGGAGCAGGAACTCCACCAGCCGCGCCAGCCTCTGGTAGTTGTCACCGCTGGGCAGGAATTCGCGGAACTGCTGCTGATCCAGGCCTGCAATCACAATGGTGAACTTGCTGCTGCGTGACTCGATGCTGTCGCCAACCAGGAAGTTGTTGCCGAGTTGGTAGTTTCTGGCTCCCAGGCAGTTGCGTTGGGAAGTGGGAATGGACACGGTGCGCTTTTCGAATTCGCGGATGGCAACCTGCTGGAGGTCGAAACAATGCGCGATCATGCCGGCTACCATGCCGGGCGAGCGGCTGCGGCTGGCGATCATTCCCACGAAACTGAGCAAGCGGCTCCAGGGTAGCGGCGTAGCGCCGCGTAGTGCTGAGTCGTCCAGGCCGATCAGGGCGAAGACATAGCGGGAGAAACCGTCCTTCGCGCCCGGTTGGAAGCGCACGTAGTAGCGGTATTTGCGCCATCCTTGATGGAGCAGGGTATGAAGGCGATGGTTGAAGAAATTGAGGAAAGCCGGGCGTAAACCGATGCCGTGTGCGTTTTCGTAGGCGATCTCGTCAAGGTAGTAAGTGGGCAATGGCGAGTCTGTGCCATGCAGGCCCAGAAAACTTGCCTGGATGCGGTAGCGGTCGTCCTTCAAGCGATTGGCGCGCAACACATCGGCAACAGGGAAAGACAGACTGGGGGACACTTCCAGCCGTAATCGGCGTCTCGTCTCTCGAGCAAGTGGGCGTTGTTCCAGATCGTCGTCGTGTACGTGATACAGCAATTCCAGTAGCTGGAAATAGGCGTACTGGTGGGCGCTTTCCAAAGCGATATCGACCTGGCCAGCGGCGTGCGGAACTACTGGTTTTTCCATGGTTGAGTCTCTTGCCGTAACTAACGGGTGCGAAGTGAATGCTGATCGTAGTCGATAGTTTCTGATTCAGGTCATTGTTTTTTCGTTTGAAAGTGGATATCGACCAATAAAAAGAACTTTCTGTAGGAAGTGTCTTTTTTTATTGGCGCGGGGCTGTTTATATTGACTTTTCGGTAAGGCTTTCAGGGTCGTGGAATTAATAAGTTCATCGAGAGTTGAAGCTGGATACCGCTTTTCGAATAGAGTCGGAAATTGCTTTATCGAGGAAAACGACGAGTGTTCGTTCACACCGCCATGAACCTGCTATTCCTAAGAAGACCCCTGAACCCACCAAGGCCCGTCGATGCTGGTCATCGAAAACCTCCACAAATCATTCCCCACCCCCCAAGGCCCGCTTCCGGTACTGCAGGGCGTCGACCTGCGCCTGGCGCGCGGCAGCAGCCTGGCGCTGATGGGCGAGTCGGGTAGCGGAAAGAGTACCTTGCTGCACCTGGTGGCCGGCCTGGACCGTGCCGACAGTGGCCGCATCCTGATCGACGACACCCCGCTCGACAGCCGTTCCGAGGCGTCGCTGGCGTTGTGGCGGCGGGAGGGCATCGGCCTGGTGTTCCAGCAATACAACCTGATCAGCAGCCTGGACGTGGGGGCCAATCTTGCGTTCCAGGCCCGGCTGGCCGGTCGGCATGATCCCGATTGGCTGGCCTACCTGGCGCAGCGCCTGGGTTTGGCGGATTTGCTGGCGCGTTACCCGGAGCAATTGTCTGGCGGCCAGCAACAGCGGGTCGCCATCGGCCGCGCCCTGGCCGGGCGCCCGGCCTGGTTGCTGGCCGACGAACCCACCGGCAGCCTCGATGAAACCAGCAGCGATGAGGTGTTGAGCCTGCTGTTGCAGCTGGTCGCCGAGGCTGGCAGTGGGGTGCTGATGGTGACCCACAGCCCGCGGCTGGCAGCGCGCCTTCAGCAGCGTTGTTACCTGCAGGCCGGCCGCGTGCGGCCCGAGCAGGGCGGATGAGGCTGCTATCGCTGGCCCTGCTCGCGCTGCTCAGCCACTGGCGGCGCCATCGCGTGCAGTTTTTCAGCATCTTCACCGGCCTGTGGCTGGCCACGGCGCTGTGGACCGGCGTGCAGGCGCTGAACAGCCAGGCACGCAGCGACTATGCCCGGGCCAGTGCGGTGCTGGCCGGGCCGTTGCAGGCGCAACTGGTGCCGCGCCGTGGCGAGCGCTTCGACCAGGCACTGTACGTGCAGTTGCGCAGGCTGGGCTGGGCGGTGACGCCGGTACTGGAAGGGCGCTTGCGCTTTGCTGGTGAGCCGGCGCGCAGCGTGCGGTTGATCGGCATCGAGCCGTTGAGCCTGCCGCCGGCCAGCAGCATCGCCGGTGTGCAGCCCGGAACGTTCGATCTGCAGGCCTTTGTCGGCATGCCCGGGCAAGCCTGGGTCGGGTCAGACACCTTGCGCCAGCTGAATGCAGGCCCCGGGGCGTCAGTACGCGACAGCGAAGGGCAACTGCTGCCGCCGTTGGTTCTGCAGCCAGCGCTGGCCCCGGGGTTGATCGTGGTGGATATCGGCCATGCCCAGGCGTTGCTGCATGCACCCGGGCAGTTGTCGCGCCTGCTGGTGGCCGGCACGCCGAGGCCGTTGCCGGCGGATATCGCGCCTTACCTTGAGCTGCAACCCCGGCAGGACGATGGCGGCTTGCAGCGGCTGACCGACAGTTTCCACCTAAACCTGACCGCCCTTGGCCTGCTGGCGTTTGTCGTCGGCCTGTTCATTGCTCATGCCGCAATCGGTTTGGCACTGGAACAGCGGCGCGGCCTGATTCGCAACCTGCGCGCCTGTGGCATCAGCCTGCAAACCCTGCTGTGCGCCTTGGTGCTGGAGCTGGGGCTGTTCGCGGTGCTGGGCGGCCTGGCCGGCGTGGCCAGTGGTTACGGGCTGGCCGCGTGGTTGCTGCCCGATGTGGCCGCCAGCTTGCGCGGCCTGTATGGCGCCCAGGTCGCCGGGGCGCTGAGCCTGCCCGCAGGGTGGTGGCTGATGGGCGTGCTGGTGAGCGTGCTGGGGGCGCTGCTGGCGGGTTTGGGTAGTGTACTGCGTGCGGCGCGGTTGCCGTTGCTGGCGCTGGCACAACCTCAGGCATGGCGGTTGGCCCAGGGGCCCTGGCTGCGGCGCCAGGCCCTGGTGGCCGGCCTGTTGCTTTTGCTGGCCCTGGGCTGTGGCGTGCTGGGCGACAGCCTGCCCAGCGCGTTCGGCCTGCTGGCAGGCTTGCTGCTGGCGGCGGCGCTGCTGCTGCCGGCCTTGCTCGACCGGGTGCTGGCCTGGCTGGCGCGCCATTGCCGGCGGCCTTTGTCGCAATGGTTCGTCGCCGACAGCCGCCAGCAACTGCCGGCCCTGAGCCTGGCGTTGATGGCACTGTTGCTGGCGCTGGCGGCCAGCGTCGGCGTGGGCAGCATGACCGAGGGCTTTCGCAAGACCTTTGTCGGCTGGCTTGACCTGCGCCTGTCCGCCGACCTGTATGTCACCCCAAGGGACTCCGCCCAGGGCTTGCAGATAGCCGAGTGGCTTGGGCAGCAACCTTCGGTGAGTGTGGTGTTGCCCGGCTGGCGTGTGGAAACACAGCTGCAGGGCTGGCCGGTGCAGCTCCAGGGCATCGTCGATCATCCCGTCTATCGCACTCGCTGGCCATTGCTGGCGCAGCAAAAGCAGGCCTGGCAACAACTGGCCGCCGGGCAGGCCGTGATGCTCAGTGAACAGTTGGCCAGGCGACTGAAGCTGCAGCTGGGCGATCGCCTGAGGCTGCCCGCAGACACTTCGCCAGCCCTGAGTGTTGTGGGCATCTATGCCGATTACGGCAACCCCAAAGGGCACATGCTGGTCAATGCCGGCTGGCTGCGCGGGCATTGGCCACAGGCAACCCTGACCGGGTTGAGTGTCGATCTGGTGGGCGATCAGGCGTCGGCGCTCGAGGCTGCATTGCAACAGCGCTTCGCCCTGGACGACAGCCGTGTGGTCGAGCAGGCGCGTCTCAAACGCTGGTCGACCGACGTGTTCAACCGCACCTTCGCCGCCACCGCCGCGCTCAACAGCCTTACCCTTGGCGTGGCAGGCGTGGCGCTGTTCATCAACCTGCTGACCCTGGGCCAGACCCGCCTGGGCCAGCTGGCGCCGCTGTGGGCACTGGGTGTGTGGCGCACGCACCTGGTGTGGCTGAGCCTCGGGCAGACACTGCTGCTGAGCAGCCTTACCGTGCTGCTGGCGATACCGCTGGGCATCCTGCTGGCCTGGTGCCTGGTCGCGGTGGTGAACGTGCAGGCATTCGGCTGGCGTTTGCCGCTCTACGTGTTCCCTGCGCAACTGCTGCACCTGGCGGTGCTGGGCATGCTTACCAGCCTGTTGGCCAGCGCGTGGCCCTTGTGGCAGCTGGCGCGTCGCCAGCCGCGCGAACTGTTGAGGCCGTTTGCCGATGAAGCGTAGCGCCTGGCTGTTGCTGTGTGGGTTGCTGGGCGGCTGTGATCAGCCCGCCGAGCAAAGCTATGCCGGGCTCGGGCAGCAGGCGGGTGAATTCAGCCAGGTACGGCGCGGCCATCGCCTGGAATTTCCGCGTGACCATGGGGCCCACGATGGCTTTCGCATCGAATGGTGGTATGTCACCGCCAACCTCCAGGACTTCCAGGGGCAGGACTGGGGCGTGCAGTGGACGCTGTTTCGCTCGGCCCTGCGCCCAGGCCCCGAGACTGCCGGCTGGAACAGCCCGAACCTGTGGATGGGGCATGCGGCGCTGACCGGCCCCGGGGGGCATCGGTCTGGCGAGACCTTGGCGCGCGGGGGTATCGGCCAGGCTGGCGTGCAAGCCCAGCCGTTTCGGGCGTGGATCAATGACTGGTCGTTGCAGGGCAGCAGTGGCATCGAGCATCTGCAAATGGTCGCCGGTGGTGACGGCTTTCGCTATGACCTGCAACTGCACAGCGATCGGCCCTTGGTGCTGCACGGGGACCAGGGCTACAGCGAGAAGTCCGGCAAGGGGCAGGCTTCGTACTATTACAGTCAGCCGTTCTATCGGGTGAGTGGGGAAGTGCAGCGTGGCGGCCAGTGCATTGCCGTCACCGGCCGGGCCTGGCTGGATCGGGAATGGAGCAGCCAGCCGCTGGCTGCCGGGCAGACGGGTTGGGACTGGTTTTCCCTGCACCTGGACAGTGGCGCCAGGCTGATGCTGTTCCAGGTGCGCGAAGTGCAGGGGGAGGCGTATCGCGCCGGGACCTGGGTTGGCCCGCAGGGTGAAGTGGTGGTGCTGCAGGGGGCGCAGATCCAGCTACAGGCGCTGGCCTGGGCTCGGCAGAAGAACGGCAAGCAGGTGCCGACGCGATGGCGGGTGCAGGTGCCGGGGCATGGCGTGGATGTGCAGGTCGAGGCTGTGGAATCGCAGGCCTGGATGGATACACGGTTCCCGTATTGGGAGGGGCCAGTGCGCTTGACCGGGAGTGCGGGTGGCCGTGGGTATCTGGAGATGACCGGCTATTAGCAATCCTGGGGGGCTGAGCTTTCCTGGGGCTGTGTTGCAGCCCATCGCCGGCAAGCCCGCGGGTGCAGCGTTGATCTCGAGGTTGTCGCTGTACCTGTGGGAGCGGCCTTGTGTCGCGAATGGGCCGCAACGCGGCCCCAGGTTTTCAATCTTTGATCAACCCTCGCAATACCGCTCGCGCTTCTTCAGTGCGCAAGCACTCGATGAACAACCGGGCCTCCCGCGCCACTGTCGCCTCGAGCTCGGCCCGCTGGCCGTCCTTGAGCAGCCGCTTGCTGATGCGCAGCGCCGCCTGCGGGTAGCCTTGCAGCTGCCGCGCCAGGCGCCGGGCAGCTGCCAGGCACTGTTCACCGTCGTCATGCAGTTCATTGGCCAGCCCCCAGGCCACCATCCGTTCACCGTCGAGCAACTCGTTTGCCAGCAGCAGGCGAGCCGCCCGGGCAGGGCCAAGCAAACGCGGCAGCAGCAGGCTGGAACCAAACTCTGGGCACACGCCCAACGGCGCGAAAGGGATGCGCAGCTTGGTCGTTCGGCTGACCAGCACCTGGTCGCAATGCAACAGCAAGGTGGCACCGATGCCGATCGCCGCGCCACTGACCGCGGCAATCAGCGGTTTGTCCAGGCCCATCACCACCCGCATCAGGCGGAACACCGGGCTGTCCAGGTCGGCAGGCGGGTTGTCGAGGAAGTCGCGCAAGTCATTGCCGGCGGTAAAGCACTGCGGCCCACCGGTGATGATGATGGCTTCGACATCAGGGTCTTCACCTGCTGCCAGCAGCAGGTCGCCCAGCTGTTGGTACATGGCGGTGTTCACGGCATTGAGCTTGTCGGGGCGGTTGAAGGACAGGGTCAGCAGGCCCTGGTCCAGGTCACGTGTGATCAGGTCGTTCATGGCAGCCGTTTTTGTTGTTGTGGGCAAGGTTGGCAAGGGTTTATCACGCAGTCCGGCTTGTTGTACAGTCGTTCAGTCCAGCCCCTAGCCCGAGAGCCGCCGATGAACCAGGAAGCCCGCTACCACCGCATGCTGCCGGAATTGCGCAAAGCCAACCTGGTCGAGGCGACCCTGGTTTGCCTCAAGCGCCATGGCTTTCAGGGTGCGTCGATCCGCAAGATTTCGGCAGAAGCCGGGGTTTCGGTCGGGTTGATCAGCCATCACTACGCCGGCAAGGATGAGCTGGTGGCCGAAGCCTACATGGCGGTCACCGGTCGGGTGATGGGCCTGCTGCGCGAGGCCATGGCCCAGGCCGCGCCCAATGCCCGCGAGCGGCTGTCGGCGTTCTTCCGTGCCTCGTTCTGCGCCGAGCTGCTCGACCCGCAGTTGCTCGACGCCTGGCTGGCGTTCTGGGGCGCGGTGAAGACCGCCGATGCGATCAATCAGGTGCATGACCATTCCTATGGTGAGTACCGCAATGAGCTGAGCGGGCTGCTGGCCACGCTGGCCGGGGAGGAGGGCTGGCAGGGCTTCGATGCCGACCTCGCGGCCATCAGCCTGAGCGCCTTGCTCGATGGCCTGTGGCTGGAGTCGGGGCTCAACCCCGGTACCTTCACCCCCGACCAGGGCGTGCTGATCTGCGAGGCCTGGGTCGATGGCCTGCAGGCCGGTGGCCGGCGTCGCTTCAGCCTGCCGGAGGGCTGTTGATCGCCTGTTCAGTAACGAGTAGGCTGCTGTCGCGAGTGTGTAGAACAAACCAATAAAAAAAAGAGACGACACGCAATGACGCCTCGGGTATTGATCGTCGATGACGATCCGCTTATTCGTGACTTGCTGCAGGCCTATCTGTCCCAGGAAGGCTATGACGTGCACTGCGCCGACACCGCGGAAAAGGCCGAAGCACTGCTCGGCAGCCAGGATGTCGACCTGGTGCTGCTGGACATCCGCCTGCCCGGCAAGGACGGCCTCACCCTGACCCGTGAGCTGCGGGTACGTTCGGAGGTCGGCATCATCCTCATCACCGGCCGCAACGACGACATCGACCGTATCGTCGGCCTGGAATGCGGCGCCGACGACTACGTGATCAAACCGCTCAACCCCCGCGAACTGGTATCCCGCGCCAAGAACCTGGTCCGCCGTGTGCGCCATGCCCGCGAGGTGCACCCGACGCCGGCCTGCGCGCAATCGCTGAAGCAGTTCGCCGACTGGGCGCTGGACACCGACCGCCGGCGCCTGATCGACGCCCGTGGCGGGCAAACCCTGCTGACCCATGGCGAGTTCCAGTTGCTCAGCGTGTTCCTGCGCAACAGCGGCCACACCCTCAGCCGCGACCAGTTGATGGACCAGATCCGCAACCGCGAATGGGTGCCCAACGACCGCTCCATCGACGTGCTGGTCGGCCGCCTGCGGCGCAAGCTGCACGACGACCCGGCCGAGCCCCAACTGATCATCACCATCCACGGCACCGGCTACCTGTTCACCGCCAGCGTGGCGGCATGACCCGCAGCGCCTGGGTGCTGGCCTTGGCATTGTTCGCCGTGCAAGCCAGTGCAAAGCAGCCGGTGCGCTATTGCGATTACCCGGTGTACCCGCCGATTTCCTGGAGTGACGGCCACCAGGTGCGCGGCCTGGCCCCCACCGTGGTGCGAGAGCTGTTCGCGCGCATGGGCTACGAAGTGCAGACCGTGGTGCTGGGCAACTGGAAGCGCTGCCTGATGGACGCCGCCGCCGGGCGGGTGGACGTGGTGCTGGCCTACAACAGCGACCAGCGTGACCAACGCATGCGCTTTTCCACGGTGCCGGTGGTGCGCGAGGAAGTGGCGGTGTTCTACAACCGCCTGCGGCCGGTGCAGTTCCAGCGCCTGGAAGACCTGGCCAGTTACCGCGGCGGCCTGCTGTACGGCGAAAGCTACGGCGCCGACTTCGACCGCTTCGTCGCCCGCCACCAGAACATCGAACGGGTTTCGTCCAGCCAGCAGAACTTCGGCAAGCTGATCCGTGGGCGCATCGACTACGTGATCCAGGAGCGGCGCACCGGCCAGCTGTTCATCGAAAAGCTGCCCGGGGCGCAGGACATCCGCGTATTGCCCACGGCCCTGAGCGTGGACTACCTGCGCGTCGCGATATCACGGCAATCGCCCTTGAGCCAGCATATGGACGAAATAGACGCGCAGTTGCTGCGCATGAACCAGGCCGGCGAGATCGAGCGCTGGCTGGAGCAGAGCGAAGTGACCTACCGCGACATGGTCAACCTGCCGGCGGACTCCCGATGATCCGCCTGCGCACCGATGGCTTGCTGCGCCGCCTGCTGCTGTTCATCCTGCTGTTCAGCCTGTGCTTTACCGTGCTGGCCAGCTCGGTGCAGCTGTACTTCGAATACCGCCGCGAGATGCGCGATATCGAGGCGCGTATGGCGCTGATCCGCGCCGGTTACCTGGCCAGCCTGGAGCGCAGCCTGTGGGACCTGGATGAGGCACAGCTGGATACACAATTGCGCGGCCTGGTGGACTTTTCCGATGTCGCCCGGGTGCGTCTGGTCAGTGACGATTTCCAGATGCTGCGCGGCCTCGCCGAGCCCAAGGGGCCGCTGCGTATCGAACGTTTCCCCCTTGATTACCAGCCGCCCTCGGGGCCGGCCAGGCACCTGGGCGAGCTGGAAGTGAGCATCGACCTGGGCGCGGTGCACCGGCGGCTGTATGCCACTGGCCTTGCCAGCCTGCTTTGGATGGGCGTGTTCCTGTGTGGCCTGGCGGTGGCGCTGTCGGGGCTGTTCTACCGCCTGGTCACCCGCCACCTGCAAGTGATGGCCGAGTTCGCCCGGCGTATTGGCGCCGGCCAATGGCAGGAACCGTTGCGCCTGGGGCGCCGCCCGTCAACGCGCCCGGACGAGATCGACACCGTGGCCAATGCCCTGGATGACATGCGCCGCGCCATCCTCAGTGACATCGAACGCCGCGAGCGCGACCGCCTGGCGCTGCAGGACAAGCGCGACGAACTGCAGGCCATGGTCGAGCGGCGTACCGCCAGCCTGGCCCGGGCCAAGGACGAGGCCGAAGCCGCCAACCTGGCCAAGTCACGCTTCCTGGCGACCATGAACCATGAGCTGCGTACCCCGCTCAACGGCATTCTCGGCATGGCCGAGCTGCTGCGCGGCGGCCGGCTGGAGGCGGCCGACCGCCAGCGCGTCGAGGCCTTGTACAAGGCCGGCGAGGGGTTGCTGGCGATTCTCAACGAGGTGCTGTATTTCGCCCGGCTCGAGGAGGGCGAGAGCCGCGCGGAGCTGGTCGGTTTTTCGCTACGCCAGTTGTGCCAGGAAGTGCTGGCGCTGCTTGAACCCATGGCCCGGGACAATGGCGACACCCTGCAGCTGGATATCGACGAGCAATTGGCCGATTACCAGCACGGTGCCGAACAGTACCTGCGCCAGGTGCTCAGCAACCTGCTGGCCAATGCCATCAAGTTCACCGAACAGGGGCAAGTGCGGCTTGCGGTGCAGGTACTGGCCAGTGACCAGGGCTCGCAGCGCGTGCGGGTGTCGGTCAGCGACAATGGCATCGGCATCGAGCCGGCTGTGCAGGCCAGGGTCTTCGACCGCTTCGTCCAGGCCAGCGAGGCGGTGGCCCGGCGCTACGGCGGCACCGGCCTGGGCCTGGCGATCTGCAAGCACCTGGTGGAAAAACTGGGGGGCTGCATTGGCCTGGACAGCGTGCAAGGGCAGGGCAGTCGCTTCTGGTTCGAGCTCGACTTGGCCCGCGGGCAGCCAGTGCTGGCCAGTTCACCAGCCCCGTCGCCCATGGCCAGCCTGGACATCTTGGTGGTCGAAGACGTGGCACTGAACCGCGAGGTGGCCGGCGGTTTGCTGCTGCGCGATGGCCACCGGGTGAGCTTTGCAGAAGACGCCGTGCAAGCCTTGCAGGCCTGCGCACAGCGGCGCTTCGACCTGATCCTGCTCGACGTGCATCTGCCCGGCATGAGCGGGGTGGAGCTGTGCCGGCAACTGCGTGCCACGCCCGGGCCGAACCGCCATAGCCGGGTCCTGGCACTGACGGCTGGCGTGCAGCCGGGGCAAGTCCCAGGCTACCTGGATGCCGGCATGCAGGGAGTGCTGGCCAAGCCCCTGCGGCTGGACAACCTGCGCCAGGCGCTGGCCGAAGCGGCGCCTGCTGAAGTGGTTGGCGTCGACGCGACAATGGACTGGTCGTTGCTGGACACCCATCGCTCGCTGCTGGGTGAACAGAAGCTGCAAGGCCTGTTGAAGGTGCTGCGCCAGTCGCTGGAACATCACGCCACGGCGTTGGCCGAGGCGCTGCCGGCCCAGGACTTTACCGAAGTGCTGCACCTGGCCCACCGCCTGGCCGGCAGTTGCGATTCCCTGGGCTTTTGTGGGCTGGCTGCGTTGTTGCGTCGCCTTGAGGACGCTGCCCGGCAGCATGACGAACAGGCATTGAAAGCGCTCGCCGCGCCGCTGGCCACCGAGCTTGCCCAGGCCCGCGCCACCCTGGAACAGTTGATCCAGAGCTGACGTACAAAAACCTTACGACTTTTTACATCTTCGATCCGTTCGTTCAACGGCACCTTACATCCGTTTCCAATAATCCAAGGCAACCGTGTTGCACGCGGTCCATGAGGCTTATTGGAGACAAGAATAATGACATGCCGTAGCGCTCAGCCCCTCCTTCCCAACACACCGTGCGGCACCCCCGCGTGGTATGGCACCGGCCGCAAAGGCGAGGTGCGCCATGACTGACAACCGCGAAAAGATCCAGCTCACCCGCGCGCTGAAAAGCCGGCACATCTTCATGCTGTCGCTGGGCGGGGTGATCGGCACCGGGCTGTTCATGGGCTCGGGTGTGACCATCAACCAGGGTGGCCCGATAGGCGCGATCCTGGCCTACCTGGTCGCGGGTTTGCTGATGTACCTAGTGATGGTCTGCCTGGGCGAGCTGTCGGTGCAGATGCCGGTGTCCGGTTCGTTCCAGGCCCACGCCACCAAGTTCATCGGCCCGGCCACCGGCTTCATGATCGGCTGGGTGTACTGGATGAGCTGGGCCACCACCGTGGGCCTGGAGTTCACCGCCGCCGGCATGCTGATGACCCGCTGGTTCCCGGAGGTGCCGATCTGGTATTGGTCGGCGCTGTTCGTGGTCGTGCTGTTCGGCCTCAACGCCCTGGCCACCCGTGCCTTCGGCGAGGCGGAGTACTGGTTCTCGGGGATCAAGGTGGCGACCATCCTCGGCTTCATCATCATCGGCCTGTTGGTGATCTTCGGCGCCATCCCGCTGAGCAGCGGGGCGCCAGCACCGATGCTGGACAACCTGGTGGGCGAGTCGCTGTTCCCCCATGGCCTGTCGGCGGTGTTCGCGGTGATGATGACCGTGGTCTATGCCTTCCAGGGCTGTGAAATCATGGGGGTGGCGGCCGGCGAGACCGAGCACCCGGAAAAGAGCATCCCGCGGGCCGTGCGCAACGTGGTGTTCCGCGTGCTGATCTTCTACGTACTGGCGATTGCCGTGCTCTCGGCCATCGTGCCGTTCGAGCAGGCCGGGCTGATGGAAAGCCCGTTCGTGCAGGTGTTCGACATGGTGGGTATTCCCTTTGCCGCCGACCTGATGAACTTCGTCATCCTCACCGCCATCCTTTCGGTGGGCAACTCCGGGCTGTATGCCTCCACGCGCATCCTCTGGGCCATGTCGAAGAGCGGCATGGCGCCGAAAAGCCTGTCGCCGCTGAGCAAGCGTGGCGTGCCGTTGCGTGCGCTGAGCATCACCCTGTGCTTCGCGCTGATCTCGCTGATGACCAGTTTCATTGCCGCCGACACTCTGTTCATGGTGTTGATGGCGGTGAGTGGCATGTCCGGCACCGTGACCTGGATCGTCATCGCCCTGGCGCAATACCGCTTCCGCAAGGCCTACCTGCGAGATGGTGGGCAACTGCAGGACCTGAAGTACAAGGCGCCGCTGTACCCGCTGGTGCCGCTGCTGTGCATCACCCTGTGCAGCTCGCTGTTCGTGTTCCTGGCGCTGGATGAAACCCAGCGGCCGTCGTTGTACTGGGGCTTTGGCTTCATTGCCCTGTGCTACGCGGCGTACTTCTTCGTCAACCGCCGTCGGCAGGGGGCCTTCGAGCCGAGCGTGCCAGGGGTCTGAGGTTTCAATCTCGGGGGCTGCTACGCAGCCCATCGCGACGCAAGGCCGCTCCCACAGGTACCGCGCAGACCTGAAGTCTGCGAATGACTTGTGGGAGCGGCCTTGTGTCGCGAAAGGGGCGCAAAGCGCCCCCAGCAATCCGTCAGTTGTACAAAGTTGTAACAACCACCTCCTATCTCAACCTTGATACAACAAATAAAGCTAATAAAAACAACGATATATATCGTTTTCAAGCGTTGTTACAGCCCCATCCCCGCCCAATTGCCGCCTTGTTGAACACTCGTTTAGTATCTCCCTCATCAAGCCCTCTCAAACCATCACAACAACACCGAGGCCCCCCATGACCACCCCGTCGTCGTCACTGTTGAGCAAGGTCGAAGCCGGCGTTGCCTGGATCACCCTCAACCGCCCCGAGCAGCGCAATGCGCTGGACATCCCCACCCTCAAGCAACTGCACGCCCTGCTGGAAACCTGCAACAGCGACCCGACCGTGCGCGTGGTGGTGCTGACCGGCAGCGGCCGCAGCTTCTGCGCCGGTGCCGACCTGGCCGAATGGGCCGCGGCCGAGGCCCAGGGCACCCTGGAAAGCTACGGCTGGACCGAAACCGCCCACGCCCTGATGTTGCGCCTGCACAGCCTCGACAAGCCCACCATCGCTGCCATCAACGGCACCGCCGTGGGCGGTGGCATGGACCTCAGCCTGTGCTGCGACCTGCGCATCGCCGCGGCCTCGGCGCGCTTCAAGGCCGGCTACACCAGCATGGGCTACAGCCCCGATGCCGGTGCCAGCTGGCACCTGCCACGGCTGATCGGCAGCGAGCAGGCCAAGCGCCTGTTGTTCCTCGATGAACTGTGGGGTGCCGAACGTGCCCTGGCGGCCGGGCTGGTCAGCGAAGTCTGTGCCGACGAGCAACTGCCCGCCGTGGCCGCCGAGCTGGCCGGGCGCCTGGCCAACGGCCCCACCTTCGCCTACGCGCAGACCAAGCGGCTGATCCGCGATGGCGCGCGGCGCACCCTGGCCGAGCAGCTGGAGGCCGAGCGCCAGGCCGGCCTGCTGTGCGGCCGCAGCCAGGACGGTGCCGAGGCACTGCAAGCCTCGGTGGAGCGACGCGCACCCCGTTTTACCGGCCAGTAACCCGATAACCGACCCTCACCAGGACCTTCGCAGATGAATTTCCAACTGACCCAAGAACAAGAAATGTTGGTGGAAGCGGTACGCAGTTTTGTCGCCAAGGAGCTGCTGCCCCATGAGGAGGCGGTGGACCGCGCCGATGCCGTATCGCCCGAGCTGGCTGCGCAGATCCGTGGCAAGGCCATCGCCGCCGGGTTCTATGCCTTCAACATGCCCGAGGAGGTCGGCGGCGGTGGCCTGGACTATCTGTCCCAGGCGCTTATCGAGCGCGAACTGTCCAAGGTGTCCTGGGCCTTGCACGTGTTCGTCGCGCGGCCATCGAAAATCCTCATGGCCTGCAAGGACGAGCAGATCAACGACTACCTGTTGCCCTGCGTGCAGGGCGAGAAGATCGACTGCTTCGCCCTCACCGAGCCGGGCGCCGGCTCCGATGCCAACGCCATCAAGACCCGTGCCGTGCGCCAGGGTGACGACTTCGTCATCAACGGCAGCAAGCACTTCATCAGCCATGCCGGCCACGCCGATTTCGCCATCGTCTTCGCCGTCACCGACACCTACGAGCACAACGGGCGCAAGCGCAACGCGGTAACGGCCTTCCTGGTCGACCGTGGCACGCCGGGCATGACCATCCGCCGTGGCCCCAAGTGCGTGAGCAACCGTGGCTACCACACCTACGAGCTGTTCTTCGACGACTGCCAGGTGCCGGCCAGCAAGGTGCTGGGCGAGGTCGGCAAGGGCTGGGAGGTGGCCAACGCCTGGCTCACCGCCGGCCGGGTGATGGTCGCCGCCAACTGCGTGGGCCAGGCCCAGCGTGCCCTCGACCTGTCGCTGCAATGGGCCGCCGACCGCAAGCAGTTCGGCCAGGCCATCGGCAGCTACCAGGGCGTGTCGTTCAAGCTGGCCGACATGGCCACGCAGATTCGCGCTGCGGAAATGCTCACCCTGCACACCGCCTGGAAGATGGACCAGGGCAGCATGACCGACGGTGAGGCCGGCATGGCCAAGCTGTTCGCCAGCGAGGTGCTGGGCAAGGTTGCCGACGAAGCCGTGCAGATCTTTGGCGGCATGGGCCTGATGGATGAAGGGCCGGTCGAGCGCATCTGGCGCAACGCACGCATCGAGCGCATCTGGGAAGGCACCTCGGAAATCCAGCGGCACATCATCGCCCGCGAACTGCTGCGCCCGCTGCTGCGCTGAACGCCAGGAGAACACCCATGTCGCATTCGATTCGTGACAACCTCAAGCGCCTGCTGGCCCCCCGGCACCTGGCCTTCGTCGGCGGGCGCAGCATGGCGCGGGCGCTGAAGCGCTGCGCCGAAGGTGGCTTTGGTGGCGAGCTGTGGCTGGTCAACCCGCAGCATGACAGCCTCGAAGGCATTCCCTGTGTAGCACGTGTGGCCGACTTGCCCCATGCCCCGGACGCGGTGTTCATCGCCACCAACCGCGAACTGACCCTGCAGTGTGTTGCCGAGCTGGCCGCACGCGGCGCCGGTGGCGCCATCTGCTATGCCTCGGGCTTTGCCGAAAGCGGCGAAGAGGGCCGCCAGCTGCAGCAGCGCCTGCTCACCGCCGCCGGCAACATGGCCTTGCTCGGCCCCAACTGCTACGGCCTGCTCGACTACCTGCACGGCGCTGCCCTGTGGCCGGTGGCCCATGGTGGCCAGCAGGTGGAGAAGGGCGTGGCGATCCTCACCCAGAGCGGCAACTTCGCCTACAACCTGTCGATGAGCGACCGATCGCTGCCGGTGGCCTACATGGCCTCGGTCGGCAACCAGGCACAACTGGGCGTGGCCGAGCTGATGGACGTGCTGCTCGACGACCCACGGGTAACCGCCATCGGCCTGCACCTGGAAGGCCTGAAGAACGTGCCGGGCTTCGCCCGTGCTGCCTGCAAGGCATTGCAGCAGGGCACGCCGATCATTGCGCTGAAGACCGGCGTTTCGCAGATTGGCGCCGAACTGGCGCTCAGCCACACCAGCTCGCTGTCCGGCTCCGATGCCTTGTACGACAGCCTGTTCCAGCGCCTGGGCGTGATCCGCGTCAGTGGCCCGGTGAGCTTCGTTGAAACCCTCAAGGCCGCCGCCTGTGGGCGCCTTCCGGTGAATGGCGAGCTGATCGCCCTGGCCTGCTCGGGTGGCGATGCCGGCTTGATCGCCGACTATGCCGAGCGCAACCAGCTGGTCCTGCCGAAGCTCGAACAAGGGCAGGTGGCGCAGTTGGCCGAGGTGCTGCCGGCCTATGCCAACCTGGTCAACCCGCTGGACTTCACCACGGCCATCTGGGGTGATGCAGCGGCTCTGCAACGCATGCTCGACAGCACCCTGAGCGGCGCAGCCGACGCGGCCATGCTGGTGCTGGACTACCCGGCGGCGTTCACCGGCGAACGCAAGGAATGCGACCTGCTGCTGGCGCTGTACTGCGATGCACTGGAGCGCCACGGCAAGATCGGCTTCGTCACCTCGGCATTCCCGGAGCTGTTGCCCGCCTGCGCGCGCGAGCGTTTGCACGCGCGTGGCATCGCCGCCCTGCAGGGCGTGGAGGATGGCCTGGCAGCCTGGGGCCGCATCGTCACCTACCAGCGCAACCGCCAGCGGCTACTGGAACAGGGTGAGGCCGCGCGGGTGCCGCTGTGCCCGAAGGCCATCGCGGGCGAGGGCCAGCTGCTGGACGAATGGCAATCCAAGCAAGCCCTGCGTGCCTTCGGCCTGCCGGTACCGGCAGGGGTGCTGAGCACACCCGAGCGCGCCGTGGCAGATGCCGCCCGCGTCGGCTACCCGCTGGTACTGAAGGCGGTCAGCGCGCAACTGCCGCACAAGACCGAAGCCGGTGCGGTGGCGCTGAACCTGCGCGATGCCGCCGCCCTCGAGGGTGCGCTGGTGCAGATGCGCCAGCGCATCGCCGCCTACGCCCCGCAGGTAGCGTTCGACCAGGTGCTGCTCGAACCGATGGCCGAGCCGCCGCTGGCCGAACTGATCGTCGGCATCAAGCGCGAGCACGACTTCGCCCTGGCCCTGGTGATCGGTGCCGGTGGCGTGCTGGTCGAGCTGCTCAAGGACAGCGTCAGCCTGTTGCTGCCGACCACCGACGATGCCATCCGCAGCGCGCTGCTCGGCCTACGCAGTGCCAGCCTGCTGCAAGGCTTCCGTGGCCGCCCGGCCGCCGACCTCGACGCACTGGTTGCGGCTATCCGCGCGGTGGCCGACTACGCCTGCGAGAACGCCGGGCAACTGCTGGAGCTGGATGTGAACCCATTGATGGTCGGTGCCCACGGCACCACCGCGGTCGACGCGCTGATCCGCCTCGGCCAGGCGCAAGGAGAACGAAATGAATAAGCACACCCCGACCGCCGGCCAGGCGTTGGTGCGCCTGCTGGCCAACTACGGCGTGGAGACGGTTTTCGGCATCCCCGGCGTGCACACCCTGGAGCTGTACCGCGGCCTGCCGGGCAGCGGCATCCGCCATGTGCTGACCCGCCACGAGCAGGGCGCCGGCTTCATGGCCGACGGCTATGCACGGGTAAGCGGCAAACCGGGGGTGTGCTTCGTCATCACCGGCCCGGGCGTGACCAATGCCGCCACCGCCATCGGCCAGGCCTACGCCGACTCCATCCCGATGCTGGTGATTTCCAGCGTCAACCACACTGCCAGCCTGGGCAAGGGCTGGGGCTGCCTGCACGAAACCCAGGACCAGCGCGCCATGACCGCGCCGATTACCGCGTTCTCCGCCGTGGCCCTGCGCGGCGACGACCTGCCCGAACTGATCGCCCGCGCATGGGCTGTGTTCGACAGCGAACGGCCGCGCCCGGTGCACATCTCGGTGCCGCTGGACGTACTGGCCGCACCGGTCAGCCGTGACTGGAGCAATGAGGTAGTGCGCCGTCCCGGGCGCGGCCAGCCTTGCCGCGACATCCTCGACCAGGCCGCCATGAAACTGGCCGCCGCCAAGCGCCCGATGATCATTGCCGGCGGAGGGGCATTGCACGCGGCCGAGCAGCTGCAGCAGCTGAGCACTCGGCTGGCAGCGCCATTGTTCACCAGCGTGGCCGGCAAGGGCCTGCTGCCAGCGGACGCGCCACTGAATGCCGGCGCCAGCCTGTGCGTCGAGCCCGGCTGGCAGCTGATCAGCCAGGCCGACGTGGTGCTGGCAGTAGGTACCGAAATGGCCGACACCGACTTCTGGCGCGAGCGCCTGCCGATCAGCGGCGAGCTGCTACGCGTGGACATCGACCCGCGCAAGTTCAACGACTTCTACCCCTGTGCCATAGCGCTGCACGGGGATGCCCGGCAAACCCTGGCCGGCCTGCTCGAGCACCTGCCAGCGCTGGATCGTGACCCGGCCCAGGCCAGCGAAGCCGTGGCCAACCTGCGCCAGGCCATTCGCGGCGGGCATGCGCCACTGCAGGCCGTGCACCAGGCGATTCTCGACCGCATTGCCGCCGTGCTGCCCGACGATGCCTTCGTCAGCAGCGACATGACCCAGTTGGCCTACACCGGCAACTACGCCTTCGCCAGCCGGGCGCCGCGCAGCTGGCTGCACCCCACCGGCTACGGCACCCTTGGCTATGGCCTGCCGGCCGGCATCGGCGGCATGTTCGCCAGCGACCATCGCCCAGGCCTGGTGCTGGTGGGCGACGGCGGCTTCCTCTACACCGCCCAGGAGCTGGCCACGGCAGTCGAAGAACTGGACCGGCCACTGGTCGTGCTGTTATGGAACAATGACGCCCTTGGCCAGATCCGCGACGACATGCTCGGGCTGGACATCGAGCCGGTCGGCGTACTGCCACGCAACCCGGACTTCATCGGCCTGGCCCGCGCCTTTGGTTGCACGGTGCGCCAGCCGCGTGACCTGGACGCGCTGCAGGCCGATCTGGCCAGCGGTTTCGCCACCCCCGGCGTCACCTTCATCGAACTCAAACACACCTGCGTCTGCTAAGCGGCAGACACCACGAACAACAAGAGAAATCACCATGCAATTTAGCCGTACCCTCCTGGCTGCATCCCTCGCTCTGCTGATCACTGGCCAGGCCCCGCTGTACGCCGCACCGCCCCTGTCGATGGACAACGGCACCACCGCCCTGACCGCGCAGAACAGCAACGCCTGGGTCGAAATCAGTGCCGGCGCACTGCAACACAACATCCGTACCTTGCAGGCCGAGCTGGGCGGCAAGTCCAAGCTGTGCGCCGTGCTCAAGGCCGACGCCTATGGCCACGGTATCGGCCTGGTCATGCCGTCGATCATCGCCCAGGGCGTGCCCTGCGTGGCGGTGGCCAGCAACGAGGAGGCACGCGTGGTCCGCGCCAGCGGCTTCACCGGGCAACTGGTGCGGGTACGCCTGGCCAGCCTCGGCGAAGTGGAAGATGCCTTGCAGTACGACATGGAAGAGCTGGTTGGCAGCGCCGAGTTCGCCCGCCAGCTCGATGCCATCGCCGAACGCCACGGCAAGACCCTGCGCATTCACATGGCGCTCAATTCCAGCGGCATGAGCCGCAACGGCGTGGAAATGACCACCTGGTCCGGCCGGGGTGAAGCGCTGCAGATCACTGACCAGAAGCACCTCCAGCTGGTCGCGCTGATGACTCACTTCGCCGTGGAAGACAAGGACGATGTGCGCAAAGGCCTGGCAGCGTTCAACGAACAGACCGACTGGCTGATCAAGCACGCGAAGCTTGATCGCAGCAAGCTCACCCTGCATGCCGCCAACTCCTTCGCTACGCTGGAAGTGCCGGAAGCGCACCTGGACATGGTGCGTACCGGTGGCGCGCTGTTCGGCGACACCGTGCCGACGCGCACCGAATACCAACGTGTCATGCAGTTCAAGTCGCACGTGGCGGCGGTGCACAGCTACCCGGCAGGCAACACCGTCGGCTACGACCGCACCTTCACCCTGGCGCGTGATTCGCGCCTGGCCAACATCACCGTGGGTTACTCCGATGGCTACCGCCGGGTGTTCACCAACAAGGGCCATGTGCTGATCAACGGCCACCGAGTGCCAGTGGTGGGCAAGGTGTCGATGAATACCTTGATGGTCGATGTCACCGACTTCCCCGATGTGAAAGGGGGCAACGAAGTGGTGCTGTTCGGCAAACAGGCCGGGGGGGAGATCACCCAGGCCGAGATAGAAGAAATCAACGGCGCGTTGCTCGCCGACCTCTACACCGTATGGGGCAGTTCCAACCCGAAGATTCTCGTCGACTGAACTGCCAATGAAGGGAGATTGCCATGCGCTACGCCAAGCTCACTCAACACATCGCCGGCGACGGGGCTGCGGCCTGGGACATCCACTATCGCGCCCTGGCGCTGCAGGCCGAGGGTAGGGATATCCTGCTGCTTTCGGTGGGTGACCCGGACTTCGACACCCCCGCGCCGATCGTCGAGGCGGCCATCGACAGCCTGCGTTCGGGCCACACCCATTACGCCGATGTGCGCGGCAAGCTGGCGCTGCGCCAGGCCATCGCCAACCGCCACCGCCAGCGCAGCGGCCAGGCCGTCGATGCCGACCAGGTGACGGTGCTGGCGGGGGCCCAGTGCGCGCTGTACTGCGTGGCCCAGTGCGTGCTCGACCCGGGTGACGAGGTAATTGTCGCCGAGCCCATGTACGTTACCTACGAGGCGGTGTTCGGGGCTTGTGGCGCCAAGGTGGTACCGGTGCCGGTCAAGCCGGAGAACGGCTTTCGCGTGTGCCCGCGTGACGTGGCCGCGCGCATCACCCCGCGCACCCGCGCCCTGGCCCTGAACAGCCCGCACAACCCCTCGGGGGCGAGCCTGCCGCGCGCCACCTGGGAGGCGCTGGCCGAGCTGTGCATCGCCCACGATCTGTGGTTGATCTCTGACGAGGTGTATAGCGAGCTATTGTACGACGGCGAGCATGTCAGCCCTGGCAGCCTGCCGGGCATGGCCGAGCGCACCGCCACCCTCAACAGCCTGTCGAAGTCGCATGCCATGACCGGTTGGCGGGTGGGCTGGGTGGTCGGTTCGACCGAACTTGCCACCCATCTGGAAAACCTCGCCCTGTGCATGCTGTACGGTTCGCCGGACTTCATCCAGGACGCCGCCGTGGTGGCACTGGAGCAGCAGCTGCCGGAACTGGATGTTATGCGCGAAGCCTATCGCCAGCGTCGCGACCTGGTGTGCGAGCAGTTGGCCGACTGCCCGGGCATCAAGGTGCTCAAGCCCGATGGCGGCATGTTCGTGATGGTCGATATCCGCGAGACCGGCGTATCTGCCCAGACCTTTGCCGACTACCTGTTGGACAGCCAGGGCGTGTCGGTGCTTGCCGGCGAAGCGTTCGGTCCCAGCGCTGCCGGGCATATCCGCCTGGGCCTGGTGCTGGGCAATGCGGCGCTGATCGATGCCTGCCGACGCATCGCCTACTGTGCCGACGAACTGAAACGGGACTACGGCCATGCGTGAGTATGCGCGGCTGTACATCGACGGCGCCTGGCAGGTACCGAGCGGGCAGGGCATGGCCGAGGTGATCGACCCGGCCACCGAACAGGCCATCGGCCGGGTGCCGCTGGGCGCCGAGGCCGATGTCGAACGGGCGGTCATGGCCGCGCGGCGGGCCTTCGATGGCTGGTCGCGCACGCCGTCCAGCGTACGTGCCGGCTATATAACGGCGCTGGCTGCACAGCTGAAAAGCCGCGCGGCGGAAATGGCCTCGGTCATCACCGACGAGTTGGGCATGCCGGTGCAGTGGTGCCAGGCGGTACAGGTGGAGGGCCCGATTGCCGGGCTGGAGCAGTACGCCGAACTGGCCGGGCTGATGGATGAGGTGCGCGAAGTCGGCAACTCGCTGGTGTACCGCGAAGCCGTTGGCGTGTGCGCGTTCATCAACCCGTGGAACTACCCGCTGCACCAGATGGTCGGCAAGCTGGCGCCGGCTCTGGCCGCCGGCTGCACGGTGGTGGTCAAGCCCAGCCAGGAAACACCGCTGCATGCGTTCCTGCTGGCCGAGATGATCGAGGCCATCGGCCTGCCGGCCGGGGTGTTCAACCTGGTCAGCGGGCCGGGGGCCAAGGTTGGCGAGGCCCTGGCCCGGCACCCGCAGGTGGACATGGTGTCGTTCACCGGCTCCACCGGCGCCGGGGTGCGCGTGGCACAGGCGGCCGCGCCGACGGTGAAGCGGGTGTGCCTGGAGCTGGGCGGCAAGTCGCCGCTGCTGATCACCGCCGACGCCGACCTGCACGCGGCGGTGCGCCATGGCGTGCAGGACGTGATGATCAACTCGGGGCAGACCTGCACGGCCCTGACCCGCATGTTGCTGCCGGCCAGCCGCTACGCCGAGGCGCTGGAGATTGCCGAGGCCGAGACCCGTGCGCTGGTCATGGGCGACCCGCGTGACCCGGCCAGCTTCCTCGGGCCGATGTGTTCGGCAGGCCAGCGGCGCACCGTGCTCGACTACATTCGCCTGGGCCAGGAAGAGGGCGCGCGCCTGCTGTGCGGCGGTGATACGCCAGCCGGCTTCGAGCGCGGCTTCTACGTGGCGCCGACCTTGTTCGCCGATGTCGACAACCGCATGCGCATCGCCCAGGAGGAAATCTTCGGCCCGGTGCTGTGCCTGATCCCCTATGCCGACGAGGCCCAGGCGCTGGCCCAGGCCAACGATTCGCCGTTCGGCCTGTCCAGTGCGGTGTGGGCCGGTAGCCGTGAGCACGGCCTGGCCCTGGCGCGGCAGATACGCGCCGGGCAGTGCTTCATCAACGGTGGCGGGTTCAACTACCAGGCACCGTTTGGTGGCTACAAGCAGTCGGGCAACGGGCGCGAGTGGGGCGAGGAGGGCCTGGCCGAGTTCGTCGAGGTGAAAGCGGTGCAGTGCTGAGCACAGCTGGAAGACAACCTGTTTTGTGTGAGGAGAATGTTTGTGAATGTACTGATCGTCCACGCTCACCCCGAGCCGCAATCGTTCACTGCTGCCCTGCGTGACCAGGCCGTGGAAACCTTCCGCGCCCAGGGCCACCAGGTGCAGGTCAGCGACCTGTACGCCATGGGCTGGAACCCGGTGGCCAGCGCCGATGACTTCAGCCAGCGCGAGAACTCCGAGTACCTGGTGTATGCCCTGGAGCAGCGCCAAGGGGTCAAGCGTGGCGCCATTGCCGCGGATATCCGGCAGGAGCTGGACAAGCTGCTGTGGGCCGACTTGCTGGTGCTGAACTTCCCGATCTTCTGGTTCTCGGCGCCGGCCATGCTCAAGGGCTGGATCGACCGCGTGCTGGTGTCGGGGGTGTGCTATGGCGGCAAGCGCTTCTACGACCAGGGCGGTTTGGCGGGCAAGAAAGCGCTGGTGACCGTGACCCTGGGCGGGCGCGAGCACATGTTTGGCGACGGGGCGATTCATGGGCCGCTGGAGGACATGCTGCGGCCGATCTTGCGCGGCACGCTGGCCTATGTGGGGTTCGAGGTGCTGCCGCCGTTCGTGGCCTGGCATGTGCCGTACATCAGTGACGAGGCGCGGCAGGTGTTCTTGCAGCAGTACCGGCAGCGCCTGGAGCAGCTCCCGGACGACCAGCCACTGGTGTTCCCGCGCCTGGAGCAGTTTGATGAGGCGCTTTACCCACTAACCTGACTTTTCTCCTGTACCAGCCACTGGGGCCGCGTTGCGGCCCTTTCGCGACACAAGGCCGCTCCCACAAGGACTGCGCAGCCTTCGAAGCCGGCAGTGAACCTGTGGGAGCGGCCTTGTGTCGCGAAAGGGCTGCAAAGCAGCCCCAGAATTCTGTCGGCGTACGACATTCCGCCAAAAAGCGACCACCCACACATTCGGGGTATGTCCCCCTTCGGCAAATCCCTCGATAGTGCCCCCATCGGCTCGATCCCGAGCATTCACACGATGGAGTTGCCATGCGCAAGGTACTGAAGGTGATTGGCGGTCTGCTGCTGGCGTCTGGCGCCAGCCTGGCCCAGGCGGCAGAGGTGGACAGCGGTAACACGTTGCGGTTGTACAACTGGACCGACTATATCGGCGAAACCACCCTGGCCGACTTCGAGAAGGCCACCGGCATCAAGGTCATCTACGACACCTTCGACGGCTACGAAACGGTGCAGACCAAACTGCTCACCGGCCGCTCCGGCTACGACCTGGTCATGCTCAACGCTTCTCTGGTCCCCCCGCTGATCAGCGCCGGGGTATTCCAGGCGCTGGACAAGCAGCAACTGCCAAGCTGGCACAACCTCGACCAGCAGGTGGTGAACAACCTGCAAGGCTACGACCCCGGCCTGAAATATTCGGCGCCCTATACCTGGGGCAGCTCGGGGGTAACCTACAACGTCGACAAGATCACCGCGCGCATGCCCGATGCCCCCATCGGCTCGCTGGCCATGCTGTTCGACCCCAGGATCGTCTCGCGCTTCGCCGACTGTGGCGTCACCCTGATGGACGCGCCGACCGAAGTCATCCCGCTGGCCCTGCAGTACCTGGGCAAGGACCCACGCAGCGCATCACCGGCCGACCTCAAGGCGGCCGAACAACTGCTGTTGGGCATTCGCCCGTACATTCGCAAGTTCGATTCGGTCAACTACCTCACCAGCCTGCCCAACGGCGATGTCTGCCTGGCCCTGACCTGGTCCGGCGACTACGCCACCGCCCAGGCCCGCGCGGTGGAAGCGAAGAAGGACATCAAGCTGTCGTTCTTCATCCCCCAGGAAGGCTCGCTGATCTGGTTCGACAACCTGTACATCCCCAAGGATGCGCCGCACGCGGCCAACGCCCACCGCTTCATCGAGTTCCTGCTGCAGCCGCAGACCATGGCCAAGGTCACCGACTACATCCACTACGCCAACAGCAACGCCGCCGCCACGGCGCTGGTGCGCGACGAGATCCGCCAGGACCCGGCCATCTACCCCGACGCGCAAACCCGCGAGCGCCTGTTCGCGCAGAAAACCCAGAGCCCGAAGGACATGCGCGCCATCACCCGGGTCTGGAGCACGGTCAAGACCGGTTTCTGAACACTGCCCAACGATCACTGCCAAGGAGCTGCCCATGGCCACCCCAAGCAAAGCATTCGCCATTGCCCACGACCCGCTGGTGGAAGCCGACAAGGCCCACTACATGCACGGTTACCACGTGTTCGACGAGCACCGCGAGCAAGGCGCGCTGAACATCGTTGCCGGTGAGGGCGCCTACATCCGCGATACCCACGGCAACCGCTTCCTCGATGCCGTCGGCGGCATGTGGTGCACCAACATTGGCCTGGGCCGCGAGGAAATGGCCCTGGCCATCGCCGACCAGGTACGCCAGCTGGCCTATTCCAACCCGTTCTCCGACATGGCCAACGACGTGGCCATCGAGCTGTGCCAGAAGCTTGCGCAGCTGGCGCCGGGTGACCTGAACCATGTGTTCCTCACCACCGGCGGCTCGACCGCGGTCGACACTGCCTACCGGCTGATCCAGTACTACCAGAACTGCCGTGGCAAGCCGCACAAGAAGCACATCATCGCCCGCTACAACGCCTACCACGGCTCCACCACGCTGACCATGTCGCTCGGCAACAAGGCCGCTGACCGGGTGCCGGAGTTCGATTATCAGCACGACCTGATCCACCACGTGTCCAACCCCAACCCGTACCGCGCCCCGCACGACATGGACGAGGCCGAGTTCCTCGACTTCCTGGTGGCCGAGTTCGAGGACAAGATTCTCTCGCTGGGGGCCGACAACGTGGCGGCGTTCTTCGCCGAGCCGATCATGGGCTCGGGCGGGGTGATCATTCCGCCCACGGGCTACTTCCAGCGCATGTGGCAGCTGTGCCAGACCTACGACATCCTGTTCGTCGCCGACGAAGTGGTGACCTCGTTCGGGCGCCTGGGCACCTTCTTCGCCAGCGAGGAACTGTTCGGCGTAACCCCCGACATCATCACTACCGCCAAGGGCCTGACCTCGGCCTACCTGCCGCTGGGGGCGTGCATCTTCTCCGAGCGCATCTGGCAGGTGATCGCCGAGCCGGGCAAGGGCCGCTGCTTCACCCACGGCTTCACCTACAGTGGCCACCCGGTGTGCTGCACCGCGGCGCTGAAGAACATCGAGATCATCGAACGCGAGCATTTGCTGGAGCACGTCAAGGATGTTGGCGGCTACCTGGAGCAGCGCCTGCAAAGCCTGCGCGAGCTGCCGTTGGTGGGGGATGTGCGCTGCATGAAGCTGATGGCCTGTGTCGAGTTCGTTGCCGACAAGGCCAGCAAGACGCTGTTCGCCGACGAGGTGAACATCGGCGAACGCATCCACAGCAAGGCCCAGGCCAAAGGGCTGCTGGTGCGGCCGATCATGCACCTGAACGTGATGTCGCCGCCGTTGATCGTCACCCATGCGCAAGTGGACGAGATTGTCGAAACCCTGCGCCAGTGCATCATCGAAACCGCGCGCGAACTCACGGCGCTTGGCCTGTACCAGGGCCGATGAACCTGGCGCAAAGGGCTGTGCGCGGGCGTGCCTGGCAGGCTAGACTGCCGGGCATGACCCAGGCCTCTCCCGACACCCCGCTTACCCTTTCACTGGGCGCGCTGCAGCAATGGCATGCGGCGCTGCAGCGCGCACTGGCCCACAGCGAAACGCCCGAGGCGCTGGCGCATGTGGCAGCCGCCATCGGCCAGCTGGTGCGGGTGGAATCGATGATGATCAGCCTCGAGTGCCAGGGGCGGGCACCGCAACTGTTGTACCAGCAAGGCATCCCCGACCTGCACCGCGCCGCCGTGCTGGAGCGCTACTTCACTGCCGGCTACCTGCTCGACCCGTTCTGCCTGGCCGTGCAGAGCGGCCTGGCCGAGGGCTTCTACCACCTGCAGGAAATCGCCCCGGACAACTTCTTCGACAGCGACTACTACAAGGCCTACTACCTGGGTACCGGTTGCAGTGAAGACAGCTACTACATCGTCGATCTCAGCGCTGGCCGCAAGTTGTCGCTGAGCCTGTTCCAGGGCTGCAGCGGCACGCGCCTGAGTACGGGGCAGATCGACCTGCTGCGTGCGCTGGAGCCGATGGTACGCGAGCTGCTGGGGCGCTACGCCCGGCACCATCTGGAGCCCGGCCCCGCTTCGGCGGAGCGTGGCAGCCTGCAGGCGGCGTTCGACAGTTTCGGCTGCCAGGTGCTGACCGACCGTGAGCGGGAGGTGGCGCACATGATCTTGCGTGGGCATTCGGTGAAGTCCACCGCGCTGGAGCTGGGCATCTCGCCGGAAACCGTACGCATGCACCGCAAGAACCTGTACCTGAAGCTGGAGATCAACTCGCAGTCGGAGTTGTTTGCGCGGTTTATCGACTGGCTGCGCGGTGATCGCCTGGCGGTCTAGCAGCAAAGGAGCAACTGCCTTACTCAAATCTGAAAGCTGGCGCGATCCCTGTGGGAGCGGGTTCACCCGCGAAGCAGACACCGCGGTGGATGGCACGGGCTTCGCCCGTGTTCGCGGGTGAACCCGCTCCCACAGGTATAGCGCTGCCCCCCAATAACTCTCAGCCCCTGCCTTTAGCCAGATAGGCCGCAAACTCCGCGTCCGGCACCATGCTGCCACCGGTCCCCCACACCAGATGCGTAGCCCGGCCCATGCGCCCGGCCGACAGGCCCATGCGCGCCAGGTACTCAGGCGCTTCAAGCACCCTGACCATGCCCGGCATCCCCGCCAGCGCCGAAGGCTCCAGCCGCGCATTCTCCTGGTCATGGGCCAATACCAACAGCCGGTACAGCGCCTCGTCGCTGACTGTGTAATAGCCATCGAGCAAACGCTGCATCGCCTTGCCGACAAAGCCGGAAGGGCGGCCCACCGCCAGGCCGTCGGCGGCGGTCAGGTTGTCGATGCCGAAATCCTGCACGCTGGTGGCGTCATGCAAACCGCTATACACCCCCAGGAACATGCACGGTGAGTGGGTGGGCTCGGCGAAGATGCAGTGCACATGGTCGCCCCAGATCAGCTTCAGGCCGAACGCCACGCCACCGGGGCCACCGCCGACCCCACAGGGCAGGTAGACGAACAAGGGGTGCTCGGCATCTACCTTGATGCCCGCGGCTTCGAACTGGGCGGCCAGCCGCTCGGCCGCCACGGCATAGCCGAGGAACAGGTGTGGCGAGTTCTCGTCGTCGACGAAGTAGCAGCCCGGGTCCGCCGCCGCCTGCTGGCGCCCTTGCTCCACCGCCACGCTGTAGTCGCTTTCGTACTCGACCACGTTCACGCCATGGGCGCGCAGTTTGTCCTTCTTCCACTGGCGGGCATCGGCCGACATGTGCACGGTCGCCTGAAAGCCCAGTCTGGCGCTCATGATGCCGATCGACAGGCCGAGGTTGCCGGTCGAGCCGACCGCAACCTTGTACTGGCTGAAGAATTGCCGGGCCTGGTCGCTGGCCAGTTCCCGGTAATCGCTGTCGAGGCTGATCAGGCCGGCTGCCAGGGCAAGGTCTTCGGCATGCTTGAGCACTTCATGAATACCGCCGCGGGCCTTGATCGAGCCAGAGATCGGCAGCTCGCTGTCGGCCTTGAGCCAAAGTGAACCGCTGGCAGGCAGGCCCGCTGCCTGCAGCAAGGTGGCATGCAGTTTGGGCAGCGGGCGCAGTGGTGACTCGATGATGCCGCCGGTGGCGGCGGTATCCGGGAACACGCTGGCCAGGTAGGGGGCAAAGCGTGCCAGGCGGGCACTGGCAGCACTGACATCGGCGGCGCTTAAACCGACGTCGGCCAGGGCTTGGGCGGCCGGGGCAATGTGCGGGTTGAACCAACGGGTTTCGCGCAGGGCCACCAGGTCGTCGATCAGGGGGTGGGAGCTGCACCATGCTTGCAGTGTCTTGCCGTGAATCATGCTGGGTATTCCTGTTGGTTGATGATGGCCGGGGTGTGACACAAAAGTGCGCCTACAGACAGACGCGGACCCTGTGGGAGCGGGTTTACCCGCGAAGAATTCAACTCGGTGCATGGCACGGGCTTCGCCCGTGTTCGCGGGTGAACCCGCTCCCACAGGGGGCAGGTGTTTAGCCAGACCGTTGATTCCAGGAGCGCGCCCTCATTCGGCCTGTTGTGCAATCAATGTCAGGCAGCGCTGCACGATCGGGCTCACATCGCCCTTGCGCCGGCTGAGGATGATCGGGCTGACGGCGCCGCTGTCGAGCAGGCTTACATATTCGATATCGGTGCGGTGCTGCTGTTGCACCGACGCCGGCACCAGGGTCACGCCCACGCCGACGGCCACCAGGCCGATGGCGGTCTGCAGTTCGTTGGCCCATTGGCTGACGTGGATGCTCATGCCGTGGTGGGCGAACAGTGCCAGCACATGGTCGGCATAGCTGGGCCGCGGGTTGGCCGGGTAGAGGATGAACGCCTCGCCAGCCAGCTGGGCAAGTGTAAGCGGGCTGCTCGCCAGCGGGTGATCCTTGGGCAATACCGCCACCAGCGGGTCCTCGCACAGCACTTGTTGGTGAATCGCCGGGTCATCGATGCGAATGCGCCCGAAGGCGATGTCGATGCGCCCGCTTTTCAGCGCCTCCACCTGCTGCAGCGTGGTCATCTCGTTGAGGCCCAGTTCCAGCTCGCTGTCCTGGCGCAGCTCGCGGATCAGCTCCGGCAGCACCTTGTACAGGGTCGACGGGGCGAAGCCGATCCCCAGCCACTGGCGCTGGCCCTGGCCAATGCGACGGGTGTTGTCGCTGATGTTCTGCAGCTGCTGCAGCACGGTGCAGCTCTGTTCGTAGAAGAAGCGACCCGCCTCTGTCAGCCGCAGCGGGCGCTCGCGCACTACCAGCAAGGTACCGAGCTGGTCCTCGAGTTGGCTGATCTGCCGGCTCAGCGGCGGCTGGGCAATGTGCAGCAGCTCGGCGGCGCGAGTGAAGTTCAGGGTTTCGGCCAGGACCTTGAAGTAACGCAAGTGGCGCAGCTCCATCAGACCTCCAGGGTATGGTGGGAGATTCATTCGATATTGGACGGCTATCAGGGTCTCGCGCAATCCTTGAACAAGCAAGTAAATGCACCACTCGGGCCCGCGGCTGGCAGCCCGAAACAACGGGACCTGGCAACAATGACAAGTGTGCTGATTGAACGTATCGAGGCAATTATCGTAGACCTGCCGACCATTCGCCCGCACAAGCTGGCGATGCACACCATGCAGCAGCAGACCCTTGTGGTATTGCGTGTTCGCTGCAGTGATGGCGTGGAAGGCATCGGCGAGGCCACCACCATCGGCGGCCTGGCCTATGGCTACGAAAGCCCGGAGGGCATCAAGGCCAACATCGATGCGCACCTGGCGCCGGCGCTGGTTGGCTTGCCGGCTGACAACATCAACGCCGCCATGCTCAAGCTGGACAAGCTGGCCAAGGGCAATACCTTTGCCAAGTCGGGTATCGAAAGCGCCTTGCTCGATGCCCAGGGCAAACGCCTGGGCCTGCCGGTCAGCGAACTGCTGGGTGGCCGCGTGCGCGACAGCCTGGAAGTGGCCTGGACCTTGGCCAGCGGCGATACCGCCCGGGACATCGCCGAAGCCCAGCACATGCTGGAGATTCGTCGGCATCGGGTGTTCAAGCTGAAGATTGGCGCCAACCCGTTGGCCCAGGACCTAAAGCACGTGGTGGCGATCAAGCGCGAGCTGGGCGACAGCGCCAGCGTGCGGGTCGACGTCAACCAGTACTGGGACGAATCCCAGGCCATCCGTGCCTGCCAGGTGCTTGGCGACAACGGCATCGACCTGATCGAGCAACCGATTTCGCGTATCAACCGCAGCGGCCAGGTACGCCTGAACCAGCGCAGCCCGGCACCGATCATGGCCGACGAGTCGATCGAAAGCGTCGAGGACGCCTTCAGCCTGGCTGCCGACGGCGCGGCCAGCATCTTCGCCCTGAAAATAGCCAAGAACGGCGGCCCGCGGGCCGTACTGCGTACCGCGCAAATCGCCGAGGCTGCCGGCATCGCCTTGTATGGCGGGACCATGCTCGAAGGCTCGATCGGCACCCTGGCTTCGGCTCATGCCTTCCTGACTCTGCGCCAGCTCACCTGGGGCACCGAGCTGTTCGGGCCGCTGCTGCTGACCGAAGAAATCGTCAACGAGCCGCCGCAATACCGCGACTTCCAGCTGCACATTCCACGTACCCCAGGCCTGGGCCTGACCCTGGACGAACAGCGCCTGGCGCGCTTCGCCCGCCGCTGAACGAACACACACAGAACCCTGTGGGAGCGGCTTTAGCCGCGAAGCAGGCGACGCGGTGGATGGCACGGGCTTCGCCCGTGTTCGCGGGTAAACCCGCTCCCACAGTGTTTGCGCCAAATCAGAGAAAGGAGATACCAGCATGCTGTTCCACGTGAAGATGACCGTGAAACTGCCGGTCGACATGGACCCGGCCAAGGCCGCCCGGCTCAAGGCCGACGAAAAGGAACTGGCCCAGCGCCTGCAGCGCGAAGGCACCTGGCGCCACCTGTGGCGCATTGCCGGGCACTACGCCAACTACAGCGTGTTCGATGTACCCAGCGTCGAGGCGCTGCACGACACCCTGATGCAGCTGCCGCTGTTCCCGTACATGGATATCGAGGTAGACGGTCTGTGCCGGCACCCCTCGTCGATTCACAGCGACGACCGCTGAGTCGCACCTGTCTACCTGACAAGAACAAGATGAGGCAAGCACGATGACCGTTAAAATTTCCCACACTGCCGATGTTCAGGCGTTCTTCAAGGAAGTGGCCGGCCTGGGCCATGCTGAAGGCAACCCACGCTTCAAGCAGATCATCCTGCGTGTGCTGCAGGACACTGCACGCCTGGTCGAGGACCTGGAAATCACCGAAGACGAGTTCTGGCATGCCGTCGACTACCTCAACCGCCTGGGTGGCCGTAACGAAGCCGGCCTGCTGGCGGCGGGCCTGGGCATCGAGCACTTCCTCGACCTGTTGCAGGACGCCAAGGACGCCGAGGCCGGCCTGACTGGCGGCACCCCGCGCACCATCGAAGGCCCGCTGTATGTGGCAGGCGCGCCGCTGGCGCACGGTGAAACGCGCATGGATGACGGCAGCGACCCGGGCGTGGTGATGTTCCTCCAGGGCCAGGTGTTCGATGCCGAAGGCAAGCCGTTGGCCGGCGCCACCGTCGACCTGTGGCATGCCAACACCCAGGGTACCTATTCGTACTTCGACACTACCCAGTCCGAGTACAACCTGCGCCGGCGCATCATCACCGATGCCGAAGGGCGCTACCGCGCGCGCTCCATCGTACCGTCGGGGTACGGTTGCGACCCGCAGGGACCAACCCAGGAATGCCTGGACCTGCTCGGCCGTCACGGCCAGCGCCCGGCGCATGTGCACTTCTTCATCTCTGCGCCCGGGCACCGGCACCTGACCACGCAGATAAACCTGGCCGGCGACAAGTACTTGTGGGATGACTTTGCCTATGCCACCCGTGACGGGCTGGTCGGCGAGCTGCGCTTTGTCGAGGATGCTGCGGCAGCGCGTGCTCGCGGCGTAGAGGGTGAGCGCTTTGCCGAGCTGGCGTTCGACTTCCATCTGCAGGCGGCCAAGGCGCCAGACGCCGAGGCGCGCAGCCACCGCCCGCGCGCGTTGCAGGGGGCCTGAGTGATGTTATCGCTCCGGTTGTAGAGGTCGTTGTGGGAGCGGGTTTACCCGCGAAGAATGCGACTCGGTGTATGGCACCGGCTGTGCCGGTGTTCGCGGGTGAACCCGCTCCCACAGGGGCCTGCTAAATCAATGAGTGATGTATTTGTGTTGGTTTTGCCTGGGCCTTTCCGTGCGGGGAGGGCCTGGGCTTTTTGCTGACAGGGGCGGTTGATCTAGAATCCGCCTTTTTACCCGAGCCCCTCACCATGCTGCCCATCGAACTGTTGGCAACCACTGCCGACCAGGCCCCGCTGATTCGCAACCTCTATCAGTTCTACGCCTACGAGTCCTCGGACTGGGAGCAGGAAGACGTCGAAGTGGACGGCCGCTTCTATATCCATGACGAGCACCTGCAACGTTACTGGGGGGCCGATGGCTGGGGCGCGTACCTGGTGCTGGCAGACGGTTTCATCGCCGGTTTCGTGCTGGTCGAACGCAGCGAGCTGCCGGGCATCGACGCGTTCGAACTGGCTGACCTGTTCATCCTGAAAAAGTACCGCCGACAGGGCATCGGCCGGGCGGTGGCATTGCAACTACTGGGCGGCGAGGGCGACTGGTTGATGCGCTGTTACGCACAGGACATGCCAGCCGTGGCCTTCTGCAATGCCGTGCTGGCCGAGCTGTCGCGCCCGGCGCAGCCCATAGCCCTGGATGACGAACCGGGCTTGCTCAATTTCCTGGTCGCGGGCGCCCGCCATTGAGGGGGTTGCAAGCCTTCGTTCGCTAATTGAAGGGATCGTGGCTTTTTGTGAGCTACTTCACAAAGTCGTCATCGAAGGCATAATGCCACCAATCCTTTTCATGCCTTTCGAAGGCCCAGGTAAAAGTCATGTCGCTAGTCGCAAGCCCCGACATCATGTACCGGCTGTTGATCCAGAGTGTGGTGGACTATGCCTTCTACCTGCTCACCCCCGAAGGTATCGTCGCCAACTGGAACCCCGGCGCCCAGCGCGCCAAGGGCTACCTGGCCGAGGAAATCGTCGGCAAGCACTACTCGTTGTTCTACACCGATGCCGAGCGCGCCGCCGGGCTGCCGGCGCTGAACCTTGAGCAGGCCCGCAGCACCGGGCGCTTCGAAGAGATCGGTTCGCGCCTGCGCAAGGACGGCACGGTCTTCCATGCCCATGTGGTGATCGACGCGGTGTACGACGATGCCGGGCAACTGGTGGGTTTTGCCAAGGTCACCCGCGACATTTCCGAGCGTCACCGGCAAGAGCTGGAACTGCTGCAGGCCAAGGAGCTGGCCGAGCAGTACAGCCAGGAAATGGCCAAGCTGTCGCAGTTCCTTGATTCGGTGATTGCCAACATCCCCGCCAGCGTCATTGTCCAGGACCTGGAGAGCCAGCGCATCCTGCTGGCCAACCAGCAGGCCGAACGCCTGTTCGGCGGGCCGCAGCGCAGCATGATCGGGCAGTTGCCCGGCGAGTGCCTGGCACCGGGCGTTGCCGTTTACCTGGAACAGCAACTGGCCCGTGGCGCCCGCAGCACCAAGGGGCATGCTGCCGAAACCCGGGTCGACACGGCCTGTGGCCCACGCACCCTGCGCAGCCGCACCTTGCTTAGCCAGAACCGTGAAGGCCAGGCCGACTATGTGTTGTTCGTTGCCGAAGATGCCACCGAAGAGCTGGCCGCCCACGCGCAGATCCACCACATGGCGCACCACGATGCGTTGACCGGGCTGCCCAACCGCACCCTGTTCAACGAACGCCTGCGCCAGGCCCTGTTGCGTGACAGCGAGCACGCCAAGCTGACCGCCGCACTGTGCCTGGACCTGGACAACTTCAAGAACATCAACGATTCGCTGGGCCACGCCTTTGGCGACAAGCTGCTGCGCGCGCTGGGCAAGCGCCTGCGCCGCGAGCTGCGCGAGCACGACACCCTGGCCCGCCTGGGCGGCGACGAGTTTGCCGTGGTGCTGACCGGCCTGGAAGGCCGGGAGGCCGCATGCAACACTGCGCAGCGCCTGATCAACGCGATCTGCCCACCGTTCCAGATCGAGGGTCACCAGTTCACTGTTGGGGTGAGCATCGGCATTGCCATTGCGCCGGAAGACAGCGACCAGGCCGAGCAACTGCTGGGCTACGCCGACATGGCGCTGTACGAGGCCAAGCGCAATGGTCGCAACCGCTACGAGTGCTTCAGCGTCGAACTGGACGTCGCCGCCCGCCAGCGCCGCCTGGTGGAAACCGACCTGCGCACTGCGCTGCACCTGGGCCAGTTGCAGCTGCACTACCAGCCGGTGGTCGACCAGCAGACCAGCAGCGTTACCGGCTACGAGGCGTTGCTGCGCTGGGAGCACCCGACCCGTGGCATGGTCATGCCCATGGACTTCATCCCCATCGCCGAGGAAACCGGGCTGATCCACGAACTGGGCACCCGGGCGCTGAACCTGGCCTGCCAGGAGGCGGCCAGCTGGGACAGCGAGCAGACGGTGTCGGTCAACCTGTCGGCAGTGCAGTTCAAGAATGCCAACCTGGTGCACACCGTGGCCCTGGCGCTGGCCGACTCCGGCCTGCCGCCACAGCGGTTGGAACTGGAGGTCACCGAGTCGGTGCTGCTGGGCAACAGCGAGGAAAACGTGCGTACCCTGCGTGCACTGAAGGACCTGGGCGTGTCCATTTCGCTGGACGATTTCGGCACCGGATACTCCTCGCTGGGTTACCTGCGTTCGTTCCCGTTCGACCGGATCAAGATCGACAAGTCGTTCGTGCATGACATGTGCGACAGCCGCGAGGCGATGTCGATCATTCGCGCCATTACCGACCTGTCCAACAGCCTGATGATCAAGACCACGGCCGAGGGGGTGGAGTCGGAGGAGCAGATGCGCCGGTTGGTGGCGGAGGGTTGCTCGCACTTCCAGGGTTACCTGTACGGGCGGCCGGCACCGGCGAACGAGCGGTTGAAGCAAGTCGTGACGCCGGCATAGTGCCCTTGCGCGGGCCTGCAGAATCACCGCAGCCGATCGGCCCGGCGCAGTACCTGTGGGAGCGGGTTCACCCGCGAAGCAGGCGACACGGTGGCTGGCACCGGCTGCGCCGGTGTTCGCGGGTGAACCCGCTCCCACATGGGCCGTGCAAGCTTTCAAGGCTTGATCAAGGCTTAGCTGTTCCAGTCTGGCGCAAACGCCGGGCTCACCACCCGCTGGTCCTTCGGCAACCCGGCGATCGCCGCGCGGTCCTCGTCATCCAGTTGCACGTTCGACGCCGCCAGGTTGGCCAGCTGGTTCTCGCGGCTGCCGGCCTTGGGGATCACCGCCACACCGTCCTGGTCCAGCAACCACTTCAGCGCCACCTGGCTGGGCAGTACGCCATGCTTGCGGGCGATCGCCTGGATCACCGGCTGCGCCGCCGCCTGCCCACGGGCCAGCGGGGTGTAGGCGGTGAGCAGCAGGTCGTGGCGGCGGGCATAGTCCAGCAGCGGTTGCTGGCCGAGCAGCACGTGGTATTCCACCTGGATCGCCGACAACGGCGCGCCCAGGGTTTCCACCACCTGGCGCAGCAGCCCCAGCGGGAAGTTGGCCACGCCGATGCTGCGCGCCTTGCCCTCGTCACGCAGGGCCACCAGGGTTTCGATGCTGCGGGCCAGGTCCCAGTCCTGGCTGGGCCAGTGGATGTGGAACAGGTCGACCTGCTCGGTACCCAGGGCGCGAAGGCTGTCCTCCAGCGACTGGCGCATGGCCTTGGGCGTCAGGCGATCCCACCATACCTTGGTGGTCAGGTGAATCTGCTCGCGCGGTACATCGCTTTCGCGCAGTGCCTGGCCGACGGCGGCTTCGTTGTCATAGGCAGTGGCAGTGTCTATGTGCCGGTAACCCAATTCAAGCGCCTGGCGCACGGCCTGGGTGCACTCGCTGCCGATCATTGGCCAGGTGCCCAGGCCGATCGCGGGCAGGGCCAGGCCGTTACGGGTGGTGAGCCTTTGCATGTAAATTCCTTGTAGGGTGTGCAGGGTTCGCATTCGATGGTCGGCGATCAGCACGGCACGGGCCATGCGCGTGGGGCGGAAAGTGGTCGATCAGCGAACAGAAATTGCAGTCGGCCTTGGCTGGCGGCGATTGAACTTCCTTATTCTTCGGCATCTCTTCTAAAATTCGAGCTGTTGCATCCGCCAGGCTATGCCTGCGCGGCCTTCCCTGGGCGCCGCATCCAGCCGCGCCGTCATCGAGAGTGCCATGAGTTCCAGCACACCGCTGTCCGGAGTCAACCAACCCCTGCGCGGCATCGCCCTGGTGGTGGTGGCGACGTTCCTGTTCGCCAGTCACGATGCCCTGTCCAAATTCCTGGGCGGCCTGTACCCGATCATCATGGTGGTGTGGGCGCGGTATGTGGTGCACACGCTGCTGATGGCCGGCATCTTCCTGCCCAAGGCCGGCCTCAACGTGCTGCGCACTCGCCGCCCTCTGTTGCAGACGTTACGCGCCCTGAGCCTGCTGAGTACCAGCCTGCTGTTCACCACAGGCCTGCAGTACCTGCCACTGGCCGAGGCCACGGCGGTCAACTTCCTTGCCCCGGTGCTGGTCACTGCGCTGTCGGCGCCACTGCTGAAGGAGCGGGTGACGGTGGGGCAGTGGGTGGCGGTGGTGATGGGCTTCATCGGAGTGCTGGTGGTGGTGCACCCGGGCGGGGCGATGTTCACCCCGGCCATCCTGTATCCGTTTGGTTCGGCGCTGGGCTTCTGCTTCTATCAGTTGCTGACGCGCATCCTGGCCGCGCATGACAGCCCGACCACCAGCAACTTCTATGCGGGGTTGTGCAACACGCTGGCGATGAGTGCGCTGGTGCCGTTCTTCTGGGAGATGCCGCGTTGGGACCATGCGCTGCTGATGCTGGCGCTGGGGGGCTTTGGCATGACGGCGCACCTGCTGCTGACCCAGGCCTTCCGCCATGCGGCACCTGCGTTGCTGGCGCCATTCAGCTATTGCCAGATCGTGTTCGCCGGGTTGCTTGGGTTGGTTGTCTACAGCCAGGTGCCGGACACCCTGAGCCTGGTGGGCATCTCGGTGATCTGCCTCAGCGGGCTGGGGGCGGCGTGGATGCAGCGGGGTAAGTGACAACCTGTAGTGGCCTCTTCGCGGGTAAACCCGCTCCCACAGGTACAGCGCAGTCCGCGGACAGGGCGCTGTATCTGTGGGAGCGGGTTCACCCGCGAAAGGGCCCTCAAACGCGACCCTTCAACAACGCCTGCAATGAATCGTCAAAGTCGCGCAAGGCATCCGCCTGCACCGCCCGCTCATCCTCGACCACCCTCGCCACATCGCCCAGGCTTTTGCTGGCCCGCCCCTCAGCGCGGCCGATATAGGTCAACTGGTCATCGAAAAAGCGCGCTACCACCCGGCTTTCGATCTCCGCACTGGCCAAACGGCTCTCGGTGTCCAGCAGCACGATCACGTCCGGGTGGTCGCCCAGCAGTGTGTCCAGGTCGTCATAGAAAGTCACCTCGGCAAACTGCTGCGCCAGTGACCGCGCCAGCCAGTCATACGCCTGGCTTTCGCTGCCCAGGGTCGCAACAGGGACACGTTGGCCATGGGCCGGTGCGGCTGCCTGGGTGCGATGGCTGCCGAGGTATTCGAGGGTCGCTTCTGCATCGCGGCCCAGCAGTACCGCCACCCGTTGGCCAGGGGCCAGGGCGACACTGGAAATGGCCGTGGCCGAATAGAAGTGCCCGTAAGGCTGCGTGTCGGTAGCTGCCGGGCTGGCACAACCGCCAAGGGCGGCCAGCAAGGCGAGCAGGGCAGCGATCATGCCGGTTTTCATGGGAGGCCTCATCAATCGGTGAATGCTGCCATCTTCCGCCCGGGCTGGCCGCAGCGGAACTTGATGGCATTCATGGTGGCTATCGATGAGGTCGATGCATCACTGCGTGGCCATGAACTGCAGGATGCGCTCGCGCAGCCAGCGCTCGGCCGGGTCATTGTCCTGGGCACCGCTCCAGACCATCGACAGTTCGGCCTCGGTGATGTCGAACGGCGCCGGGTCGGCGCGCAGGCTGCCGTCGTCGGCCAGGGCGCAGGCGGCATAGTCCGGCACCGTGGCGATCAGCTCGGTGTTGCGCAGCAGGGCGCGCAGGCTGCCGAACTGCGGCACCGCCAGCACCACCTTGCGGCAGCGGCCGATGCGTGCCAGGTCAAGGTCGATATTGCCACTCATGTCACCGGAGAACGACACCATCACATGCGGGCGGGCGCAGTATTCGTCGAGGGTCAGCGGGCCCGGGCGGTCATCGGCGCGCAGCACCCGCACGCCGATGTTGCGCAGCTTGCGGCGCTTGGCGGTGGCCGGCAGGTCCGTGGTGTAGCTCACGCCCACCGAAATTTCGCCGCTGGCCAGCAGCCCCGGCATCAGCAGGAAGTTGGCCCGGCGCACCACCACACTGATATTCGGGGCCTCTTCGCGCAGCGCCTGCAGCAGGGCCGGGAACAGGCCGAATTCGGCATCGTCCGACAGGCCCAGGCGGAACACGTTGCAGCTGTTGACCGGGTCGAACTCGCGGGCGCGGCTGATGGCGGCGGAAATCACATCCATGGCCGGCCCCAGCTCGGCGAAGATCTGCATGGCCCGTGGCGTGGGCTCCATGGCCCGGCCGTTGCGGATCAGCAGCGGGTCGTCGAACAGCTCACGCAGGCGGGCGAGGGCGGCGCTGACGGTGGACTGGGTGATGAACAGCTTTTCGCCGACCCGGGTCAGGTTGCGTTCGATCATCAGGGCTTCGAACAGTACCAGCAGGTTCATGTCGACGCGGCGCAGGTCGTTGCGATTCATGAGGGTACGGGTTCCGGGTTGGAAGGGTTGGCGTTGTATTGGAGCATGCGGACAGCTTGGTTGCCTTGTATGGATGTGCCGGCCTGTTCGCGGGCACGAACCTGACAGAGCCAAGCTATCGCCCCTCAATAGGCACTCTATTAGAACTCTGCCCAAGCTCGGCTAGTCTTTCCCCTGGCCCCGCGAATTCTGCCAGCGGGCGGCATGTCAGCACCTGTGTGCAAGACCACGCCAACCCCGTCATGACAGCTTCGCAAGCCCCGTGTAGACCTGATGAGGGGTAGCACGAGCCCACGCGCTCGGCTGAAAGAACACCTGGCATAGACCGGAAATCTGGATAACCGACCCAAAGGTACCCGCAGATGTCGAACGAATCGAAATGCCCGTTCCATCAAACCGCAGGTGGCGGCACCACCAACCGTGACTGGTGGCCTGACCAGCTCAACCTGAGAATTCTTCATCAACATTCCTCCAAATCCGACCCGATGGACCCGGATTTCGATTATGCCAAGGCGTTCAAGAGCCTCGACTTCCAGGCGCTGAAGAAAGACCTGACCGCCTTGATGACCGACTCCCAGGACTGGTGGCCCGCCGACTTCGGCCACTACGGCCCGCTGTTCATTCGCATGGCCTGGCACAGCGCCGGTACCTACCGTATTGGCGATGGCCGGGGTGGTGCAGGCTCTGGCCAGCAGCGCTTCGCCCCGCTCAACAGTTGGCCGGACAACGTCAGCCTGGACAAGGCCCGGCGGCTACTGTGGCCGATCAAGCAGAAGTACGGCAACAAGATTTCCTGGGCCGACCTGATCGTGCTCACCGGCAACGTCGCCCTCGAATCCATGGGTTTCAAGACCTTCGGCTTCTCCGGCGGGCGTGCCGATGTGTGGGAGCCGGACGAAGATGTGTACTGGGGCTCGGAAAAGGTCTGGCTGGGCGGTGACACCCGCTACGGCAAGGCCCAGCCGCCCGGCAAGGGCGACCTGGTGGCAGAGCCGGCCAAGCGCCCCGAGGAGCAGGGCCGTACCCTGGAGGGCGAGCGCAACCTGGAAAACCCGCTGGCCGCCGTGCAGATGGGCCTGATCTACGTGAACCCGGAAGGCCCGGAGGGCAACCCCGACCCGGTAGCCTCGGGCAAGGACATCCGTGAAACCTTCGGCCGCATGGCCATGAACGATGAAGAAACCGTTGCGCTGATCGCCGGTGGCCACGCCTTTGGCAAGACCCACGGTGCCGGCCCTGCCGACAACGTCGGCCCCGAGCCGGAAGCAGCAGGCCTGGAGCTGCAGGGGTTGGGCTGGGCCAACAAGTTCGGCAGCGGCAAGGGTGGCGATACCATCACCAGCGGCCTGGAAGTGACCTGGACTTCCACCCCCACCCGATGGAGCAACGAATACCTCAACAACCTGTTCAACTTCGACTGGGAACTGACCAAGAGCCCGGCTGGTGCCCACCAGTGGCGGCCGAAGGAGGGCAAGGGGGCAGGCACCGTGCCGGATGCCCATGACCCGGCCAAGCGCCACGCGCCTTCCATGCTCACCTCCGACCTGGCGTTGCGTTTCGACCCGATCTACGAGCCGATCGCCCGCCGCTTCAAGGATAACCCTGACCAGCTGGCGGACGCCTTCGCCCGCGCCTGGTACAAGCTGATCCACCGCGACATGGGCCCATTGGCGCGCTATCTGGGCCCGGAAATGCCCAACGAAGAGCTGCTGTGGCAAGACCCGCTGCCAAAAGTGGATCACCCGCTGGTAGGCGAGCAGGACATTGCCGCGCTCAAGGCCAAGGTGCTGGCGGCGGGCCTGAGCGTTGGCGAGCTGGTGGCCACTGCCTGGGCAGCGGCGTCGACCTTCCGCGGTTCGGACAAGCGTGGCGGGGCCAATGGTGGCCGCCTGCGCCTGGCGCCGCAGAAGGATTGGGCGGCGAACCAGGGCACAGGCAAGGTGCTGGCGGCGCTGGAGAAAATCCAGGCCGAGTTCAATGCCGGTGGCAAGACAATCTCCCTGGCCGACCTGATCGTTCTGGCCGGTGGCGCCGCAGTGGAAAAGGCTGTCAAGGACGCCGGGCACAACGTCAGCGTGGCGTTCCGCCCTGGGCGTGTCGATGCCTCCCAGGCGCAGACCGACGTCGAGTCGTTCGCCGTGCTGGAACCGCTGGCTGATGGCTTCCGCAACTTCACCAAGGCCCGCTACAGCGTCAAGGCCGAGAAACTGCTGCTGGACAAGGCCCAATTGCTGACCCTGACAGCGCCGGAACTGACCGTGCTGATCGGCGGCCTGCGCGTGCTCGGCGCCAACCATGGCGGCAGCCAACAGGGCGTGTTCACCGACAAGGTCGGTACCCTGAGCAACGACTTCTTCCGCAACTTGCTGGACATGGGCGTTGAGTGGAAGCCGACCTCGGCGGATAACGAAACCTTCGAAGGGCGTGATCGCAAGACCGGCCAGGTGAAGTGGACCGGTAGTCGGGTTGACCTGGTGTTCGGCTCCCATGCCCAGTTGCGGGCGTTGAGCGAGGTGTATGGCAGCGATGATGGTGGTGACAAGTTCGTGCGGGATTTCGTGGCCGCCTGGGAGAAGGTGATGGAGCTGGATCGTTTTGACCTGAAATAGCTTCGTCAGAAATGGGGGCGCTTTGCGCCCCTATCGCGACACAAGGCCGCTCCCAAAGGTTCGGCGCCGCATGTGGATTCGGCGCTGGCTTGTAGGAGCGGCCTTGTGTCGCGACAGGGCTGCAAAGCAGCCCCATGCTATCCGGGGGCTGGACCATTTCAAACTTCCTGTGCAAGCTGATGGACGACAGTGATTGCACACAGAAGGTGATCGTTCTTGAACCCCGAATCCATGCTGGCGGCATTGCCAGGCTACGCCATGTCGGCCGAGTCGATCCAGGTGCTGCCCGATGCCAAGGCCTACCGCGCCTGCCTGCTCGAGCGCATCCGCGCCGCAACCCGGCGTATCGTCATCGTTGCGCTGTACCTGCAGGAAGATGAGGCTGGCCAGGAAGTGCTGGATGCCTTGTACCAGGCCAAGGCCGCGCGGCCCGGGCTGGAAATCACCATCGTGGTCGACTGGTTCCGTGCTCGCCGCGGTCTATTGGGCGCCGGGCGCCAGCCGGGTAACGCCGCCTGGTACCAGGCCCAGCGCCAGCACCATGGGCTGGATATCGTCATCCATGGCGTACCTGTGCAGACCCGCGAGCTGTTTGGCGTGTTGCACCTGAAGGGCAGCATCATCGACGACTGCGTGATCTACACCGGCGCCAGCCTTAACAACGTGTACCTGCACCGTTTCGACCGTTACCGCCTGGACCGCTACCACCTGTTCCAGTCACCAGCGCTGGCCGACGCCATGGTCGGGTTGGTGCGTCGCCTGCTGCACCACACCGCCACACCGCGCCTCGACCTGCCGGCGCCACCCTCCACCCGCAGCCTGCGCGGCGACATCCGGCGCTTGCGCGCGCGGCTGCGACGCATGGCCTATGAGGCACCGGCCAGCGGGGCGGGGCAGGGCCTGCGGGTTATCCCGCTGTTGGGCGTGGGCCGTGGCAACCCGCTGAACCGTGCAGTGTGCGCCTTGCTGGCGGCGGCACGCACGCAGGTCATCATCAGCACGCCGTATTTCAACCCACCCCGGGTGCTGATGCGCGAACTCGACCATGCCCTGGCGCGTGGCGTGCGGGTGGAACTGATCGTTGGTGATCGCACGGCCAACGACTTCTATATCGCCCCCGGCGAGCCGTTCAGCGCCAGCGGCGCGTTGCCCTACCTGTACGAAGACAACCTGCGCGCCTTCACTCGACGTCGCCACGCTGCGATTGCCAGCGGCCAGCTGCAGGTGCGGATCTGGAACGACCCCGGGCATACCTTTCATGCCAAGGGCGTGTGGGTCGACCAACGCTATTCGTTGCTGACCGGTAACAACCTGAATCCGCGCGGCTTCAATCTGGACCTGGAGAACGGCCTGCTGATCGATGACCCGCAAGGGCAATGGCTGGGGCCTCGGGAAGCAGAGCTGGCCGAGCTGCGCCGGCATGCGCCGAAGATCGGCTCGGCAGAGGAGTTGGGGGCCAAGGCCGAGCACCCCAAGGATGTGCGCAGGTTCCTGCGGCGGCTGCGCTACAGCCGGCTGGAGCCGCTCATCAAGCGGGTGCTCTGAGGGAGTTCAAGCGTTTTTGTGGGAGCGGCCTTGTGTCGCGAAAGGGCCGCAAAGCGGCCCCAGACGTTGGTGTCACTACCAAAATTGCCGGGGCTGCTCTGCAGCCCTTTCGCGACGCAAGGCCGCTCTCATAGAACTGCACATAACTTATTGAATTAGCAGGGACCCTGTGGGAGCGGCTTTAGCCGCGAACACCGGCGCAGCCGGTGCCATGCACCGCGTTGGATTCTTCGCGGCTAAAGCCGCTCCCACAGGGTACGAGGATCGCTTGCGAATTCAGTTATCTGTGCGACAGCGCAGCCCAAAGGGCTGGGCAATCTCCCACAGTGACCGCAGTCAGGCTGCTGCACCTCTGGCCTCAGCCACCTTTGTTTCCTGTTTGCCCCGCGGCTTGAGCCGCGACACCGCAAACAGCACTACCGCCAACCCGACGACCTGATACAGCGAAATCTCCTCGCTCAGGATCGCCCACGATGCCATCACCGTCAGCACCGGCCCCAGGTTGCCCACCGCGGCAGTATGGGTCGGCCCCAGGCGCTGTATCGCCAGCGCCACCCAGTAGATCGGCAACACCGTGGAAAACACCGCCATCAACCCGGCATTGGCCCACACTGCGCCTGGCAACTGCCACAACTGCCCGATCGGCGCCACCACCAGGTAATGCGCCAGCACCATCAGCGACGACGCAGTACCGCACAACCCGGCCAGGCGCATCGAGCCCATGCGCTTGAGCATCATTCCGGTGCCGGAGTAATACAGCGCGTAGGTCACCGCACTGGCGAACACCCACAGCGAGCCCAGCACTACCTGCTGGCCAGCCCCGGCCACACTGACGTCGTGGACAAAGGCAATGCCCAGCCCCAGGTAGCACAGGCCCATGGCCGACAAGGTGCGCAGGCTTGGCCGCTCACGCAGGGCGATGGCCTGGAACACCAGCACCAGGGTCGGGTAGGTGAACAGGATCAGCCGCTCCAGCCCGGCGCTGATGTACTGCAGGCCATAGAAGTCGAACAGGCTGGCCAGGTAGTAGCCCAGCAGCCCGAGCAACGCGACACGCAGCCCATCGCCCAGGTTGAGCGGTGCGCTGCCCTGACCACGGCTGGCCCATACCAGCCAGGCGAACATCGGCAGCGACAGCCCCATGCGCAATGCCAGCAGGCTGATGGCGTCCACCGCCCCTGCGGCATAGGCGAGCTTGACGAAGATGGCCTTGAAGCTGAAACCCAGGGCCGCCAGTACGGCGTACAGCGCGCCGCTTTGCAGTTGGCGCTGGATCAGGCTGCGTAACGCGTTCATGGGGTACCCGCGGCAGAAGAAAGACAGGGTTATTCTGAACTGAAGGCAGCCCTACTAGCAGCGCTTTATCGAGGAATTGGCGATGAACCTGGCCATGCTGCCCGAACAGCCGCCGTGCGCGCCGAGCAGGAGCTGCCGGTGCGTCGGGTGGCCCTGTTGGAAAGCTGGGCCACCCTGGAGCTACGTTTGTGTTTCCGCGACTGGGAGCGCCTGAGCTCACATGGGCGGCAACTGGTAAGCTTTTTGTCCGGGCAACGGCTTACTGCGCAGGGGCCAGGCGAATACCACTCACCTGCACCTGGTCACCGGGCTTGAAGCGGGCATTGGGCGAGCGATAGCGCTGGGTACTGCCGTCGTCATGGCGTACCACGTAGGCTGCATCGCTGTGCCCGCTGCCTTGTTGCACGGCGGCGCCGCCAAATGCACCCAGGGCTGCACCGGCGATGGCGCCGAACGGGCCACCGAGCGCGGCGCCGACCATCAGGCCGGTGACGCCCCCGGCGCCATAGCCCACCGTGTTGTCGGGGCTTTCCGAGAGCACCTCGTCGGCGCAGGCGGGCAGGGCGATGGACAGGGACATTGCCAGAGGGAGGAGGATATTTTTCATGATGGTTATTTCCGCAAGGCAGGTAGTGGCGAAAGAGAATGGTTCAGCTTTCGTGCCAGCAGGGCAGCCCCTGCAGATGGGCGTGTTGCGCTGGTTCGTTGTCATAACGACAGCGGTTTTTGTGGTGCAAATGACACGCTGATGTCAATATGACATTTCACCCGCATGGGTATTGGCCAGGGCTGGGCTATCATTTGCAGGCTGGTGGTGCAAGGCTCCTCTGAAAAGTCATCACGAGCGCATACAATCGGGCCTTTTCCTCGTTAACCAGATAGGCCAATCCGTTTATGGCGCTTGATCCACCCACGATGCTGACTATCTCGATCGCCCTGGCTGCCGCGGCTGCGTTGTACCTGGCGATCGAGTGGCGCAGCGTTCGCGAGCCGTCGCTGCTGTTCTGGAGCGCAGGCTTTGCCACCATCACGATTGGTTCCACCCTGGCCTTGCTGCGCGGCATCGGTTTGTTGCTGATCGGTATATGGTTCGCCAACGGCTTGCTGGTGGTGGCGCACTGGTTCTTCCTGATGGGCGTGTTGCGCTTCACCCAGGTGCGGCTGTCGCGTATCTGGTTATTGGTGGTGCTGGTGTGGTTCGCCTTGCTGCTGTTGCCTGTGGGGCCGCAGTGGTCGAAGGTGATGCTGATGGTCAACTCGTTGCTGGTGGCGCTGTTGACGCTCAAGGCCAGCTGGCTGTTGCGGCCGCATGGCAAGTCGCTGAGTGTCGGCGCGGTGCAGTTGCGCTATGTGTTGCTGGTTCATGGGTTGTTCTATGTGGCCAAGGCGATCATTGCAATTACACCGGGTACGCTGATTGACCTGGCCACCTTCGGTGGGTTGATCATTCAGGTTTCGTTGGTCGAAGGTGCGATGGCGATCATGCTGATTGCCTTGTCGATGACCGGCACCGTGCGCTACCGCCGAGAGGAGCGGATTGCCCGTCTGGCGGCCCGGGATCCGTTGACGGCGCTGTACAACCGGCGCGCACTGGAGGTTCGGGCGGGGCCTTTCTTCAAGGCAGTGGACTCGGCGCAGCCCGGGGCCTTGCTACTGATCGACATCGACAACTTCAAGCTGGTGAACGACCTGCACGGGCATGTTGCAGGGGACCGCTTGCTGATTGCCCTGAGCGAGATGATTCGCACGGTGCTGCCCGAGCGCTCGCTGGCGGCGCGGCTGGGCGGTGATGAGTTCGTCATTCTGCTGTGTGGTGCGAGCAGCGAACGGGTCATGGAGCTGGGTGGACTGCTGCGCGAGCAGTTCCAGCAGTATGCAAGCAAGACGGTGCCTACGCCGCAGCCGGTCACCTTGAGCATCGGCGCCAACCTGTTCGACCAACCGCCGACGAGCCTGGCAGCCTTGATCGAGCAAGGGGATGTCGCCTTGTACCAGTCCAAGCGCGGTGGGCGCGACAGCATCCGCTTCGTCGAACGGCCGATGGCCGACCTCAGCCAGTAGCAGTTTTGCCTTTGCTTTTGCCTTTGCTTTTTGCTTTTGCTTCTAAGCGCGCGATAGTTCAGGCGCCGCCGATTGCGACTTCAGGAGGCCGAGCGAAGGGACTGCGGAGGGAGGTGACGGGCATGGATGCCCGTCAAGCGCTGAGGCCCCATGGATGGGGCCTGCAGCGCGTACTCCCGGGAGCAGGCCCGTAGCGAGGGGACCCCGGAGCGAAGCGTAGGGGCCGGATGATGGGAGCCGACGGTTTTTGGTTCCTTTTTGCCACGACAAAAAGGGACCCGCCGTAAGGGCGGAAAGGTGATTAAGCGCCACCATCGCGAATGAATGTCTACTAGATGTAAAGGCCCACATCCAAAAAGCCAAATAGCTGCAGGCCCCGTCCATGGGGCCTAAGCAAGAATGGCGAATCAGGTCACCACCTGGTAGCACGGTACATACGCCGCGCCGCCCGGCAGCTTCATCCGGTGCTGGTCGACGAACGCCTGCAACAGCCGTCCCAGTGGGTCCAGCACGGCGCTGTCGCCACGGATCTGATACGGCCCGTGTTCCTCGATCAGGCGGATGCCCTTGTCCTTCACGTTGCCGGCGACGATGCCGGAAAACGCCCGGCGCAAGTTGGCAGCCAGTTCGTGGGCCGGCAGCTCGCGGCGCAGGTCGAGGTCGGCCATGGCCTGGTGGGTCGGGTCGAACGGCCGCTGGAAGCTCTCCTCGATCTTCAGCAGCCAGTTGAAGTGGAAGGCATCGTTGCGCTCGCGGCGGAACTGCTTCACCGCCTTGAGCCCTTCGACCATGTGTCGGGCAACTTCCGCCGGGTCATCGATGATGATCTTGTACAAGCGATGCGCCGCTTCACCCAGGGTGGCGCCGACGAACGCGTGCAACTGTTGCAGATACGGCTCGGCGCTGCGCGGCCCGGTGAGTACCACCGGGAACGGCAGCTCCTGGTTGTCCGGGTGCATGAGGATACCCAGCAGGTAGAGGAACTCCTCGGCCGTGCCGGCACCGCCCGGGAAGATGATGATGCCGTGGCCGACACGGACGAAGGCTTCCAGGCGCTTCTCGATGTCCGGCAGGATCACCAGTTCGTTGACGATCGGGTTGGGCGCTTCGGCGGCGATGATGCCGGGCTCGGTCAGGCCCAGGTAGCGGCTGCCGTGCATGCGTTGCTTGGCGTGGGCAATGGTGGCGCCCTTCATCGGGCCCTTCATCACACCCGGGCCGCAGCCAGTGCACACGTCCAGCTTGCGCAGGCCCAGCTCGTGGCCGACCTTCTTGGTGTACTGGTACTCCTCGCTGCTGATCGAATGGCCACCCCAGCACACCACCATCTTCGGCTCCACGCCCGGCCGCAGGGTGCGAGCGTTGCGCAGCAGGTGGAACACGTAATCAGTGATGCCCTGGGAGCTTTCCAGGTCGATGCGCTGGCTGGCCAGCTCGCTTTCGGTGTAGACGATGTCGCGCAGGGCGCTGAACAGCATTTCACGGGTGCTGGCTATCATTTCGCCATCAACGAAAGCATCGGCCGGGGCATTCAGCAGCTCCAGGCGCACGCCGCGGTCCTGTTGATGAATACGCACCTCGAAGTCCTGATAGGCCTCGAGGATGGTCTTGGCATTGTCGACATGGGCGCCGGTGTTGAGGATGGCCAGGGCGCACTGGCGGAACAGGGTGTAAAGGCTACCGGTACCGACTTCACTCAGTTGCTGCACTTCACGTTGTGACAGCGTCTCCAGGCTGCCTTTGGGGCTGACGGATGCATTGATGACATGGCGTTGAGGCATCTAAGTCTTTCCTGTGCGGGTAAAACATCCTTCTTTGACAACACCATACCGAGAAATTTGGACGGCAACGAGGGGGAGCAACAAAAACCTCATCAGACCGAGCCGCCTGCTTCGCGGGTAAACCCGCTCCTACAGGTATCGCGTTGCTTTCAGAACCTGCGCCGTACCTGTGGGAGCGGGTTTACCCGCGAAGCAGGCGACTCGCTCTCAAATCATCCCAACAGCCTCTGCACGGCCAGGGTAATCGCCACGCCACCAAACACCAGCCAGAGGTTGAGAATCGCCCCGGTGGCCAGGGCCCGCGGCCCAGCCTGACGAATCTGGCTGAAGCGTGTCTCCATCCCCAGCGCGGTCATGGCCATGGTCAGGGCAAAGGTATCCAGGCTGTTGACCGCCTGCGTCACGCTGCCCGGCAACACCTGCAGCGAGTTCACCATTACCAGCGCGAGGAAGCCGAAGGCGAACCAGGGCATGGCGATGCGCCCGTTGCCCTGTGCCTGGCCCGGCTGGCGCGCGCGGCTGATCCAGAGGCCCACCACCAGCAGCACCGGTACCAGCAGCATCACCCGGGTCATCTTGACGATGGTGGCGATATGCGTGGCCTCGGGGCTGACGTTGCTGGCCGCACCGACCACCTGGGCCACCTCGTGAATGGTGCCACCCAGGAACAGCCCGGCGCCCATGGTATCCAGGTGCAGCCAGCCGGCATTGATCGCCAATGGGTAGAGGAACATCGACAGGGTGCCGAACAGCACCACGCTACCAACCGCCATGGCGCTTTTATGCGGTGCGCTGCGCAGGGCCGACTCGAAGGCCAGAACCGCAGCGGCGCCGCAGATGGCGCTGCCTGCGGCGGTCAGCAAGGCGGTATCGCGGTCCAGCTTGAACAGCTTCATGCCACACCACAGGCCGATCAGCAGGGTGCTGGACACCACCAGCAACGACACGATGAGCCCGGACCAGCCGACTTCGGCTATTTCCTGCAGGCTTACCCGCAGGCCGAAGAAGGCCACGGCAATGCGCAGCAGGCCGCGGGCGGAAAAGTTGATACCCGCCGCCCAGCTGGCGGGAACGCCGTCACGCAGTGCATTGCCGTAAAGCGCACCGGCGACAATACCGACGATCAGCGGGCTGATACCCAGGTTGGCGATGGCGGGCAGGGCGGCCAATTGGGTGACCGCAAGCGCGAACAGCGCGACGAACAGGATGCCATTGAGCCGCCCTCGGGTAGAGAGGGTAGGTGCAAAGGCGGGGTTGGACGGAGCCGTGGCCATGTGAGTCCTCCGGAAAGGTGTTTCGACATGGCTTACGTTAATCTGGTTATAAGCTTATAAAAAATCGTAATTTGGGATGGCAAATATCCGTTTAGCTGATATTTTTCATTCATGACCCCAGAACAACTGATAACTTTCGCCACCGTCGCCGAGCACGGCAACATCAGCCATGCGGCCCAAGCCCTGCACTTGTCGCAGCCGGCGGTGTCTGGCCAGCTCAAACTGCTGCAGGAGGCCTTTGGCGAGCCGCTGTATCAGCGCGCCGGCCGTGGTGTGCGGCTTACAGCAGCTGGCGAGCAATTGCTGGCCCATGCCGAGCGCCTGCGCGAAACCTTCCGTCAGGCCCAGGCATTGCGCGAGGCCATGCGCGGGCTGGAGCGCGGTACCTTGCGCATCGGCGCCAGTACCACGCCGGCCAGCTATCTGCTGCCTTACCTGATTGCCGATTTCCATGCCCGCTACCCGGAGGTGCTGGTGAGCACTTCCAACGGCAATACGGCAGAAATCGTCGCTGCGCTGGACAGCGTCGATATCGCCCTGATCGAAGGGCCGCCTGGGCAGGAGCTGCCATTGGGGACGTCGGTGACGGCGTGGCGGGAAGACGAGATCGTGGCCATCGTGCCGCGTGGTCATCCTCTGGCTGGCAGTGACCGACACACGCTGGCGTCGCTGGGGGCTTACCCGTTGGTGCTGCGCGAGAGCGGCTCGGGTGTGCGGCAGATCGTCGAGCGGGCATTTGCCCGCAGCGGCGTGGCGATGCGCGTGGCGCTGGAAATTGCTGGCGTGGAAGGGGTGAAGGAGGCAGTGCGAGCCGGGATGGGGATTGGCTTTGTGTCGGCGATGTCGATCCGACATGAGGACGGGGCGTTGCAGCGGTTGCAGGTTATGCCGCAGGCGTTGGTGCGCCGGTTTTCCATTCTGGTGCCGCATGCAGCCACCCCGTCGCGGGCTGCGGCGCGGTTTCTGGAGTTGTGTGTTGGCCTGCAAGAGGTGGGGTGACTGTGCTGGCTTCTTCGCGGGCTTGCCCGCTCCCACAGGTTTCTCACGGTTCTTGAATGCGGTGCGGTACCCCGCCGCTCAGCTCTCAAAGCGTGTTTATCCGTAACGGAAATCCGTACGATTCGAAAAGATCCCATACGTCCTCGCGATCGAAGAGCCGCCACCCCAATGTCGTGAACCGCGTCAGGTCATCCTCGCTGGGAAAGGAGTAGTAGGCCCCGGCAGATCGATCTTGAGACGTTCCCGTCATAGGCTCATCGCGCTCCAGTCGCCTGATTGCGTTCAGGATGAGACGCGCGCCTGGTTGATAAAGTGAAAGGATGTGCCACAGCAAGGAGCGCTCCTTTTCGACTGCCACCCTGGCAGTCTCAATGATGCGACCAACGTCAATGCCGGGACTGTCGATCCAATGGAGCGTACAGCCGATCTCCGGGTCCCCGTTCAGCAGCGCCCGGAAGGTCGCCAGAACACCTCGATACTGAGGCAAGAGGCCAGAGTGAAGATTGAGGACGCCACGTGACGGAATTGCCAGCGCTTCATTCTTCAGGATCTGACCAAAGCGGATTGAGATGAACAGATCTGCTCCCGCGTCCTGCAGCATTTGAAGGCCCGCAGGATCACTCAAGCTGGGCAATACCCGTACAGGAACCCCAAAGCGTTGCTGCAGTTCTGCAAAACCGAATCGATGCCCGCTGCTGACCTGGTCGCTCGATCCGATTAATCCAGGGGCCAAGGCATTGAAGAAGTCCTGCTCGATCAATGCCAGTTGTCCGAGCATGCGTGACACGTTCCTGGCCGATCCCACTCTCTCCGAGAGGAATATTCCCACTGTGCTCTCGTGAATCTCGGGCAACAGTAAATTGAGAGTGAGGTTGCTCTCTACGTCCCGGTTCACCAGAAAAGCGATTCGCAACTTTAGACCTCCGGCAGACCTGCCTTTCAATCAGTTTCGGTATTCAGACCGAGCATAGTTGCATTTTCGTCATTCAAGTTGACTCTGCCGTTTGCTCCCGGGCTCATGCCCGGGAGCGGCTATCAGGCGTCTGCTCAGTGGTGAGCGGCCAGCGCTTCCAATTCACGGATGACATCCCAGGGTTTGAGCACCAGCACATCACTTTCCATGGCATCAAGTACTAATTCGGCGGTGTTACCTAGCAGTACGCCACTCAGGCCTCTGCGCGCCACGCTGCCGAGAACCGTGAGGGCGGCGCCTAGCTGATGGGCGACATGCGGAATCAGCTGGTCGGCAGGGCCTTCCGCAAGGTGCAGGTGTTGGTCGTCGATATCGAACTCGTCCTGATAGCCCTGGCACTGCTCATGGTAGAAGGTCAGGATGCTTTCCTTGAGCTGGAATATGGGGTCGGCTGCCGACAGCATCGGGTAAGGGTAGGCGCTCATCATGTGCAGGCTGGCATGACTGAGGTGGGCGATGTCGTGGCCGTGGCTGAGGATGCCAACCTGCAGCACACGATGCTTGAGGTCGTCGCTGCCGGCGTCAATGGCTGTAAGGATGGGGCGCTCTGTCCAAGGATTGGCATGCTTGACCATCAGCACCGGGCTCGGGCACCGGCGCAGCAAGTGCCAAAATGGTCAGGGCCAGGTCATCGTGCTGGTGTTGGGCCAACACCACCAGGGCGTTACGGGTGGTATGCATGGCGCCTCCCTGTACATTGAGTACGTTTTGGGGATGGCGCGGACGCTTCTCTAGTTGTCCCTGCGATAGGCATACGCGTCGATTATCGCGACTACATTCGGTTCACCGGATTCGGGAGCCGAATCTGCCTCTGCCAAGCATTGTCTCGCGTCGTGGTCGGGCATAACGCTAGTGCGCTGAACACGCCACGACTGGCAAGGTCATGAATGGACGGTATGTCCGGTAGTAGCGCCCGGTACTTTAGAGCCGCCTCCTTGCTCGGCCCGCCAATGGGGGGATCGCTGACCGGCCATATGACCAGTGAATTTGGCGCGTACAGGACGATTGGGCAATGCAATCCGTCGCCCGCGTTATTCCAAATGGAAGTAGTGCCATATACGGTAGATATCGAGCCAAGTACAGTAAGCCCTGAGCTTTTGTGATGTGCAACCAGCTCTGATTTATCGCAGTACAAAGGGCGAGGAGTGGAAACGTTTAATTACAACATGCGTGTGCGCTTCCACTCGAAGAAGGGTGCCACCCTTCAGCAATTGAAAACATGTTTGAGGTACGCCACGAAGTTTTCATCCCGGCACTGTGTCTTGCCCGGGCTGTCGGAAATCTTGGCCACTGGTGCCCCATTGCAGGCCGTCATCTTGATCACGATATTCATCGGCTCCACGCCCGGGATATCGCAGGTCAGCCTGGTACCAATGCCAAAGCTCACATTGATCCGCTCATGCAGCGCCCGGTACAACCCCAGCGCCTTGGCAAGGTCCAGCCCGTCGGAAAAGATCAGGGTCTTGCTCTTGGGGTCGATCCCCAGCCGCTCATAGTGGGCAATGGCCTTTTCCGCCCAGGCCAGCGGATCACCCGAATCGTGCCGCAGGCCATCGAACAGCTTGGCGAAGTACAAGTCGAAGTCGCCCAGGAACGCGTCCATGGTAATGCAGTCGGTCAGGGCGATGCCCAGCAGCCCCCGGTACTCCCGCACCCAGCATTCCAGCGCGGCAGCCTGGCTGTCGACCAGGCGCGGGCCGAGTTGCTGGTGAGCCATGAACCACTCGTGCGCCATGGTGCCGATCGGCTTGAGCTGGTATTCGCGGGCCAGGTGCACGTTGCTGGTACCGACAAAGCGGCCCGGGAAGTCACGCTTCAGAATGTGCACCACCTCTTCTTGCACCCGGTAGGAGAAGCGCCGCCGGGTGCCGAAGTCGGCCAGTTGGAAACCGGCCAGTTCTTCGGCGCTGGCCTCGGCCTTCAGCCAGTCGAGGTTCTGATACAGGCGCTCGCGGACCTGCTCGATCACCACCTCGCGATAACGGTAGCGGTTGCGCACCTCGCTGATGATCGCCAGCAGCGGGATCTCGTAGAGAATCACGTGCAACCACGGCCCGCGCACGCGAATCGCCAGTTGCCCGGCATCATCCAGCCCCACCTGCACATAGCGCAGGTTGAAGCGGAACAGGCTGAGAAAACGGATGAAATCCGGTTTGATGAACGGGATCTTCTCCAGGTAGGCGAGCTGGTCATGCGTGACGCTGACATCGGCCAGTTGCTCGACCTGATACCGGATTTCCGCCAGGTAAGGTGCGAGGTTCTCGCCGTTACGGCAGCGAAACTCCCATTCCACCTCGGCATTGGGGTAGTTGTGCAGCACCGCCTGCATCATGGTGATCTTGTAGAAATCGGTGTCCAGCAGGTTCTGGATGATGCGTGGGCCGAAAACGCTGTCGCTCATGGGCGGTCTTCCTTGATCAGAGAGAGCTGGTAGTCGAGCGCGGCTTCGTCGCCGCAGAGGATCACGCCCTCGGCGGCCAGGGCGCCACATGCTTCGATGGCGCCTGCCTGGGTGAGGGCGCGGCAGGCCGGCAGGTACAACAGCACCTGGAAGCCGGCCTGGCGCAATTGGCGCGCAGTGGTCCTGACGCAATAGTCCAGGGCCAGGCCACCGACGATCACCGCGCCCACCTGCTGCACCTTGAGGTACTCGATCACCCCGGTGGAGCGGCGTTCGGCCAGGTCGTGGTAGCAGGCGCCGTAGGGGTGCAGGTCGGGCTCGACGCCTTTCCATACGAAATAGTCATAGTCGATGGGGGCCGGCAGGCCGGGCAGCAACTCGAAGCCGGGTGTGCCGGGCACGCAGTGGCTGACCCAGGTCAGGTCGGCGTTGGCCAGCTGCAGGGGCTGCAGCATGTGCGCGGGGTCGGCGACTACCCAGGCGGCGTTGGCCGGGTGGGCGTCCTTGCTGCCCAGGCGCAGGTCGGCGCGTAACGCCATGGTATTAAGATCTACCGCGATTTCATCGCCTTCAGGAACCGGCAGTTCTTGTGGCACGTTGTTGGTGAAGCCGTTCTGGGCGTCGACATCGAAACTGGCGATCTTCATGGCGGTTCTCCTTGCTGACATGGCTATATAGTTCACCTGGTGTATTAAGTATGTCAAGTGCCATCTTGTTCGGGATTTGTTGTTGCCTTACTTATACACCCTGGTGGATTATGAAGGCCTTGAACAAGGAGTCCCCCGGTGAATGCAGTCGAAGTCCTGGCCAGCGTCGATATCGTCGCCCTGCGCATGGCCCCCGAAGCTCAGCATCTGCAGGTGCTGTTGCACCGTCGTGAGCGTGAACCGCATGCCGGCCAATGGGCCTTGCCCGGGGTGATCGTCAATGGCCGCACCCCCGACACCAGCCTGGAAGCTGCGGCCGAGCGTGCACTGCGCGAGAAAACCCAGGTTGTACCGTGCTACATGGAACAGGTAGGTACCGAGGGCAATGCCTTTCGCGACCCGCGTGGATGGTCACTCAGCACCTACTACCTGGCTTTGCTCGAGCCCGGGCAGGCCGTCGAGGGCGAGCAACTGGCGTTTTTCGACTTGGACAGCGTATTGGCGCGCAAGGTGCTGTTGCCCTTTGATCACAACCTGTTGGTGGAGCGCGCCCGTGAGCGGCTGGCGGCGAAGACGGTGTACAGCAGCCTGCCGCTGTACCTGCTGGCGGAGAAGTTCACTGTGCTGGATGCGCTAGGCGCGATGCAGGCTTGCCTGGGGCAGGCGGTGAACAACACCTCGCTGCGCAAACGCCTGGAGCGCTTGCGCGAGCTGGGGTGGGTGAGGGACACCGGGGAGAAGAACCAGCCCAGGCTGGGCCGGCCGCAGCAGTTATATCAGTACACGCCACAGGGGGAGCGGGCGTTCATGTTCGATCGCAGTCTGCTGCCTGAGGGCGCTTAGTCGCTTGCATCAGTGTGCGCAGCGGTTGGCATCCTGTTCTCCGCGGGTGCCTGGCGCGCCGCGTCACTCGTCGCTGTAGTTCATGATCGACAACAGGCGGATGGGTACTTGCACCAACTGCTCGGGGCCGTGCGGGGTCTCGCCGTCGAAGGTCAGGCTGTCACCGGCCTGCATGTGATAGAGCTGGTTGCCGTGCCGGTACACCAGTTCACCCTCCAGCAAGTGGAGGAACTCGGTGCCGGGGTGGGCGAAGGTCGGGAACTCTTCGCTGGCGTCGTCCATGCTCACCATGTACGCCTCGAAGTTCTTCTTCGGCCCCCTGGCGTGATTGAGCAAATGGTAGGTGTGGCCTTTCTCGGTACCGCGGCGCACCACCTCCAGCCCTTCACCGGCTTTCACCAACAAGGCATTGCCGTCGGGCTGGTCATATTGGCTGAACAGCTTGGCCATCGGCATGCCCAGCACATCGCACAGGCGGCTGAGGGTGTCGAGGCTGGTTGATACCTGGGCGTTCTCGATCTTGCTGAGCATGCCTTGGCTGATGCCGGCGATGCGCGCCACGTCGGCGAGCTTGAGGGACTGGGCCTGGCGCTGGCGCTTGATCTGCAGGCCCAGGTACTGCTCCAGGCGAAGGCGCGGTTCGGTTTCGGTTTCGGTTGGCATCGAATGTCCTGCACGGTTTCAGTTCAAGAATAAAGTTTTCGCACTGGGAAAGTGCGAAATGCAGCTACGGTGGCTGCATCTTTCCTCGGGTGAAAACAAGTTTCCCATAAATGGAGCATGGAAATCTGCTTGGGTTTTGGGTTGCCGGTGCGGACCTCTTCGCGGGTGAACCCGCTCCCACAGGCGCGCGAAGAGACCCGAACAGGCACAAGGTTGCACCCTGAACAAAGTTGGCAAGCGCATTGCATTCCTGCTAGGAAAGTAAGTTTCTCATGCGGAATCATTGCCCCTTGCCCAGGAGTGTTCAACCCATGTTGCCAGCAGAAACCCAGCGCACCCTCGATCAGCACGGCATCAAGTACGTGCTGGCACAGTTCGTCGATATCCATGGCTCGGCGAAGACCAAATCGGTGCCGGTCTCGGGCCTGAAGATGGTGGCCGAGGAGGGCGCCGGCTTTGCCGGGTTCGCCATCTGCGGCATGGGCATGGAGCCGCACGGCCCCGACTTCATGGCCCGCGGCGACCTTTCCACCTTGATCCCGGTACCGTGGCAGCCCGGCTACGGCCGGGTGGTGTGCGTAGGCCACGTGAACGGCCAACCCTGGCCCTACGACAGCCGTCATGTGTTGCAGCAGCAGGTGCAGCGCCTGGCCGACAAGGGCTGGACCCTGAACACCGGCCTGGAACCCGAATTCAGCCTGTTCCGCCGCGACGAGGATGGCAAGCTGCAACTGGTGGATGCCTCCGACAACCTCGACAAGCCGTGCTACGACTACAAGGGCCTGTCGCGTTCGCGGCTGTTCCTCGAGCGCCTGACCGAGGCGTTGCAGCCGGTGGGCTTCGACATCTACCAGATCGACCACGAGGACGCCAACGGCCAGTTCGAGATCAACTACACCTACAGCGACGCCATGGAGTCAGCCGATCGCTTCACCTTCTTCCGCATGGCCGCCGGCGAGATCGCCAACGACCTGGGCATGATCTGTTCGTTCATGCCCAAGCCCGACCCCAAGCGCGCCGGCAATGGCATGCACTTCCACCTGTCGCTGGCCAGCAGCACCAACAAGAACCTGTTCCATGACCCGTCCGACAGCAGCGGCATGGGCCTGTCGAAGCTGGCCTACCACTTTGCCGCAGGCCTGCTGGCCCATGGCCCGGCGTTGTGCGCCTTCGCCGCACCCACGGTCAACTCGTACAAGCGCCTGGTGGTCGGCCGCTCGCTTTCCGGCGCCACCTGGGCCCCGGCGTTTGTCGCCTACGGCGCCAACAACCGCTCGGCGATGGTGCGCATCCCTTATGGCCGCCTGGAGTTCCGCCTGCCGGACGCTGGCTGCAACCCCTACCTGGTCACCGCCGCGATCATTGCCGCCGGCCTCGATGGCATCGACCGCCAACTGGAGCCGGGCGAGATGTGCAACGAGAACCTCTACAACCTGAGCCTGGAAGAGATTGCCGCACGTGGCATCAAGACCTTGCCGCAGTCGTTGAAGGAAGCCGCCGACGCCCTGGAGGCCGACCCGCTGTTCCGCGAAGTGCTGGGCGCCGAGATCGTCGATGAGTTCATCAAGCTCAAGCGCATGGAGTGGGTGGAGTACTGCCGCCACGTCTCCGACTGGGAAATCCAGCGTTACACCGAATTCTTCTGAGCGCCCCCAATCCCTTGGGCAGCCAGCACGAAAGCGGTCGCCCACTGCCTAGTAAGGAGCATCATCATGTGTGGAATCGTAGGTCTGTACCTGAAAAAACCCGAGCTGGAAGCCCAGCTCGGCAAGCTCTTCGAACCCATGCTCGAAGCCATGACCGACCGTGGCCCGGACAGCGCCGGCTTTGCCATCTACGGCGACGAAGTGGCCGATGGCTGGGTCAAGCTGACCCTGCAGGCCACTGACGTCAACTACCCCTGGGCGGCCCTGATGGGCCAGCTGGAAGGGCGCCTGGGCTGCTCGCTGGACTGGTTCCAGAACGCCAGCGCTGCAGTGCTCAAGGTACACACCCGCGAGGCGTCGGCCCGCCAGGCCCTGAGCGAACTGGCCCCTGACGTGCGCATCATGAGCGCCGGGCAGAGCATCGAGATCCTCAAGGGCATGGGCCTGCCGGCGGAAATCTCCAGCCGCTTCGGCCTGGCCGGCATGAAAGGCAGCCACATCATCGGCCATACCCGCATGGCCACCGAAAGCGCCGTGACCATGGAGGGCAGCCACCCGTTCTCCACCGGCGCCGACCTGTGCCTGGTGCACAACGGCTCGCTGTCCAACCACTTCCGCCTGCGCCAGAAGCTCAAGCGCGAAGGCATCAGCTTCGAGACCGACAACGACACCGAAGTGGCCGCCGGCTACCTGACCTGGCGCCTGCAGCAGGGCGACAGCCTGGCCCAGGCCCTGGATGGCGCCCTGGAAGACCTGGACGGCTTCTTCACCTTTGCCATCGGCACCCGCAATGGCTTTGCCGTGATCCGCGACCCGATCGCCTGCAAACCCGCCGTGCTGGCCGAGACCGACGACTACGTGGCCATGGCCTCGGAGTACCAGGCACTGGCCAGCCTGCCGGGCATCGAGCACGCCAAGGTCTGGGAACCGGCCCCGGCCACCCTGTACGTCTGGGAACGCGAAAGCGCCTGACCTGCCACCGAACCACTGGAGAACCACATGAATACGATCGACCTTTCCAGCACCTCGGTGCGTGTCCTCAACCAGTCCCTGCACGGTGAGGTGCAGGACCACGAATGGCGGGTGACCCACCCCGACGGCAAGCACAACCTGGCCGTGGGCATCAACGCCGCCGTGGCCGTGGATATCGAAGGCCACGCCGGCTACTACTGCGCCGGCATGAACCAGCAGGCCAGCGTCACCGTGCATGGCAACGTCGGTGTCGGCGTGGCCGAGAACATGATGTCCGGCACGGTACGGGTCAAGGGCAGCGCCTCCCAGGCCGCCGGCGCCACAGCCCATGGCGGGCTGCTGGTGATCGAGGGTGATGCCGGCGCGCGCTGCGGTATTTCCATGAAGGGCGTGGATATTGTCGTCGGCGGCAGCATCGGCCACATGAGCTGCTTCATGGGCCAGGCCGGGCGTTTGGTGGTGTGTGGCGATGCCGGCGATGCGCTGGGCGATTCGCTGTACGAGGTGCGCATCTACGTCAAGGGCTCGGTGCAGTCACTGGGTTCGGACTGCATCGAGAAAGAGATGCGCGCCGAGCACCTGCAAGAGCTGCAGGAACTGCTGAACAAGGCCGGCCTGGACCACAAGGCTGCCGATTTCAAACGCTACGGCTCGGCTCGCCAGCTGTACAACTTCAAAGTCGACAACGCCAGCGCGTACTGATCCAGGAGCATTCCCCATGAGCGAGCAATTCCCCCCGGTACTGCGTGAGTCGGCCACCTTCGACCGCCTGACCATCCAGGAAATCCAGCGTGCCGCCGAAACCGGCATCTACGACATCCGCGGCGGCGGCACCAAGCGCCGCGTGCCGCACTTCGACGACCTGCTGCTGCTCGGTGCCAGCGTGTCGCGCTACCCGCTGGAAGGCTACCGCGAGAAGTGCGGCACCGATGTGCTGCTGGGCACCCGCTTCGCCAAGAAGCCGATCCACCTGAAAATTCCGGTGACCATCGCCGGCATGAGCTTTGGCGCGCTGTCGGCCAACGCCAAAGAGGCCTTGGGCCGTGGTGCGACCATCGCCGGCACCAGCACCACCACTGGCGACGGCGGCATGACCCCGGAGGAACGCGGCCAGTCGCAGCACCTGGTGTACCAGTACCTGCCGTCGCGCTACGGCATGAACCCCGACGACCTGCGCAAGGCCGATGCCATCGAGATCGTCCTCGGGCAGGGTGCCAAGCCGGGCGGTGGCGGCATGCTGCTGGGCATGAAGGTAACCGAGCGCGTGGCCGGCATGCGCACCTTGCCGATCGGCGTCGACCAGCGTAGCGCCTGTCGCCACCCGGACTGGACCGGGCCGGATGACCTGGCGATCAAGATTGCCGAGATCCGCGAGATCACCGACTGGGAAAAACCCATCTACGTGAAGATCGGCGCCAGCCGCCCGTACTACGACGTGAAGCTGGCGGTGAAGGCTGGTGCCGATGTGATCGTGCTCGACGGCATGCAGGGCGGTACCGCCGCGACTCAGGAAGTGTTCATCGAACACGTTGGCATCCCGATCCTGCCGGCCATTCCGCAGGCAGTGCAGGCGCTGCAGGAAATGGGCATGCACCGCAAGGTGCAGCTGATCGTTTCCGGGGGTATTCGCAATGGCGCCGACGTGGCCAAGGCCATGGCCCTCGGGGCTGATGCGGTGGCCATTGGTACTGCGGCGTTGATCGCGCTGGGTGACAACCACCCTCGGCTGGATGCCGAACTGAAGAAAATCGGTTCTGCGGCCGGTTTCTATGACGACTGGCAGAACGGCCGCGACCCGGCCGGCATTACCACCCAGGACCCGGAGCTGGCCAGGCGCCTGAACCCGGAGGAGGCCGGGCGCCGGCTGGCCAACTACTTGCGGGTGCTTGTGCTGGAGGCGCAGACCATGGCGCGGGCGTGTGGCAAGTCGCACTTGCACAACCTCGACCCGGAGGACCTGGTGGCGTTGACCGTGGAGGCTGCGGCGATGGCACGGGTGCCGTTGGCGGGGACCGCCTGGGTGCCGGGGCAGGCGCAGTATTGAGTTGACCGTCGGGGGCCGCTTTGCGGCCCTTTCGCGACCCAAGGCCGCTCCTACAGGGGACCGCGTATCGCCCCCCTGCAGGAGCGGCCTTGGGTCGCGATGGGCTGCAAGGCAGCCCCAGAGCACCTCCACCATTCACACAGGAGTGACTCCATGAAGCACCTCACCCTCGCTGTAATGTTGTTAGCCCTGACCACCCGGGCCCACGCCGCCGACCCCACCCTGGACACCGGCAACACCGCCTGGATGATCTGCGCCGCGATGTTCGTGCTGATGATGTGCATCCCGGGCCTGGCACTGTTCTACGGTGGCATGGTGCGGGCCAAGAACTTCCTCTCGGTATTCACCCAGTTGTTCGCGGTGGCCGGGGTGATCGGCATTCTCTGGGTGCTGTTCGGCTACAGCCTGGTGGTAGACACCACCGGCATGGTCGAGGGCCAGCTGACCCTCAACAGCTTCATTGGCGGGCTGGGCAAGGCGCTGATGCTGGACATCGGCCATGACAGCCTGGTCGGCACCATCCCCGAAGGCGTGTTCGCAGTGTTCCAGCTGACCTTCGCCATCATTACCCCGGCGCTGATTGCCGGTGGTTTTGCCGAACGCATGAAGTTCAGTGCTTCGTTGCTGTTCATGGCCGCCTGGTTCGTGCTGGTGTACGCGCCGATCGCGCACATGGTCTGGGGCGGGCCGGGGGCGTTGATGGTCAACTGGGGTGTGCTGGACTTTGCCGGCGGTACCGCCGTGCATATCAACTCCGGCGTGGCAGCGCTGGCTGCGGCGTTGATGCTGGGCAAGCGCAAGGGCTACCCGCAGGTGGCCATGCCGCCGCACAACCTCGGTTTCACCCTGGTGGGCGCCGGGTTGCTGTGGGTGGGCTGGTTCGGCTTCAACGTCGGCTCGGGGCTCGCGGCCAACCAGGCGGCAGGGGTGGTGATGCTGGCGACCATGGTGGCGGCCTGTGCGGGGATTGTCGGCTGGTTGCTGACCGAGAAGGTGGCGCATGGTCGGCCGACGGCCTTGGGTGCGGCTTCAGGGGCTTTGGCAGGGTTGGTCGGCATTACCCCGGCCTGTGCATTCGTCGGGCCGTTGGGCGCGCTGGTGATCGGGTTGTTGACCGGGGCCATCTGCTTCTTTGCCGTGACCCGGTTGAAACAGGCGCTGGGTTATGACGACAGCCTGGATGTGTTCGGCCTGCATGGCGTGGGCGGAATGGTCGGCGCGATCCTTACCGGGGTCTTTGCCGCGCCTGCGTTGGGCGGCTATGTGGAGGGTGCATCACCGGTCGGGCAGGCATTGGTGCAGTTGAAGGGGGTGGCGTTCACCTTCGTGTATTGCTTTGTGGTGAGTTGGGCGATTCTGGGGGCGATCAAGCTGACCATCGGCCTTCGGGCCAGCCGGGAAGAGGAAGAACAGGGGCTGGACCTGGCGGAGCACAATGAGCGGGCCTACAACCTCTGATTGATGTGTTGCCTGTACCGGCCTATTCGCGGGTAAACCCGCTCCCACAGGGAAAGCACAGATCCTGAGACGTGCGCTATCCCTGTAGGAGCGGGTTCACCCGCGAAGAGGCCGGGACAGTTTGAATCAGTGCCCCATGGCCACCTTGGCACTCATCTGCCGGCGACGGTAGGCGCTATCACGGCTGGCCAGCCACCAGTAAAGCGGCGAAGTAACCGCCAGCCCCACCAGCCACGACAGGTCCGCTCCGTTGATATGCTCGGAAATCGGCCCGACATACAGCGGCGTGTTCATGAACGGGATCTGCACCACGATGCCCACGGCATAGGCGATCAGCGCCTGCGGGTTGTAGCGCCCGTAGATACCGCCATCGACCTGGAAGATCGACTGGATATCGTAGTCACCCTTGTGGATGGCATAGAAGTCGATCAGGTTGATTGCTGTCCACGGCACCAGCACCACCAGCAGCACCAGCACCATGTCGACGAAGTGGCCGATGAAGTCCGCCGAGGCGAACACCGCCACCACGCAGCAGGCCGTCAGTACTACCAGCGACAGCACGGCGCGGCTCTTGGCGGTGGGGATCCAGCGGTGGGCGAAGGTTTGCACCAGGGTGATGATCGACAGCACTGCGCCATACAGGTTGAGTGCGTTGTGGCTGATCACGCTGAGCAGGAACAGCACCAGCATGATCGGGCCGAGGGTACCGGTGGCCAGCTTGACTGCATCCATGGTGTCCATGCCGGCCGGGATCGCCAGCACCGCCACGGCGCCGAAGATGAACGACAGGCTCGAACCCAGGGCCGAGCCCAGGTAGGTAGTCCAGAACGTCGAGCTGACCTTCACGTCCGCCGGCAGGTAGCGCGAGTAGTCCGACACGTAGGGTGCAAAGGCGATCTGCCACAGCGCCGCCAGTGACACGGTGGCCAGCCAGCCGGCCAGGTTGAAGCCGCCGCGGGTGAGGAAGTCGTCGCTTTGCACGTGGCTGAAGATGTAGCCGAAGCCGACCACGATGCCGATACCCAGCACCCAGGTGCCGATGCGGTTGAGCACGTGGATGAAGCGGTAGCCGATGATGCCGATGATGCCCGAGCCCAGCGCACCGATGACGATGCCCACCGGTACCGGCACGGCATCGACCACGCCGTGCAGCGACTTGCCGGCGAGGACGATGTTGGAGGCGAAGAAGCCGATGTACATGACCCCGGCGATCACCACCACCAGCAGCGCGCCGAGCGAGCCGAACTGGGCGCGGCTCTGGATCATCTGCGGGATGCCCATCTGCGGGCCCTGGGCCGAGTGCAGCGCCATCAGTACGCCACCGACCAGGTGGCCGACCAGGATCGCGACGATGCCCCACACCAGGTTCAGGTGGAACAGTTGCACACCCAGCGCGCCTGTGACGATGGGTAGCGGCGCTATGTTGCCACCGAACCACAGTGTGAACAGATCCCTTACCTTTCCATGGCGGTCTTGCGGGGGCACGTAGCCGATCGTGTGTTTTTCTATGAGGGGTGCCGAATTGGCTGCACTGGTCATGACTGACTCCAAGGCAAGGTAGGGCATCGGGAGCTGCCCGGGGGCGTGCCGGCGAAGGGCGACGCGTTCTTGTTGGAGCGATGATGCGGGGCGCGGGGATAACGAGAAATTAGTAAATATGTGCCCATAAACCTTAAAAAACCTAAGGCTGACAAAAGGTTAAGCGGGGGACGGTAGCAAGGAGGGTGCCAGGGTGCGGGAGGGCTTGGGCTAGAGGGGTTTGGGCAATAAGGAGGTAAGAAGCGGTGTGCTTTTCTGGGGCGCCGTGCGCGTTTGCAGGGCAGATAAAAATGTCGCCCGTGTCGGCCCTTTCGCGGGTAAACCCGCTCCCACCTTGACCGCATTGATTTCAAGTCATGCGCATTACCTGTGGGAGCGGGTTCACCCGCGAAAGGGCCGGCTCAGGCAACAACGCTACATCGGCAACAACCGATCCTGAATCACCTCTTTCATCACCAGCGTCGAACTCAACCGTTTCACATTGGGAATGCTGGTCAGCTGCTCGTCATACAGCTTCTGGAACGCCGGCAAATCCTTGGCCACCACATGCAGCAGGTAATCCGGGTCGCCAAACAGCCGCTGCGCCTCGACGATCTGCGGGATTTCGGCCAGCGCCGCTTCAAAGTCCGCTACCGGCTGGCGAGTGACTTCGCGCAAGGTCACGAATACCAGCGCGGCAAAGTTTAACCCCAGGGCGCTCGGCGCCAAGCGGGCGTGATAGCCAAGAATCGCCCCGGACTCCTCCAGCGCCTTCAAGCGCCGATGGCAGGGCGACAGGCTGAGCCCCACTCGGTCAGCCAACTCGGTCACCGATAGCCGACCGTCTTTTTGCAGTTCGGCAAGGATTTTTCGATCTGTCCTGTCCATCGAGAAGGATCTTCCAGTAATTGAGGGCTGTTGGGGAATATACGAAAGAAAATCCCTCGGCGGAATCCGTAATCTTTCGTCATCCCAAAGCAGTGGAAAAAGGAAGATTCAAGTGGCTCTCAGTGTTCTGACGGCGTTCTGGGCCGTGTCGATGCTGTTCGTGATTACGCCGGGCGCGGACTGGGCCTATGCCATTTCGGCCGGCATGCGGGGGCGCTGGGTAATGCCCGCGGTGGCGGGGATGTTGTCGGGGCATTTCCTTGCGACCCTGGTGGTGGCGGCAGGGGTCGGCAGCCTGCTGGCCGGCCACCCGCTGGCGCTGACCTTGCTGACCCTGGCGGGGTGTAGCTACCTGCTGTGGCTGGGTGGCAACCTGCTGCTGAGCCCGGCCTTGCCGGCGGCCGGGCAGGATGGTGCGGGGGAGTCGGGGTCTCGCTGGGCATTGAAAGGGTTTTGCGTCAGTGGCCTGAACCCGAAAGTGTTTTTGCTGTTCCTGGCGTTGTTGCCGCAGTTCACCGACCCGCAGTCGAGCTGGCCGGTGCCGTTGCAGATCTTGCTGCTGGGCCTGGTGCACCTGTGCAGCTCGTTGGTGATCTACTCGCTGGTCGGTTATGGCGCCAAAGCCGTGTTGAGCACCCGGCCGGGGGCGGCGAAGCTGGTCGGGCGGGTGTCGGGGGTGGCGATGATCACGGTGGCCCTGGGCTTGATAGCCGGCCAGATCAGCTGACTCACTGGCGTGCGTTGGCCGCTCCTACAGGTTGCCGCGTTAACCTGGCAGGCGAGAGCCAAGGGTAAAGACGACATGCATGGCCTTGGATAAACTCGCAGCACTTCAACGCACAACCAGGATGTGCCCCATGCCCGAAACCACGCAACTGCTCACCTTCGCCCTGATCTGCCTCGGCATGGTCCTGACCCCAGGGCCGAACATGATCTACCTGATCTCCCGATCGATCTGCCAGGGCCGCAAGGCCGGCCTGATTTCGTTGGGTGGTGTGGCCCTTGGCTTCGTCATCTACATGTTCTGCGCCGCGCTGGGCATCACCGCCCTGGTGATGGCCGTGCCTTTTGCCTATGACGCGCTGCGCATCGGTGGCGCGCTGTACCTGTTGTACCTGGCCTGGCAGGCGCTGCGCCCTGGTGGCCGGTCGCCGTTCCAGGTTCGCGACCTGCCTGCCGACAGCCCGCGGCGGCTGTTCACCATGGGCTTTGCCACCAGCCTGCTAAACCCCAAGATCGCCGTCATGTACCTGTCGTTGATGCCGCAGTTCATCGAGCCGGGGCATGGCAGCGTGCTGCTGCAGTCGCTGGTGCTGGGGTCGACGCAGATCGCCATCAGCGTTTCGGTCAATGCACTGATCGCGATCATGGCCGGGTCGATCGCCGTATTCCTCGCCGGTCGCCCGCTATGGCAGCAGGTTCAGCGCTGGCTGATGGGTACGGTGCTGGCGGGCCTGGCCGTGCGCATGCTGGCCGAAGGGCGGCGTTGACCGCTAGGCCTCAGGCGGCGGCTCCTGGGGCAGGTACAAGGTAAAAGTGGTGCCCTGGCCCGGCACACTCTTCACCTGCACATCGCCCCCGGACTGCCTGGCGAAACCGAACACCTGCGACAGCCCGAGCCCGGTGCCTTCACCCGGTGCCTTGGTAGTGAAGAACGGGTCGAAGATACGCTCCAGCAGTTCGGTGGCAATGCCGACACCGCTGTCGCTCACCGAAATCGCCGCGAACGGGCCCGGCTGTGGCGCCTGGCCGCGCAGGGCGGGCAGTGACTGGTCAGCCTGCAGGCGCAGCTGCAAGGTGCCTTCGCCGGCCATGGCGTCGCGGCCGTTGAGCATCAGGTTGATTACCGCGGTTTCCAGTTGATTGAGGTCGGCGCGGATATGGCAAGGCGCCTGTGGCAACTGCAGCTCGACCTGGATCCGCGCACCGGTGGCAGTGTCGAGCATGTCGGCCATGGCCTCCAGCCGTGGCCCTGCCTCGAACACTTGCGGGCTCAAGGCCTGGCGGCGGGCGAAGGCCAGTAATTGGCCGGTCAGCTTGGAACCGCGGTCGACAGTGTCGGACATGGTCTTGAGATAGCGTTCGCGACGCTGTGCATCGAGGTTGGGGCGCTGCAGAAAATGCAGCGACGAGCGAATGATGGTCAGCAGGTTGTTGAAGTCATGAGCCACGCCACCGGTAAGTTGGCCAATGGCTTCGAGCTTCTGGGTCTGGCGCAGCACGGCTTCTGTGTGCAGCAACTGGCTGGTGCGTTCATCCACGCGCTGTTCGAGGGTGGCATTCAGCGCCTCCAGTGCCGCCATGGCTTCGCGGACCTCGGCGTGGGCCTGTACCCGCTGGATATGCGCCCAGCAGCGCTCGGTGACTTCACTGATCAGCGTCTGTTCATAGTGGGTCCACTCCCGTGGCACCTTGTCGTGTATGGCCATCAGCGCGGTCAGTCGGCCGCCTTTGATCAGGGGCATGCAAATGGTCGCGGTAATGCCGATGGCCTGGAAGGTGGCAGCTTCCTCCGGGGACAGCTCGCTCAGGTTGTCCTGGATGACCAACGGCAGGCCATTGCGCAGGCGGCCGAGCGCCAGCTTGCCAAAATCCTGCAACCGATAGCGGCCCAACAGATGCGGCGAGCCGGGCGCCACGGCGTCACCGCAGATGGTGAAACCGTCTTCGTCGGGCTCCATCACCGCATAGGCGCAACTCGACAGTTGCAGGTGCTCGACCAGCATGCGCGTGGTAGTGGCAAGGATCTGGTCCGGGTCGGTGGCGTCTGCCACGGCGCGGCCCAGGTCGTCGAGGAAGTTCAGGCGCTGGTTGGCGAGCACGCTGGCGGTGGTTTCGGTGACTGTATCGAGCATGCCCAGCACCTTGCCGTCGTGGTCGCGTATGGGGCTGTAGCAGAAGGTGAAATAGGCCCGTTCGGGGCCGCCGTTGCGGTCGATGACGAGCGGGAAGTCTTCGATGTACACCGCCTCGCCGGCCAGGGCGCGGTTGGCCATGTGGCCGATGTCGGCCCAGGCCTCCTGCCACACGGCGCGGAAGGGGATGCCCAATGCCGAGGGCTTTTGCCCGAGTATCTGCGAGAAGGCGTCGTTGTGCAGGGTGAGCAGGTCAGGGCCCCAGAGCACGGCTTGCGGAAAGCGCGAGGCCAGGCACAGGGCCAGGCTGGTTTTCAGCGGGTCGGGCCAGTGCTCCAGCGGGCCCAGCGGGGTGGCGGCCCAATCGTGGTTGCGGATGCGCTCGGCCATCAGACCGCCGCCGTCTAGCCATTTTGCCATGTGCACTGCTGGTCCTTTTGCGTAAGGCCTTAAGGGTGCACCGAGAATAGACGCTTGGCGAGGGTTTTGTGTTACGTGTACCGGCCTCTTCGCGGGCTTGCCCGCTCCCACAGGGATAGCACATTGCTCAAGCTTTGCGCCTTACAGGTGGGAGCGGGCAGGCCCGCGAAGAGGCCGGCCCAGGCTAGCGAATGAAGTGCACCTTGCCAGTGTCGTCATTGCCCATGTAGATGCCATAAACCCCAGCCTGCCGCTCGAGGATATAGCGCTCGAGAATCTGCCGGATTGCCGGATAGTAGATTTCATCCCACGGGATCTCGTCCGGCTCGAAGAACCTGTAGGCCAGCGTTTCCGCCCCGTACTGCCCGGTTTCCTCGGTGGCGATGGCGCGGAAGATGATGTAGACCTCGCTTATCTTCGGGACGCTGAAGATCGAGTACGGCGAGACGATTTCGGCACGTACGCCGCTTTCTTCCCAGACCTCGCGCAGGGCTGCCTGCTCGGTGGTTTCGCCGGCCTCCATGAACCCGGCCGGCAAGGTCCAGGTGCCGGGGCGCGGCGGGATGGCGCGCTGGCACAGCAGGTACTTGCCATCACGCTCGATGATGCAGCCGGCGATGATCTTCGGGTTGATGTAGTGGATGTAGCCGCAGCCGGTGCAGTGCAGGCGTTCGTGGGTGTCGCCTGTGGGAACGCCCCGGGCCAGTTCCGTGGTGCAGTGCGGGCAGTAGCGCGGGGCGTTGGGCATGATCGGTGGCCTGTGGGTTGCTTATATGCGGGGATCCTTCAAGGCCAGGGGCTCGACCATCTCGCGCACCTTGACGTTGTCATCCTGCTTCTGGCGCAGGTAGTCCAGGGCCACCTTGGCGGCGGCGCGGACGTGGTCGACCGAGGCCTGGTGGGCAACCAGCGGGTCGCCGCTCTTGATCGCCTCGACGATCTTTTCCATTTCGCGGTTGCTGGCGCCGCGGCGGTTCTCCTGCGACACCGAGGTGGCGCGCAGGTAGCTGATGCGCGCCTGCAACTGGCGCAGCTGCTGGGCGGCCACCTGGTTGCCGGAGCCTTCCAGCAGCACATCGTAGAACCCTTGTACCGAGTCCAGCACCTGTTGCAGTTCGCCTTCCTCGAGGGCTTCGCGGTTGACCTCCAGCGCGCGTTCCAGGGCGCGGATGTCCTTGGCCTTTGCGTTCAGGGTGAACAGCTGCACGATCAGGCCTTCGAGCACGCAGCGCAGCTCGTAGATATCGCGGGCGTCTTCCAGGGTGATGATGGCCACGCGCGGGCCCTTGGCGTCGGCAAATTCCACCAGGCCTTCGGATTCCAGGTGGCGCAGGGCTTCACGCACCGAGGTGCGGCTGACGCCGAGGCGGTCGCAGAGGTCGCGCTCGACCAGGCGATCGCCTGGCAGCAGGTGGAAGTTCATGATCGCGGCGCGCAGCTTGTCGAGCACGATTTCGCGCAGGGTAACGGGGTTGCGATTGACCTTGAAGCTGTCGTCGAGTGGCTGGCGTTTCATCAAGTGCGCTCTTAAAGAGGCTGCCCGGCCGCAACCGCAACAGCACCACGAACCTTGGGTGCTCCTTGCGTGGGTTCGAACAGCCCGGTGTTAACGGGTTGACTCCGCATCGGCTTCAGCGAACGCTTCGCGGGCCAGGCGGAAACTGTCCACCGCCGCGGGCACGCCGCAATAAATGCCGACCTGGAGCAGGATCTCGCGAATCTGTTCACGGCTCAGGCCATTACGCAAGGCGCCGCGAATGTGCAGCTTGAGCTCGTGGGGCCGGTTGAGCGCGGAAATCATGGCCAAGTTTATCATGCTGCGCTCTTTGAGCGACAAGCCTTCGCGGCCCCAGACGTGGCCCCAGCAGTATTCGGTGACCAGCTCCTGCAACGGCTTGGTGAAGTCGTCGGCGTTCTGGATCGAGCGGTTGACGTAGTCCTCGCCCAGTACCTGGGTGCGGATCTGCAGGCCTTTTTCGTACTTTTCATTGCTCATGTGCAGTACTCCGGATTTAAACAGGGTCATTTGCGTTGGCTTCTTCGCGGGTGAACCCGCTCCCACAGGTACTGCACAGGTTTCAGCATCTGTGCGATCCCTGTGGGAGCGGGTTTACCCGCGAAGAAGCCAACGCCGAGCTCAAGGTCCATCAGCCCAGGGGCGGCAGGGCGCCCAGCTTGCCCTTGTGGTACACCATCGGGGTCACCGGCTCGGCCGGCAGCACCAGGTTCTTCACCGCGCCGACGATGATCGCGTGGTCACCGCCGTCGTACTCGCGCCACAGCTCGCATTCGATGATCGCCGTGGTCTTGGCCAGCAGCGGGTTGCCCAGCTCGCTCAGGTGCCAGTCGATGCCTTTGGCCTTGTCCTTGCCCTTGCCGGCGAAGGCATAGGCCTCGGCGGTCTGGTCGGCGGACAGCAGGTGAATCGCGAACTGCTTGCTGTCACGCAGGATGGGGTAGGTGTCGGAGGCGTAGTTGGGGCAGAACAGCACCAGCGCCGGGTCGATCGACAGCGCGCTGAACGCGCTGGCGGTGATGCCGACGATGCCACCGTCGGCGTCCAGGGTGGTGACCACGGTGACGCCGGACGGGAACGAGCCCATCACGTCTTTGTAGATGCCTGGTTCGATCATCTCGTGCTACCTCTTAGCGCATCACAAACGGGTCGGGCATCGGCGCCGTGGACAGGTTGATCCACACCGTCTTCAGCTCGGTATAGGCCAGCACCGAATCGATGCCGCTCTCACGGCCGTAGCCGCTGTTCTTGAACCCGCCGATCGGCGCCATGGCCGACACGGCACGGTAGGTGTTGACCCAGATGATCCCCGAACGCACGTCGCGGGCCAGGCGGTGGGCACGGCCCAGGTCGCGGGTCCAGATGCCGGCGGCCAGGCCGAACTGCGAGTCGTTGGCGATGGCCAGGGCCTCTTCCTCGGTCTTGAAGCGGATTACCGCGGCAACCGGGCCGAACACCTCTTCCTGCATGATGGTCATCGAGTTGCTGTCGCACTCGAACAGGGTCGGCTCGTAGAACCAGCCATCACCCTCGACCTCGGCACGCTTGCCGCCCATGTGCAGCTTGGCGCCTTCGGCCTTGGCAGCGGCCACCAGGCCTTCGACCACGGCCAGCTGTTGCGCGGTGGCCATGGGGCCCATTTCGCTGGCATCGTCCTGCGGGTTGCCGATGCGGATGCGCCTGGCGCGGGCGATCAGGCGTTCGACGAACTCGTCGAAGATCTCGTCCTGCACCAGCAGGCGCGAGCCGGCCACGCAGCTTTGCCCGGAGGCAGCATAAATGCCTGCCACGGCGCCGTTGATGGCGCTGTCCAGGTCGGCATCGGCGAAGATGATGTTCGGCGACTTGCCGCCCAGCTCCAGCGACAGCTTGGCGAAGTTCTCGGCGCTGCTGCGCACCACGTGGCGGGCGGTGGCGGCGCCGCCGGTGAAGGCGATCTTGCGCACCAGCGGGTGGCGGGTCAGCGCCGCGCCGGTGCTGGGGCCGTAGCCGGTGACCACGTTGACCACACCAGCCGGGAAGCCGGCCTCGAGGGCCAGGCGGGCCAGCTCGAGGATGGTCGCCGAGGCGTGTTCGGACGGCTTGAGCACGATGGTGTTGCCGGCGGCCAGGGCCGGGGCCAGCTTGATGGCGGTGAGGTACAGCGGGCTGTTCCACGGGATGATCCCGGCCACCACGCCGATCGGCTCGTGCACGGTGTAGGCGAACAGGTCGGGCTTGTCCAGCGGCAGGGTGCCGCCTTCAAGCTTGTCGGCTAGGCCTGCGGTGTAGTGGAAGAACTCTGGCAGGTAGCCGACCTGGCCGCGGGTTTCGCGGATCAGCTTGCCGTTGTCACGGCTTTCCAGCTGGGCCAGGTGTTCCTTGTTTTCGGCAATCAGGTCACCCAGGCGACGCAGCAGCTTGCCGCGCGCGGTGGCGGTGATGCTGCGCCACTCCTTGCTGTCGAAGGCGCGCTGGGCGGCCTGCACGGCCAGCTCGACATCGGCCTCGTCGGCGTCGGGCAGTTGCGCCCAGGCCTGGGCGGTGGCCGGGTTGAGGCTGTCGAAGGTCTTGCCGCTCTGGGCATCGCGCCATTGGCCGTCGATGCACATCTGGAAACGAACGAGGGTCATGCAACAATCCCCTTGGCGGATTCGGTGAGGGTGCGGGCTTGCGCGAGGAAGTCCAGCAGCATCTTGTTGACTTCACGCGGTGCTTCCACCGGCATCATATGCCGTTGCTCGGCGAGGACCACGCTGTGTGCGCCAGGAATGCTGGCGGCGAGCTGGCGGGTCATGGCCGGGGTGGAGCCCGAGTCGAGTTCGCCGGTGGCGATCAGCGTCGGCACCTGGATGCTGGCCAGGTCGGCGGCGCGGTACATGTCCTGGGTGGCGAACAGCGAATAAGTGGTGTGGTAGCCCTGCGGGTCGTTGCTCGCCAGCACCTGGCGAATGGCGGCGACCTGCGCCGGGTTGGCAGCCTTGTATTCACGGCTGAACCAGCGGTCGAGCGCGGCGTCGACGTTGGCGTCGGGGCCAAGCTGCGCAGCCTGGGCGGCGCGGGCGATAACGCCGGCACTCTGCTCGGGGGTGCGGTTGAACACGCTGTTGAGCACTACCAGTGCAGCCAGGCGCTGTGGGTATTCGAGGGCGAACGCCCGGGCGACCAGGCCGCCCATGGAAAAGCCGATCACGGTGGCTTGCGCGATCTGCAGGTGGTCGAGCAGTTCGGCGAGTTGCGCGGCATAACCTTCCAGGCCGATGTCGGCGGCTGGCAGCGCGCTCTGGCCGTGGCCGAGCATGTCGTAGGCGATGACGCGGTAGTCGTTGGCCAGGCCAACGAACTGACCGCCCCACATTTCCTTGTTCAGGCCCACGCCGTGGATCAGTACCACAGGTTGGCCCTGGCCGACGGACAGGTAGCTGGTGCCGGCGGGTGTGCGTTCAGCGACAGGCTGAATCATGGAGGGCGCTCCTTGAAGGTCGGGCGCGGCGGGTAAGCACGCCACGCCCCGGCCCGTCTTGGTTGTTGTTATTGAGCGTTGGCTTTTTCGGCAGCCAGTTCTTCCAGGTCGATGTAGCGGTTGCCGATGCGCGGGTGCAGGCGGCCACCGTCGGAGGCGCCCAGGACCACGACGATCTCATCGGCACGCGGGGCATCTTCGATCTGCATTTCCAGGGTGATGTAGTGCGAACGCAGGCCTTCGTCGTCCTTCTGCATCATCGGGATCTGGATCGAGGTGCCCGGGCCGCCGCGCTTGTTGGTGAAGCTCAGGTAGCTCTTGGCCTGTACCGCTTCACGGTAGTGGTTGCCGAAGCGCAGGGTGTGGATCACCGCCGAGGCGTGTTCGATTTCGCCGTCGGCACCGACGACTGCGGCCTTGCCGTAGGCTTCGATCTTGTCGGCGCCGCCGATGGCTGCAGTCAGGCGCTCGACCATCAGGGCACCCAAGTCCGAGCAGTTGGCACGGATTTCCGGCTTCAGATCTTCAACGAAACCGCGACCGGCCCATGGGTTCTTGATCACGACGGCCAGGCCGACCATGGTCACCGGCTTGTCGGTGGCCTTGCCGCCTTCGATGCGGGTCTCTTCGGAGTAGGTGACGATCTTGCGGATTTCGAAACTCATGGGTGGCTCCTGGTGAGGGTTATCAGCTCTTGTTGTCTGATGGTATACCATAATATTTGTTGTGCAAGAGGTGGCTGGAAATTTCTCTTGCGAGGGGACGAAAGGCGCTGTGTATCGGGGTTTTTGTGGCGTTCTGTACCGGCCTCTTCGCGGTGAACCCGCTCCCACAGGTACCCCACAGGGTTCATGGTCTGCGCCATACCTGTGGGAGCGGGTTTACCCGCGAAGAGGCCGGTACAGGCAACGGATCAATCCCCCAAAAAAAGCCCGCTCCCGCGGGCCACAGGGCCCACGGGAGCGGGCGCGTCCCGCAATGTTTCAGGTAATGGGAAATCAGGCGAACGCCGGCACCACTTCCTTGATGAACAGCTCCAGCGATTTCTTCTTCTCGGCGTGGGGCAGGCTGTTGTCGCACCAGAAGCTGAACTCGTCGACGCCGAGTTCCTGGTAGTACTTGATACGCGCGATGATCTCTTCCGGCGTGCCGATCATGGTGTTCTTGCGGATGTTCTCCAGCTCGAACGCCGGCACTTCTGCGAACTTCGATTCCGGGCTCGGCTCGAGGAAGCCGTTGACCGGGGTGGTCTTGTTGCCGAACCAGGCATCGAAGGTGCGGTAGAAGCGCGAGATGGCCTGGGCGCCGACTTTCCAGCCTTCCGGCTCGGCCGGGCTGTGCACGTGGGTGTGGCGCAGCACCATCAGTTGCGGGCGTGGCACGCCCGGGTTGTTGTCCAGGGCGGCCTGGAACTTGTTCTTCAGGTCCAGCACTTCCTCGTCACCCTTCATCAGTGGGGTGACCATGACGTTGCAACCATTGGCCACGGCGAAGTTGTGCGAGTCCGGGTCGCGGGCGGCGATCCACATCGGCGGTACGGCGTTGTAGGGCTTCGGCACGCTGGTGGAGGTGGGGAACTTGTACACTTCGCCGTCATGGGCGTAGTCGCCTTCCCACAGCTTGCGCACCACCGGCACCATTTCACGCAGGGCCTTGCCGCCGTCGGTGGCCGGCATGCCACCTGCCATGCGGTCGAATTCGAACTGGTAGGCGCCACGGGCCAGGCCCACTTCCATGCGGCCCTTGCTGATCACGTCGAGCAGGGCGCATTCGCCCGCCACGCGGATCGGGTTCCAGAACGGCGCGATGATGGTGCCGGCGCCCAGGCGGATCTTGTCGGTGCGCGCAGCCAGGTAGGCCAGCAGCGGCATCGGGCTTGGCGAAATGGTGTATTCCATGGCGTGGTGTTCGCCGATCCACACGGTGCTGAAACCGCCGTTCTCGGCCATCAGGGTCAGTTCGGTCAGGTCTTCGAACAGCTGGCGGTGGCTGACCTGTTCATCCCAACGTTCCATGTGCACGAACAACGAAAATTTCATGGGGCTTTCCTCAACGCTTGAAAGGGGCTGGCGCCTGGCAGGGTTGGCACCAGCGGTCTCGATTCAGAATAGGCTTCAGGCAAAGGCCGGCAGGCTGGCCATCTTGCCGCGGCAGTACACCATCGGCCGTGGCGCCTCTTCAGGGACGATCAGGTTGTGCACCTTGCCGACCATGATGGCGTGGTCGCCACCTTCGTATTCGCGCCACAGTTCGCATTCGATGACTGCGGTGGCACCGGCCAGGATCGGGTTGCCCAGTTCGCTCAGGGACCACTCGATGCCACTGGCCTTGTCCTTGCCCTTCTTGGCGAACGCATAGGCTTCGGCCTGCTGTTCACCGGACAACAGATGAATGGCGAAGCGCTTCTGCCTGATCAGCACGGGGTAGGAGTCGGAGGTGTAGTTGGGGCAGAACAGCACCAGCGGCGGGTCCATCGACAGGGAGGAAAAGGCGCTGGCGGTCAGACCGACGACCGAGCCATCGTCGTCCAGGGTGGTGATGACGGTAACGCCGGACGGGAAGGAGCCCAGGACATGCTTGTAGACGGTTGCGTCGATCATCTGGTGTACCTCTATAGGGCTGCGGTGGTCCGCGGTTTTTATCGTTGATGTGTCTGATGGTATACCGTAATACCTATTTTGCAAGCGGAATTTTCAAGCGAGGGTGTTGCGCGATGAACGGCTCAAGCCCGCGTATACCGTGGGCTTGAGCGGTGAGGCGGTTTGCCGCAGGGGTTGCGCGAGCGGATCAGTGGGCGTTTTTTCCTACGGATCAGTGTTGTCAAAAGTTTGGAATACCATAATATGGTCCGCAGCTGAGAGGCCGCCTAGAAGCGGTTTCCTTACAAAGATAAAAACGACCTTTCGAGCTGAATCCTATGTCCCAACCGTCGTCGCAACACCAGTTTGTCGAGAATCACACGGTCGATTACGTTCCACCTGCCGAGCGCCACGGGAAGGCGCGCGACCTGTTCACCCTCTGGTTCAGTACCAACATCGCGCCACTGCCCATCGTCACCGGCGCCATGGTGGTCCAGGTGTTCCATCTGAACCTGTTATGGGGGCTGGTCGCCATCGTGCTGGGCCATCTGGTCGGGGGCGTGGTCATTGCCCTTGCCTCTGCGCAGGGACCGCAGCTGGGCATTCCGCAGATGGTGCAGAGCCGTGGCCAGTTCGGCCGCTACGGCGCCTTGCTGATCGTGTTCTTCACCGCGCTGATCTATGTCGGCTTCTTCATTTCCAACATCGTCCTGGCGGGCAAGACCATCCACGGCATCACCCCGAGCGTGCCGATGCCCGGCGCGATCGTGATCGGTGCGCTGAGTGCCACCGCCATTGGCGTGATCGGCTACCGTTTCATTCACATCCTCAACCGCATCGGTACCTGGGTGATGGGTTCGGCGCTGCTGGCCGGCTTCATCATGATGTTCGCCCAGGAACTGCCGGCCGACTTCTTCAGCCGTGGCGCGTTCAACCTGTCGGGCTTCATCGCCACCGTGTCGCTGGGCACCATCTGGCAGATCAGCTTCTCGCCGTATACCTCCGACTATTCGCGCTACCTGCCGCGTGAAGTGGGCATTGCCAAGCCGTTCTGGGCCACCTACTTCGGCGCTACCCTGGGCACCATCCTGTGCTTCAGCTTTGGTGCGGTGGCGGTGCTTTGCGTGCCGGAAGGCACCGATGCAATGGATGCGGTCAAGCAGGCCACCGGCTGGCTGGGCCCGATCCTGATGGTGCTGTTCCTGCTCAACATCATCAGCCACAACGCCCTCAACCTGTATGGCGCGGTGCTGTCGATCGTCACCGCGATCCAGACCTTCGTCGCCGAGTGGACGCCGAGCATCAAGGTGCGGGTGGTGCTGGCTTCGGTGATTCTGGTGGTTTGCGGCCTGGTAGCGCTGAATGCCTCGGCGGACTTCATCGGCCAGTTCATCGGCCTGATCCTGGCACTGCTGCTGGTGCTGGTGCCGTGGGCGTCGATCAACCTGATCGACTTCTACCTGATCAAGAGGGGCCAGTACGACATCGCCTCGATCTTCAGTGCTGACGGCGGCATCTATGGCCGCTTCAACCACCACGCGATCATTGCCTATGCGTGCGGCATCCTGGTGCAGTTGCCGTTTGCCAACACGTCGCTGTATGTGGGGCCGTATTCCAATATCGTCGAAGGGGCTGATCTGTCGTGGCTGTTCGGCTTGCTGGTGACGGTGCCGCTGTATTACTGCCTGGCGACCCGGGGCAAGGCTGCCGAGAAGGCGGGGCGGGTTGTGAGTGTGAATGACTGATAGATTGGCGTTGCTGTAACAGGGGCTGCGTTGCAGCCCATTCGCAGCACAAGGCTGCTCCTACAAAGGAATCGCGTTGCATGTAGGAGCAGCCTTGCGCTGCGAATGGGCCGCAACGCGGCCCCGGTTGTTTCAGCTCGCACCTCGCTGCGGTCAGACGATCGCGATCAGCGGGTCGGCAGCGGCCAGTGCCAGGGCGCGATCAGCCGCTGGCGGGTAGATCCACACCGAGTTGATCTGGCGCTTGAGGTCTTTGCCTTCCTGGCCGTGCAGCTTCAGTTCGCGCTCCCAACCCTCGCTGAACGTCGCGCCCCATTCGCCCAGGTCCAGGCAGGTGACGTACTTGGGCTGGCGGTACACCACCGGCTGCAGGCCGAGCAGGTCGGCCGCGGCGTTGTTGCCGGAGTGGCGGCCCATGGGGATGGCGTGCTGGCAGGTCATCAGGGCGTGGTTGCCCAGCTCGTCCACAGCGGCCCAGGCGGTGTCGCCCGTGGCGTACACATGGTCCTGGCCGAGCACCTTCAGGTGGCCGTCCACTTTCAGCCGGCCGAAGTGGTCACGCTCGCCGGCAACCTGTGCGGTCAACGGGCTGGCCTTCACGCCAACGGTCCAGATCACGGTGTTGCTGGCGATATGGTCGCCGTTGTCCAGGGTAACGCCACCGGCATCGACAGCCACTACCGAGGCCCCGGCCTTCCACTCGACCCCGGCCTGTTCGCAGGCTGCGATGATCGACGGCGTGATACCGGCGCCCAGCGCCGCACCAACTTGCGCACCGCGGTCGACCACCACCACCCGCACCGCTGCACTGGCACCGAGGATGGTACGCAGGCGGGCAGGCATTTCCGTGGCGGTTTCAATACCTGTGAAGCCACCGCCACAGACCACCACAGTGTTGCGTGCAGGCGAAGCGGGCTGGGCGGCCAGACCGACCAGGTGCTGTTCCAGGCGCATGGCCGATTCCATCTGGTCGACATCGAATGCATGTTCGGCCAGGCCAGGCACTGGCGGGCGTGCGACCTGGCTGCCGGCGGCGAGGATCAGGCGGTCGTAGGCGATCTGTTGCCGGTGCCCCTGGGCGTTGGTGTAGCTGACGCTGCGCCCTTCGGTATCGATGCTGTCGGCATTGCCCGGGATGAAGTGAATGCCCACCGCTTGGAACAGCTCGCCCAGCGGGGCCTTCATGCCGTGCACGTCGGCCTCGTAGAAGCGCGGGCGGATGCGCAGTTCAGGCTGTGGAGCGAGGACGCTGACGTTGATGTCGGCGCGCTGGGCCTGATCGAGCAGGCGCGCAGCGCTCAGGGCGCTCCATACACCGGCAAAGCCGGCACCGATGATGAGGATGTTCGATTTCATGAAGGTGCTCCGCAAGGTTCGAAAGGGGCTTCGAGGGCGGGTTGTGTGCCTCTCGAATAACTACGACTGTATTGATCGTAGTTAGTGCGTGCAAGTCTTTTTTCTCACAGGCCGACACTCCGCATGACCATTTCACGGCTCGAATAGCTGTATTTACTGGGCTTAAGGGATAAACAAGGCCGACAGACGGCAGCTTTGCGCTTTGCGGTGCGGATGCTATAGGCGTATTATTTGCGACAAGATTGGTCGGAGATAGATATGTCGCTCTACAGTGCTGGCGTCGAATACGGTATCCATTGCCTGCTGTTCCTGGTGGACGAGCGGGGCGATTCGCGCGAGTCCAGCGTGCGCGACCTGGCGGAGTTGCAGGGTGTACCCCAGGAGTACCTGGCCAAGGTATTCACCAAGCTGGCCCGTGCCGGTCTGGTGGCCGCCACCGAGGGCGTGCGTGGCGGCTTCCGGCTGGCGCGGCCGTCGGATGAAATCACCGTGCTGGATATCGTCAATGCCATCGACGGGCCGAAGAAGATCTTCGACTGCCGCGAAGTTCGCGAGCGTTGCAGCCTGTTCGAGGGATCGCCGCCGGGTTGGGCGACCGAGGGCACCTGCGCGATCCACGCGGTGATGCTGGGTGCGCAGAAGCGCATGGAAGAGGCCCTGGCGCAGCAGACCATCCTTGATCTGGCGCGGCGGTTCGGGCGCAAGGCGCCGGCCGAGTTCGGGCAGAAGGTCAATGCCTGGATGGGTGAGCGGCGGGAGGGCAAAGGGGCAGGGGATATTCCGGTCAGTCAGGTCTGAATCTGCTGCCTGCACCGGCCTCTTCGCGGGTAAACCCGCTCCCACAGGTTCCAGAGATTGTGATATCCCTGTGGGAGCGGGTTCACCCGCGAAGAGGCCAGTGCAGGCTAACGCCCCTCATGCTGCCGCCGATACGCCCCCGGCTGCAGCCCCACCGCCTTGGCAAACGCCCGGGTAAACGCCGCCACTGACTGATACCCCACCTGTGCCCCCACCTGCTCCACGGTATGCCCCGCCCGCAGCAACTGGCTTGCAAGGCGCATGCGCAGCGCCAGCAGTACTTGCCCCGGCGACTGTCCGGCCAGTTCATTGAAACGCTTGAAAAACGCCGACCGCGACAACCCGGTACAGGCGGCCATGCTTTCCAGCGTCCACGCTTGCCCCGGTTGCTCGATCAACTGCTCCAGCAAACCGGCAAACGCCGGTTGCCGGGCGAGGGCGACCAGCCCGCCCAGCGATTGCCCGGCATGCACCTGCTGGCGTAGCACATACAGGAACAGCAAGTGCGTCAGCCGCTCCAGCAACGTCTGGGAAGGCCCGGCGGCGCGCCGGCACTCCTCCATGATCAGCTCGAACAACGCCCGCGCCGCATGCCCGGCCGGTTCATCGGCGCGCAGCAATATCCAGTCGGCCAGGCTGTCGACGATCAGCGCCGACAACCCCGGCCTGAAGTGGAAGAAACCACATACCAGGCCCACGCCATCGACCGCATCAACGTCCATGGCCTGCATCTGCTGGCGTGGCTGGGCGCAGGCACTTGCAGGGTCCTGGTCGCTGGCCAGGCGATAGCCGAGGTCGCGCAGCAGGAACACCGCATCGCCCGCCTCCAGGCGCAGTGCCTCGGGCTGGCCATCGATGTGCAGCCAGCAATGCCCTTGCACCACCAAGTGGAAGCTGGCCCGGCCCATGCCTTCGGTGCTGGCGTGCCAGCCGCGGCAGTAGCGGCCCACATGGAACAGGCTGGCATCGAGCTCCAGGCCCTCTAATAACCAATCGACAAGGTGGCTGGACGAAATCATCTAATGCAAAGACTCAAGAGCAAGGAAAGGCGACTGATGAATATGGAGGGTAGTTCTTATAACCAACAGACTGTAGTGACACTCATCAAAGGAGACCACTCCATGTCCTCGCGCATTACTTTACACACGCTGCAGAGCGCCCCGGAAGCGGCCCGTCCGTTCCTCGAGAACGCCCAGAAGAATTCCGGCTTCATCCCCAACCTGCTGGGCGTACTGGCCAATGCCCCGGCTGCGCTGGAAACCTACGTGACCGTTTCGGCACTCAACGGCAAAGCCGAACTGAGCCTGGCCGAGCGTGAAGTGGTGCAGCTGATTGCCGCCACCCAGCATGGCTGCGACTTCTGCGTGGCTGGCCACACGGCCGTGGCCCTGAACAAGGCCAAGCTGCCGCAGGAAGTGGTCGATGCCCTGCGTGCCCGTGGCGAGCTGCCCGATGCCCGGTATGAAACCCTGGCCGCGTTCGCCCGCGAAGTGATCGCCACCCGCGGCAATGTCAGCGAGGCCACTTACCAGGCCTTCCGCGCAGCCGGTTTCAGCGAAGGCAACGCCCTGGAGGTGATTCTGGGCGTGAGCCTCGCAACCCTGTGCAACTTTGCTAATGTGTTCGCCCAGACGCCGCTCAATGACGAGCTCGGCAAGTACCGCTGGCAACCTTCTGCATGATCCGCGCGTGACACCGGTCGTACCGCGATCGTTGCAGGAGCGGCCTTGTGCCGCGAATGGGCCGCCAGGCGGCCCCGGCGTTTTCAAAGGAGCAAGACCATGCAAGATTGTGCATTTCGACGCTGGCTGGATGCCAATGCCGAGGCCATTGACCGGGGCCAGTGCGAGCCGCAGCTGGTGCTGGCGCAAATCGCCGAGTCGCAGCTGCTGCGCGTCGGTGTCGACCCCGCCCAGGGCGGCACGGGCGGGCAGGTGACCGACGCGGTCGAGGCCATCGCCGCGATCGCCAGCCGCTCGCTGGCAGCGGCGTTCGTTTGCTGGGGCCAGCGCGCCTTCATCGAATACCTGTTGAACAGCCCCAACCAGCCCCTGCGCGAGCGCCTGCTGCCGCGCCTGCTGACTGGCGAACTGGCCGGTGCCACCGGGCTGTCCAACGCCATGAAGTTCTTGTCCGGCATCGAAGCGCTGCAGGTGCGTGGCCGCCCGCAAGCCGATGGCTGGCTGCTGGAAGGGTGCCTGCACTGGGTGACCAACTTGCGCAAAAGCGGCTTCGTGGTGGCTGCGGCTATCGAAGACGAAGCCGGTGGTGCACCGTTCGTGCTGGCCATCCCGTCCGACGCACAGGGCCTGGAGCGTTCCGACGACCTGCAACTGATGGGCCTGCAGTCAAGCAACACCGCAGCACTGGCCTTCCACCAGGTGCAATTGCAGCGTGGCTGGTTGCTGCACGAAAATGCCCGTGAGTTCCTGCCCCGGGTACGCCCGGCGTTCCTGGCGCTGCAGTGCGGCATGGCCATTGGCCTGGCGCGGCGGGCGCTGGCGGAAGTGCAGGCACACCTGCATGGCCGTGCCTCATTCCTCGACGAAGCACGTCAGGTGCTCAGCGAACGCCTGGAAAACACCGTGAACGAGCTCAAGCAGGGCCTGCTCGATGGCCGCTTCCAGCAGCAGCCGGCGGCCTTGTTCAAGCTGCGCATCACCTTGGCCGAAAGCGCTGCCGACGCCGTACAGCTGGAGTTGCAGGCCAGTGGTGGCAAGGCCTACCTCAGCGAGTACGGTGAAGGCTTTGCCCGCCGCTGGCGCGAGTCGGCCTTCGTGCCGATCGTCACGCCCAGCCTGGTGCAACTGCGCGCCGAACTGCAACGCCAGGCGGGCGCGGCATGAGCCAAATGTTGCTCGAAGCCCGTGACATCAGCCTGGGCTACCCGCGCGAGGGTGGCTGGCAAGCGGTGCTGGCGCAGTTCGACCTGCAGCTGGCCCCCGGCGAAGTGGTGACCATCCTCGGCCCCAGCGGGGTCGGCAAGTCCAGCTTGCTGCGGGTACTGGCCGGCCTGCAGCAGCCCCGCGGTGGCAGCGTGACCCTGCACGGCCAGCCGCTGCAGGGCCCGCACCCACGCCTGGCGGTGGCCTTCCAGGACCCGAGCCTGTTGCCCTGGTTGAACCTGGAGAAGAACGTCGCCTTCGGCCTGGACTTCGCCCGCCAGCCAAAACTTGCCGCCGCCGAACGGCGCGCACGCATCGACCATGCGATTGCCGCCGTGGGCCTGGCCCATGCCCGTGGCCAGTACCCGGCGCAGTTGTCCGGCGGCATGGCCCAGCGCACCGCGCTGGCCCGCTGCCTGGCCCGCCAGCCCGAAGTACTGTTGCTCGACGAGCCGTTCGGCGCGCTGGATGAAGTGACCCGGGCCGACATGCAGCAACTGCTGCTGCAACTGATCGCCACCCACAATACGGCGGCGGTGCTGATCACCCACGATATCGACGAAGCCCTGCTGCTGTCCGACCGGGTCCTGCTACTGGGCAACCACCCAGCGCACACCCTCGGCCAGTGGCACATCGACCTGCCGCAACCACGGACGCAGCGGGTCGAGGAACTGGGCGCCTTGCGCATCGAAATCCTCAAAACCCTTCGGCGGGCAAGCCGCACAGTCGAACCTACCCCAACCCCATTGCCCTCGGAGGCTGTCCATGTGCATGGATGACTGCTGTTCCTCTTCTTCGCGTCGCGATTTCCTCAAGCTCGGCGCCATGCTCACGGCCGCCGGAGCACTGCCGTTGCTGTCGAGCCTGCAGGCCCGGGCCGCCGCCGAGCCGGACGCGCCGGTGCGTATTGGCTACCTGCCGATCACCGACGCCACGCCACTGCTGGTGGCGCACAACAACGGCCTGTTCGAGGCCGAAGGCATCAAGGCCGAGCGCCCGGTGCTGCTGCGCAGCTGGGCGCAGGTGATCGAGGCGTTCATCTCCGGCCAGGTCAACGTCATCCACCTGCTGTCGCCGATGACCGTGTGGGCCCGCTACGCCAGCAAGGTGCCGGCCAAGGTGGTGGCCTGGAACCACGTGGGCGGTTCAGGCCTGACCGTGGCCCCGGACATCAGCGACATGAAACAGCTGGGCGGCAAGACCGTGGCCATCCCGTTCTGGTACTCGATCCACAACGTGGTGCTGCAACAGATGCTCGACGACAACGGCCTGACCCCGGTGTCGAAGCCGGCCAATGCGCCACTGGCCGGCAACGAAGTCAACCTGCTGGTATTGCCGCCGTCCGACATGCCGCCGGCGCTGGCCAGCAAACGCATCGCTGGCTATATCGTCGCCGAGCCCTTCAACGCCCTGGCCGAGAACCTCAAGGTTGGCCGCGTGCAGCGCTTTACCGGCGATGTGTGGCGCAACCACGCCTGCTGCGTGGTGTTCATGCACGAGCACGACCTGAACAACCGCCCGGAGTGGTCGCAGAAGGTGGTCAACGCCATCGTCAAGGCCCAGCACTGGACCCGTGACCACCGCGCCGAGGCCGCCGCACTGTTGTCCAAGGCCGGCCCCAACAAGTACACGCCGCATGAACCTGCGGTGCTCGGCAAAGTGCTGGCCCCGGCCGCCGAGGACCGTGCCGGTTACATTGCCAGTGGCGCCATTCGCCACCAGCAGTGGGACGAAAAGCGCATCGATTTCCAGCCTTACCCGTTCCCCAGCTACACCGAAGAACTGGTCAAGCGCCTGAAAACCACCCTGATCGAGGGCGACAGCGCGTTCCTGGCCGGCCTTGACCCGGCACAGACCGCCCGCGACCTGGTCGACGACCGCTTCGTGCGCAACGCCATTGCTACCGTTGGCGGGCCGTCGGTGTTCGGCATCGCCGATAACTTCGAGCGTAGCGAGGAGTTCGCGGTCTGATGCGCACGCATGTCGTTCATGCCGGCCTGGGGCTGGCCGGGTTGCTGGGTTTGTTGCTGTTGTGGTGGGCCGGTGTCGCGCTGTTCGGCCAGGCCGATGGCCTGTCGGCGCGCTTTTCGCCGGCAGCGACCCTGGCCAGCCTGGTCGAGTTGCTGGGGCAGGGCGAGGTGTACGGGCATATCTGGGTCAGCCTCAAACGTATCCTGATCGGGCTGCTGCTGGCGCTGCTGATCGGCGTGCCGCTGGGCTTGCTGGTGGGCAGCTACCGGCACCTGGAGGCGGCGACCACGCCGGCGTTCCAGTTTCTGCGCATGATCTCGCCGCTGTCGTGGATGCCGGTGGTGGTAATGCTGATGGGCGTGGGGGACCAGCCTGTCTACTTTCTGCTGGCGTTTGCCGCGTTGTGGCCGATCTTGTTGAACACGTCGGCCGGGGTAAGGCAGCTGGACCCGCGCTGGTTGCAGTTGAGCCGTAGTTTGAGTGCCACGCGCCGGGAAACCTTGTGCAAGGTGATCGTGCCGGGGGTGATCGGCCATGTGCTGACCGGCGTGCGCCTGGCTATCGGCATCCTGTGGATCGTGCTGGTGCCGTGCGAAATGCTCGGGGTCAGTGCGGGGCTGGGGTACTTCATTCTCGATACCCGCGACCGGCTGGCGTATTCCGAGCTGATGGCGATGGTACTGCTGATCGGGGTGCTGGGGTTTGTGCTGGATGCCCTGGCGCGTGGGCTGCATCGGCGCTGGGTGCATGGCTGACAGGCCAGTGTGGCTTCTTCGCGGGTAAACCCGCTCTCATAGAACTGCACATAACTCATTGAATTAGCAGGGACCCTGTGGGAG
>NZ_JALLKV010000240.1:0-265 GCF_023093815.1 Pseudomonas sp. PNPG3
TCCCCGAACTATTTTACTCTCAAAAATCCCGTCATAAACAATAACAAGATTATTGTTTATGATACCACTACGGCGGGAAATATTTGATAAAACTCGCTTCGCATGTACTAGTTTTATCCAATATATAGTACTAACAAACTGGTTCCCCATAGAAACAGTTAACCAACAAGTAAATTGTCTTTTAGACTTTAGGAGGTCTCATGAAATTATTAGAAGAGCGCATCCTCAAGGATGGGCATATCTTGGGTGACAACATCCTCAAGGT
>NZ_JALLKV010000241.1:0-265 GCF_023093815.1 Pseudomonas sp. PNPG3
GGGGATCCTCGAGGGGCATGGCATCACGACCGCCTATCTCGACGGCACCACCGCCGACCGCGATGCCGTCATCGACGCCTTCCGCGACGGGGACCAGCAGGCGTTCCTCATCAGCCTCAAGGCCGGCGGCTCCGGCCTCACCCTCATCGAAGCGGACTACGTGTTCCTGCTGGACCCGTGGTGGAATCCCGCGGTCGAGGAGCAGGCGATCGACCGCACGCACCGCATCGGCCAGGACAAGCCGGTGACGGTCTACCGACTCGTC
>NZ_JALLKV010000242.1:0-265 GCF_023093815.1 Pseudomonas sp. PNPG3
CGCGGCGGCGACCCTCGCCGAGGCCCTCGACGGGGCCGACGTCGTCACCACCTGCACCGCCGCGAAGGCCCGGCAGGCGGTCCTGCACCGCCAGGACCTCCGCCCCGGCCTGCACCTCAACGCCATCGGGGGCGACTGCCCGGGCAAGACCGAGCTCGCGCCGGAGGTCGTGCGGGCCTCCCGCGTCGTCGTCGAGTTCGCCCCGCAGACCCGCATCGAGGGCGAGATCCAGCAGGTCGAGCCCGACTTCCCGGTCACCGAGCTG
>NZ_JALLKV010000243.1:0-265 GCF_023093815.1 Pseudomonas sp. PNPG3
GACTTCGGCGGAGTGCGCAACTGGGACTACCGGTTCTGCTGGCTGCGCGACGCCGCCCTGTCCCTCACCGCCCTGCTCGACCACGGGCACGTCGACGCGGCGATCTCCTGGCGCGAATGGCTGCTGCGGGCGATCGCCGGGGACCCCGAGCGCCTGCAGATCATGTATGCGGTCACGGGCGACCGCGAGCTGCGCGAGCAGGAGCTGGCGCACCTGCCGGGATACGAGGGGTCCGCCCCGGTGCGGATCGGCAACGGCGCCGCCG
>NZ_JALLKV010000244.1:0-265 GCF_023093815.1 Pseudomonas sp. PNPG3
GGAAAACTATATCAAAGAAGCAAAAAATGGCTTTTACTTTGATCATATGAATAGCCACGCTTTTCTAGTGAACGAAGTAAAAATGATGTTAACACTTCTTGCATATAATTTGACCAATTGGTTACGAACTCTTTGTTTTCCGGAAGGTCAAAAAACTATGCAAATTGATACGATACGTACTCGGTTAATTAAAGCGGCAAGTAAAGTCGTGAAATCAGGCAGATCCCTTTACTTCAAACTATCATCGAGTTTTGTGTATCAAAAT
>NZ_JALLKV010000245.1:0-265 GCF_023093815.1 Pseudomonas sp. PNPG3
CTCCGGGCTCACGCACCACAGCGATGAGGGCGTTCAGTACGTCGCCATCCGCTACACCGAGCGTCTTGCTGAGGCCGGCGCGGCCGCCTCGGTCGGCTCCACCGGCGACTCGTATGACAATGCCCTGGCCGAGGCCTTCAACTCTCTGTTCAAGGCTTAACTGGTCCGCAACCGCGGCCCCAGGAAGAACATCGACGACCTCGAGATCGCGACCGATGAATACAACTACTTGTTCAATCACCGTCGACTTAACGTCGAGATAGGC
>NZ_JALLKV010000246.1:0-264 GCF_023093815.1 Pseudomonas sp. PNPG3
TATTCCGCTGCATGTTCTGAGGCGTGCAGCGTGCCGCTGGCGCGCGGATCTGGGCAGCTGGACCTGGTGAAAAATTTGCTTCGGCGTCAAGCGTAGCCACGAGGAATCGAAATACCAGCTCCACAACTGGAACTCGACGGACGCGCCGAGCATGGCAAGACGGAGGTCGGCCGTAGCGGGTGCGCCCGACGCATCGAAGCCTATCAAGGCGGCGAATATCATCGAGACGACGACCCAGCCGACGAGACGCCAGGGCCGCTGGGC
>NZ_JALLKV010000247.1:0-264 GCF_023093815.1 Pseudomonas sp. PNPG3
GCTTCTCGAAGCCGTCGGCCCAGATACCGATGATGAAGCCGAACAGGCTGAACGTCACCGCCGTCAGCACCAGGAACGCCAGCATCCAGACCGGATGGTGAATGTGTAGTGGAACGAAGAGCCCGGCGGTCGCCAGGATGATCAGGCCCAGAATGATCGATTTGGTCGCGGCGGCACCGACATAGCCGAGCACGACCTCGAAATAGGAGATTGGCGCCGACAGGATCTCGTAGATCGTGCCGGTGAATTTCGGGAAGTAGATGC
>NZ_JALLKV010000248.1:0-264 GCF_023093815.1 Pseudomonas sp. PNPG3
CTGGCTCATGCCACGAAAGGCCGGCTCACCGCCCTGGCAAGCCAGGCTCATCGGGCCCTGTCCGAGCTGGCCGAGCGGCGAGCCGAGCACGTCCTGGCCTTGCAGCACTACAAGGCCCACCATGCCTGCGAACAACGCCTGCTGGGCGAGCACTCGCAGCAGCGCCTGCGCGGCCTGTTCGTGCGCCAGCAGGCCCAGGCCCTGAGCCAGGAATTGCAGGCAGCCCGCCAGGCGGATCAGGAAAAGCAGGCCTTGCTGACGCAG
>NZ_JALLKV010000024.1:0-79171 GCF_023093815.1 Pseudomonas sp. PNPG3
AATCAGCGTAGGCTGAAGTCAGTCAGAAATACAGGGCTATTTCAGACCATCCTTAACAGATCTACTGCAGAGTGGAATGGGATGTCAGTGTGTTCGGTGAACTCCAGCAGTAATTTCACCGCGCGGTTGATTTCGGCTTGAGCCGAGGTGCTACCGTCGCGCTCAACGTGGTACTGAAGGAGGGAGACTAGGACGCCGTGCTTCGTGAGGATTCCCTGGATGGTCTGTCCGATGTGTCCGGTGGTCTTGCTGCGGTACATGACCTTAATAAACGCAACACTCATCGTTTGTCTGGCCTTGTGACGGGTTGACAGCCGGCTCCGGATCCGCACCGCAGATCGGCTGCGGCTGGCGCTGGATCGGCAGGAATGCAGCGGGTGGATGTGTTCTGGTGCTCTGTGTTCGGGCAGTAGGCGCTGGCGAAACCTGAGGATTGTGGAAGTGCCTCGGGTCGGTTGGGCTTGGCACTCAATCGTGTGCCAGCGTGTGGTGCAGCCTGGCCCAGATGCGTGGAATTTAATTTGATGCGCCGTGTTGACATCTTCGGTACACTCAGTATACTTTATGAAAGTTGTATATTTTTTGATGTTAGCACCTCCCATTTCTCGTGGGCAAGGTGCTTTTTGTGTTACCGCTTGGTTTCTGGGGGTTGGGTATCAGCCCGCTTGGTGTGAATGGCTTTCTGCCTTGGTCACGCCCTTGGCTCCAGCACTTCTGTCTCTTTGCATTTCTTGCTGGCTCTCCGCTTACCTGTCTCCCGCTCCCCCCCCTCTCGCCATTGGCAGGCAGTTTCCTTCCGTAGTTATCGACTCCGTTGCTTCTTTCTTGCTCGCTCCTGTCTATCGGCCCTCTGATTGCCCAACCAAAGGCCAGCTTATGATTTCGTCAATTAAATGACGCTTCTCTGTTGGTTCGTGCAGGCTATGGGTTGTCAGGGGGGGGCGGTTCGCGGTTGGTGGCTTAGTGGGCAGGAGCATCGGTTCACGTCCTCTTATAAAGGAGGCGCACCGCGGCATTCCTTTTTACTGGTGAGGGGCGGGGTGGGGAGCGGGGGGTAGCGGGTTGGCGGGATTTCAGTACCTTGTTGGTAGGGGAACTAATACCAGTACAACAAGAAGCTGCTGCGCGAGATCGACCGTCGGGTGCGTTATCTGCGCAAGCGTCTTGAAGATGTGAAGGTGGTGGCCTACTCGCCGCAGCAGGAGGGCAAGGTGTTTTTCGGTGCCTGGGTGGAGATTGAGAACGACGAGGGCGAGACCATGAAGTTTCGCATTGTCGGGTATGACGAGATCTATGGGCGCAATGACTACATCTCGATCGACTCGCCCATGGCTCGCGCCTTGCTGAAGAAGGAGGAGGGTGATGAGGTGGTGGTGCACACGCCTACCGGTGAAGCGACCTGGTATGTAAACAGCATCAGCTACGGGCAATGAGTCGATTTTGACTGTGCCGGCCTCTTCGCGGGCTTGCCCGCTCCCACAGGGTTACCACAGCATTTGACCGTTGTGTCGGACCTGTGGGAGCGGGTTTACCCGCGAAGAGGCCGGCACAGGCTGTCATCAACTCTCGCGTAAAACCGCCAGCGGGCTGGCATTCAACGCCCGCCGCGTCCCCAGCACCCCTGCACCACCTACCAGCAGCGCCCCTGCCAGCGGCAACAGCAGCAACCACACATGCGGGCTCCATTGCAGGTCGAAGGCATAGCGGTACAGCACCAAGGTAATCAGCTCACACCCGACCGCCGCCAGCAAGCCGCTGGCCGCACCCAGCAAGCCGAACTCGATCCGCCGCGCCTTGACCAGCAATGGCCGCGCCGCGCCCAGCGCACGCAGCAAGGCGCCCTGGCGGATACGCTCGTCCAGCGTCGCCTGCAAGCCAGCGAACAGCACCGCCAACCCAGCTGCCAGCACGAACAGCAACACATACTCGACCGCCAGGGTCACCTGGGCGAGGATGCTGCGCAGCTGATCGAGCAAGGCGTCCACCTGCAGGATGGTCACTGCCGGGAATGCCCGTGACAGCGCCACCACATCCAGGTCATGGCCCGGTGCCAGATAGAAGCTGGTCAGGTAGGTGGTCGGAAGCCCCTGCAGCGTGCCGGGTTGGAAGATCATGTAGAAGTTCGGCTGGAAGCTGTCCCAGTGCACGCTGCGCAGGCTGCTGACCCGTGCCTGGCGTTGCTGGCCGCCGATGTCGAAGGTTAGCAGGTCACCCAGTTGCAGCTTCAGGCTGTTGGCCAGTTCCGCCTCCACCGACACACCGGGGATTTCATCTTCGGCGGGCAACGCCTGCCACCAGTTGCCGCCTGTCAGTGCGTTGCCTTCGGGCAGCTCGGCCGCCCACGTCAGGCTGAGGTCGCGCTGAACGGCGCGCTCACCTGCCGAGTCCTTGCTGACCACCTGCTGCACCGGTTGCTCGTTGATTTTTACCAGGCGGCCGGGTGTCACCGGGTACAGCGGCGCCGAGGTGGCATTGACCTGCTGCAGGTGTTGGGCGAAGGGCTCACGATCATCCGGCAGGATGTTCAGGGCGAAATGGTTGGGTGCATCCTTGGGCAACTGCGCTTGCCAGGTGTCGAGCAGTTCCGCGCGCAGCAGCGCGACCAGGGCCATGGCCAGCAGGATCAGGCCGAAGGCCAGGGCCTGGCCGGCAGCGGCCATGGGGTGGCGCAGCAGTTGGCCCAGCCCCAGTCGCCAGGTCAGTGGTGCCCCGGCCAGCAATTGGCGCAGGCTGCGCAAACCGAGCAGCAGCAGGCCGCCGAGCAGCAGCGCGGCGACCAGGCCGCCACCGAGCAGGGCGAAGGTGAGCAGCAGGTCGAGGCTCAGGCGCCACATGATCAGGCCCAGGGCGAACAGGGCCGCACCGTACACCAGCCAGCTGCTGGGCGGTATCGGCAGCAGGTCGCGGCGCAGCACGCGAAGCGGCGGTACCTGGCCCAGCGCGGCAATTGGCGGCAGGGCGAAACCGGCCAGGGCTACCAGCCCGGTAGCGATGCCGGCCAGGGCTGGGACGATGCCGCCTGCAGGCACCACGCTTGGCAACAGGCCATGCAGCAGGCGGAACAGGCCCAGTTGCGCCAGCCAGCCGAGCAGGGCGCCGGCCAGCGCGGCGACCAGGCCGAGCATGGCCAACTGCAGGCAGTACAGGCCCAGTGCCTGGCGGCGCGAAAGGCCCAGGCAGCGCAGCAGGGCGCTGGCGTCCAGGCGGCGTGCGGCATAGCGGTTGGCCGACAGGGCCACGGCAACGCCTGCCAGCAGCACCGCCACCAGGCTGGCCATGTTCAGGTAGCGCTCGGCCTTGCCCAGCGCGCCGCCGACCTGCTGGTTGCCATCGCGGGTGTCGCGCAGGCGCTGGTTGGCGGCCAGGTCCTTTTTCAGTGCCCCGCGGTACTGGGCCAGCGCTTCGGCATCGCCGCGCCACAGGTCGCGGTAGGTGACCCGGCTGCCCGGCTGGATCACGCCGGTGGCTTGCAGGTCGGCCAGGTTCATCATTACCCGTGGGGTAAGGCTGTAGAAGTTGTTGGCGCGGTCCGGTTCGTAGGTCAGTACGCGGCTCATGCGCAGCGTCTTCATGCCCACGTCGATGCTGTCGCCAACCTTCAGCCCCAATGCCGCCAAAAGGCGTGGTTCGACCCATGCTTCGCCAGGTGCCGGGCCGCCGCCCGGGGTTTCTGTGGCATAGGGCTGCGCAGCACTGCGCACTTGCCCGCGCAATGGGTAGGCACCGTCGGCAGCCTTGACGCTGGACAGCTGGATGCCGTTGTCGCCGCCGACCACGCTGGTGAACTCGACGACCTGGGCGTGGCGCAGGCCCAGTGCCTTGCCGGCCTCGATCTGCTGGTCGCGGGCCGGGGCGCTGCCCTGCAGCACCAGGTCGGCACCAAGGAACTCGCTGGCGCGCAGTTGCATGGCGCCGTTGAGGCGGGCACCGAAATAGCCGATGGCAGTGCTGGCCGCGACCGCCACCAGCAGGGCGAAGAACAGCACGCGCACTTCGCTTGCGCGAATGTCGCGCAGCAGCTGGCGCAGGGCCAGGCCGCACAGGCGGGACAGCGGCATGTGGGTCATCAGGCCTCCGCCGGGGCCACCAGGCGGCCCGCATCCAGGCGAATCTGGCGGCGGCAGCGCCGGGCCAGGCGTTCGTCATGGGTAACCAGCACCAGGGTGGTGCCGCGCTCCTTGTTCAGTTCGAACAGCAAGTCGCTGATGCGCTCGCCGGTGTGGCTGTCGAGATTGCCGGTGGGTTCGTCGGCAAACAGCACTGCCGGTTGCGCGGCGAAGGCGCGGGCGATGGCCACCCGTTGTTGTTCGCCGCCCGAAAGCTGGCGCGGAGTGTGGCTCAGGCGCTTGCCCAGACCGACCCGTTCGAGCAGGGTGCGCGCGTGTTCGCGGGCATCGCGGCGGCCATCCAGCTCCAGCGGCAGCATGACGTTCTCCAGGGCATTGAGGCTGTCGAGCAACTGGAACGACTGGAACACGAAACCCACATGTTCGGCGCGCACCCGCGCGCGCTGGTCTTCATCCAGCGGCCCCAGGTCGTGGCCAGCAAGGATGACCTTGCCGGCACTGGGCTGGTCGAGGCCGGCGAGCAGGCCAAGCAGGGTCGACTTGCCCGAACCCGAGGCGCCGACGATTGCCAGGCTGTCGCCTTGGGCCAGGTCGAGGGACAGGGCGTGCAGGATGGTCAGGTCACCTTCCGCGCTGGGGACCACTTTGCTAAGGTTCTGCGCAACGAGAATGCTGGGGCCCATGGAGAATCCGATGCGAGTGTGGTGGTTGAGTGCCGGTCTGGCCCTGTATTGCCTGGCCCAGAGCGCGGCGGCGGGAACACTGCTGGTTGTCGGCGATAGTATCAGCGCCGGTTTTGGCCTGGATACCCGCCAGGGCTGGGTTTCCCTGTTGCAGACCCGCCTGCGGGACGAAGGTTTCGACGACAAGGTGGTCAATGCATCGATCAGCGGCGACACCAGTGCAGGTGGCCAGGCGCGGCTGCCGGCGCTGCTTGCAGCGCACAAGCCGAGCCTGGTGGTACTGGAACTGGGCGGCAATGATGGCCTGCGTGGGCAGCCGCCAGCGCAATTGCAACAAAATCTTGCCTCGATGATCGAGAGCTCGCGCAATGCCGGTGCCAAGGTGGTGCTGCTGGGCATGCGCCTGCCACCCAATTATGGCGTGCGCTACACCACCGCCTTCGCCCAGGTGTATGAACAGCTGGCGGCAGAAAAACAGGTCCCGCTGGTGCCGTTTTTCCTCGAGGGGGTAGGGGGCGTGCCTGAGTTGATGCAGGCGGATGGCATTCACCCGGCCCAGGCTGCCCAGCAGCGCCTGCTGGAAAATGCCTGGCCGGCGATAAAACCCTTGCTGTGACGCTTTAAACGGCGCCGGCTTTCGGCTAATGTTGCGCCCCCCGTTTCGAGTGCCACCGATGCCGCGCCCTGCCTGGTCCCTGTATGCCTACCAACTGATCGAGCCTGATGAGCAGCTCGACCTGTTCGCCTGCCAGGAAATCCGCGTCCACCTCGTGGCCCGCCAGCTGGAGCTGGGCGTACCGGCCGACCGCACCTTGTGCGGTGGCCTGCTGCCGGCGCAACCGCGCTGGTCGGGGGTGCCGCGCTCGATCTACCGCGACGGTCGCCTGTGCGACCTGTGCCGCGCCATCCTCGATGCCCAGCGGCGCGGCATGCGCCCGGTGTGGCCGGAGCTGCAGGGCGGCTGAACGCCGCACCTTTCATCATCTGAAACGCTTGCATGGCGCCAATGCCTCCCGCTTGCATCGGCGCGGGTGTACAATCGATTCTCTTGACCCACCTTTCGAAGGATTTACCGGATGTTGCCGCGCTTTCCTGCCGTCACCCGTAGCCTGTCCCTGGCCGCCCTGCTGGTAGCAGGCCCCGCTGCTGCGCTGGAGCTGCCCCTGCCACCACCCGGTGAAGACATCATCGGCCAGGTGCATGTGATCAAGGCAAAGTACGAGGACACGTTTGCCGATATCGGCACTGCCAACGACCTCGGCTATCTGGAAATGATCGCCGCCAACCCGGGCGTGGACCCATGGCTGCCAGGTGCCGGCACCGAGATCATCCTGCCGACCCGCTACATCCTGCCGCCTGGCCCGCGTGAGGGCATCGTCATCAACCTGGCCGAATACCGTATGTACTACTTCCCGAAAGGGCAGAACGTGGTGCATACATTCCCGCTGGGCATCGGTCGTGAAGGCTGGGGTTCGCCGATCGCCAATACCAAGATCACCGCCAAGACGCCAAACCCGACCTGGACCCCGCCAGCGTCCATCCGTGCCGAGCACGCGGCTGACGGCGACATCCTGCCGAGCGTGGTGCCGGCCGGCCCGGACAACCCGCTGGGGCCGTTCAAGTTCACCCTCGGCGTGCCGGGCTACCTGATCCACGGTTCGAACAAGAAGTTCGGCATTGGCATGCGTACCAGCCACGGTTGCTTCCGCATGCTCAACAACAACGTGCTGGAACTGTCGAAGATGGTGCCGGTGGGTACGCCGGTGCGCATCATCAACGAGCCCTACAAGTTCGGTATCAGTGGTGGCAAGGTCTATCTGGAGGCGCACACGCCGCTGGACGACCAGGGTAATCCGTCGGTGGTCGATAAACACACTGCTGTTATCAATGCCTTGCTCAAGCGAGAAGATCTGGCCAATAACCTACGCATGAACTGGGACATGGTGCGTGATGTGGTGGCCGCGGAAGATGGCATGCCGGTGGAAATTGCCGTACCGACCGAAAACCAGGGTGGTGCGCCGATGGTTTCGAGCATTCCGCCCGAACTGCAGTAAGGTAATTGCGACACACCCGGGCCTGCCTTAGTGCAGGCCTTTTCGTTTCTGCCTGGCGCGTTTGCCTTGTGCGCAGGCAATAAAAAAGCCGACCCACAAGTGGGTCGGCTTCATAACAATCCGTGAGGATTATTACTTGCGGCTGGCTTTGTCCAGCATACGCAGAGCGCGCTCGTTGGCTTCGTCAGCGGTCTGCTGAGCCTTCTGAGCGGCTGCCAGTGCGTCGTCAGCCTTACGGTAGGCTTCGTCAGCACGAGCTTGAGCGCGAGCTGCTGCGTCTTCAGTCGCAGTCAGACGAGCTTCGGTTTCTTTGGATACGCTGCTGCAACCGGTAGCCAGAACTGCGGCCAGAGCCAGAGCAGAGAATTTCAGAACGTTGTTCATCGTGTTCCCCTTCAAGGACTTTCTATTAAATAGCCATCTCTCGGAAAAGAGAAAGTGGCCGGCGTACATAGTACCCATTACTTGTAGTAAGTAAACTGACTAAGCGCAAGAACTGCAAAAAAAATGTTGCTTGACGCCTTTCCGACAAGATTTGCGACACGCCCGTGAAAAAAACGTGCAGGCTTCGCAAGCGACTGTGGTACAGGAACTTTTTTGTTGAACTAAGGGTGACTCTAACTGTCTGCCAGCGTCTTAAGCCCTAGTACATCCGGTTGCAGCAGGGCGCGCCGTCAAGAATGGCATTTGGCCGCATTTTCGCCATTTTTAACCGCCACCACCTTGAGCAATCCCGCCTGCGACGCCTACTATCTTGTGAGTGCCAGAAGATCCGAACGATTGCAATCGTCCAGTGGTCGAAGTGGGCAACAGGTGGCGTAGAGGATTCTGTGCCGGATAAACCACCATCGGTTAAGGTATGGGTCTGCCGAGAAGACCTGCGAGGAGTAGTGATGAGCGAAGCGCTGACCATCCATCATGACCAGGCCGGTCATCAGTTCGAGACCAGCGTGGACGGTCATCGTGCCTATCTGACGTACATGGATCTGGGCAAACAGACGCTGGACATCTATCGCACCTTCGTACCCAACGCCCTGCGCGGCCGCGGGATTGCTGCCGCCCTGACCGAGCGGGCCCTGGAGTATGCTGAGCAGATGGGCTACACGGTGATTCCGTCCTGCTCGTACGTGGAACGCTACATGGAGCGCCAGCAGCGGCATTCGAGCAAGGTCTGATTCTGTAAAAAAAGCGGGGCCGCTTCGCGCCCCATTCGCGGCACAAGGCCGCTCCTACAGGAAATCGCATAACCCTGTAGGAGCGGCCTTGTGCCGCGAATGGGGCGCGAAGCGGCCCCGCTCTTTTATTGCATCAGCCGCGCTTACGCTGCGGCAGCACATCCTTAAGCTTGGCACGCATGCTGCGCAGGGTCTTCTCGGTAGCCGACCAGTCGATGCAGGCATCGGTAATCGACACGCCATACTGCAGCTCGTCCAGGTTCTTCGGAATCGACTGGCAGCCCCAGTTCAGGTGGCTCTCGACCATCAGGCCGATGATCGACTGGTTACCTTCGAGGATCTGGTTGGCGACGTTCTCCATCACCAGTGGTTGCAGGGCCGGGTCCTTGTTGGAGTTGGCGTGGCTGCAGTCGACCATGATATTGGCCTTGATCTTGGCCTTGGCCAGGTCCTGTTCGCAGAGGGCGACGCTGACCGAGTCGTAGTTCGGCTTGCCGTTGCCGCCGCGCAGTACCACGTGGCCGTACGGGTTGCCCTTGGTGGTGACGATCGACACGCCGCCTTCCTGGTTGATGCCGAGGAAGCGGTGTGGCTTGGATACCGACTGCAGGGCGTTGATGGCAACGGTCAGGCCGCCGTCTGTGCCGTTCTTGAAACCGACTGCCGAGGAGAGGCCCGAAGCCATCTCGCGGTGGGTCTGCGATTCGGTGGTACGGGCGCCGATGGCCGACCAGCTGATCAGGTCCTGCAGGTACTGCGGAGAAATAGGATCGAGCGCTTCGGTGGCGGTCGGCAGGCCCATTTCGGCCAGGTCCAGCAGCAGCTTGCGGCCGATGTGCAGGCCATCCTGGATCTTGAACGAGTCATCCAGGTATGGGTCGTTGATCAGGCCTTTCCAGCCGACGGTGGTACGCGGTTTTTCGAAATACACGCGCATGACCAGGTACAGCGTGTCGGACACTTCCTCGGCCAGCACTTTCAGGCGCTCGGCGTACTCGTGGGCGGCCTTGATGTCGTGGATCGAGCAAGGGCCGACCACGACGAACAGGCGATGGTCCTTGCCGTCGAGAATATTGCGCACCACTTCACGGCCGGCAGTCACGGTCTGCAGGGCCTTGGCGCTGAGGGGGATTTCCTTCTTGAGCTGATCGGGTGTGATCAGGGTCTCGTTGGAGGCAACGTTCAAGTCATCGATCGGTAAATCAGCCATCGTGTTACTCGTCAGGTCACGGGTGCCGGCCGCCAACTATCCCCGTGCGGCCCAGCAGCAAGAATAATCGCAGCGGGGAGCCGAACCTTAGCGCGTTACAGGTGGCGCGACAATGGGCTGGGCCCAGTCCGTGTGGGGTTTTTCCGAGATGGCAGGTGTTTGCCGAGCATGGGCTGCCCAGCGCCGCGCAACCTGTGTAAAAAGAGGGCTGACTTTTACCAGGAGATCGGCATGCATCCGCACACACCACGTATCGGCATCATCGGCAGTGGCGCCATCGGCGGCTTCTATGGGTTGATGCTGGCCCGGGCCGGCTTCGATGTGCATTTTCTTTTGCGCAGCGAGTACGAGGTTGTCCGCGAGCAGGGGCTGGCCCTGGACAGTGCCGTGCATGGCAACTTGCAGATGAAGGTGCAGGCCTATGCCAGTGCCACCGACATGCCGCCCTGCGACTGGCTGCTGGTGGGGACCAAGGCCACCAGCAATGACCAGTTGGCGCCGCTGATCGTGCAGGCGGCTGCACCGGGCGCCAAGGTGGTGCTGTTGCAGAACGGTCTGGGCGTGGAGGAGCAGTTGCGTCCGGCCTTGCGCAGCGACATGCACCTGCTCGGCGGCCTGTGTTTCATCTGCGTCAACCGCCAGGCACCCGGCGTGATCCGCCACCAGGCCCTGGGCGCGGTCAACCTTGGCTACCACAGCGGGCCGGCCAACGATGGCGGTGCCGCGCTGGTCAATGAGGGGGCTGAGCTGTTCCGGGCTGCGGGCATCGACTCGCAGGCCATGCCCGACCTGGCCCAGGCACGCTGGCAGAAGCTGGTATGGAACGTGCCCTATAACGGCCTGTCGGTGCTGCTCGGTGCCAGCACCACGCCGTTGATGGCCGACAGTAATGGCCGTGCCCTGATCCAGGCCTTGATGGCGGAGGTAGTACAAGGCGCGGCGGCATGTGGCCATGTGTTGCCCGAGGGATATGCCGAGCACCTGTTCCAGGTGACCGAGCGCATGCCCGACTACTGGCCCAGCATGTACCACGACCATGTCCACAAGCGCCCGCTGGAGCTGCAGGCCATCTATGCCGAGCCGTTGGCACAGGCGCGTGCGGCAGGCTGCCACTTGCCGCGCATGGAGATGCTGTATCAGGCGCTGGCTTTCATAGACCGGGGCGAACAGCCCCGCTGAGGGTGGCTCTGGCCCCGTCGGGGCGCTCCAGCCCGCATTGGCAGCGCGCCGGACGGCAAAGCGTGCGTCCGGCGCGCTGCTAAGCTGAAGCTTGCTCTGCCGCAGCGGCAGTCGAGGAGGTCGAATGATCCACTCCATGCTGTATGCCACCGACCTCGGTGTCTACGCCCCTTTTGTCATGCAACACGCGCTGGCGCTGGCGCGCACATTTGGCGCCGAGTTGTATGTGATCCATGCGGTGGAGCCCATGGGCCAGTTCGCTGAATCTCTCCTGCAGAGCTACCTCGATGAACAGACGCTCGACCAGTTGCACAGCCAGGGGGTGAATACGGTGATGGCCAATATCGAGCAGCGTGTGCTGGAAAACTTTCGCGACGAACTTGGCGAGGAGGCTGACCTGGCAGTGATCAAGGCAGTGCGGGTACGTCAGGGCGACCCAGCGCAGGTGATCCTCGACCAGGCACAGCGGCTGAGCGTCGATCTGCTGATTTTCGGTAGCCACAGTACCGGCGCCGGCGTGGATGTGCCATTGGGGCGCACGGCGGTACGGCTGCTGCAGCTGTCGCCGGTACCGGTATACATGGTGCCGCTGGCGCAGCATTTGGGGCGTAGGAAAGCATGAAGATGGCCGTAGGCCATTTCGGGGTGGTATGTAACAAAATAGTTCTAGATTTATTTCCAGAACCACTAATATAGTTATATATCGTCGCCGCCTGCTGCCGCGGACTCATCGCTGAACCGAGGGAAACCTATGAAGCTTCAACAACTGCGCTACATCTGGGAAGTGGCGCATCATGACCTCAACGTCTCCGCGACGGCGCAGAGCCTGTATACCTCCCAGCCAGGTATCAGCAAGCAGATCCGCCTGCTCGAGGATGAGCTGGGTGTTGAAGTCTTTGCCCGCAGCGGCAAGCACCTGACCCGCGTTACCCCGGCGGGTGAGCGCATCATCAATACCGCCGGCGAAATCCTGCGCAAGGTCGAAAGCATCAAGCAGATTGCCCAGGAGTTCTCCAACGAGAAGAAAGGCACGCTGTCCATCGCCACCACCCACACCCAGGCGCGTTATGCCTTGCCGCCGGTGATCAGCAACTTCATCAAGCAGTACCCGGAAGTGTCCTTGCACATGCACCAGGGTTCGCCCATGCAGATTGCCGAAATGGCCGCGGACGGTACGGTCGACTTTGCCATCGCCACCGAGGCGCTGGAGCTGTTCGGCGACCTGATCATGATGCCGTGCTACAAGTGGAATCGCTGCGTGGTAGTGCCGCAGGGCCATCCGTTGACCAAGCTGCCAAAGCTTACCCTGGAAGCGGTCGCCGAATACCCGATCGTTACCTACGTGTTCGGTTTCACCGGGCGTTCGAAGCTGGACGAAGCGTTCAACCACCGCGGCCTCACGCCGAAAGTGGTGTTTACCGCGGCTGACGCCGACGTGATCAAAACCTATGTGCGCCTGGGGCTGGGCGTGGGGATCGTCGCCAAGATGGCGGTGGACACCAAACTCGACAGCGACCTGGTGGCCCTGGATGCCAGCGAGCTGTTCGAAGCCAGCATTACCAAGATCGGCTTCCGCCGCGGCACTTTCCTGCGTGGTTTCATGTGCGACTTCATCGAGAAGTTCGCCCCGCACCTGACCCGTGAAGTGATGGCCAAGGCCATCCAGTGCCACAACAAGCAGGAGCTGGAAGACCTGTTCGAAGGCGTCGAGCTGCCGGTGCACTGATCCGGAATTGCAGGGGCCTCACGGCCCCTGTGGGAGCGGGTTTACCCGCGAAGAAGGCGACGCGGTGTATGGCACCGGCTTCGCCGGTGTTCGCGGCGGTTCGACGCCTCGATGAACCCGCTCCCACAACGGCCCAGCTGTTTATGCCTTGCTGATCAGGTTGCCCGCGTGCAACCCGCATTCCTTCTGCGTCGACTCTTCCCACCACCAGCGCCCTTCGCGCTCATGCTGGTTTGGCAGTACCGGGCGGGTGCAGGGCTCGCAGCCGATGCTGATGAAGCCGCGCTCGTGCAGGCTGTTGTACGGCAGCTCCAGCATGCGGATATAACCCCACACCTCCTCGCTGGTCATCTGCGCAAGTGGGTTGAACTTGTACAGGGTGCGTTCGGGCGTGGAGAAGGCGCTGTCGATTTCCACTGCCGCCACCTGGCTGCGGGTACCCGGGCTCTGGTCGCGGCGCTGGCCGGTGGCCCAGGCGCTCACGGTGGCCAGCTTGCGGCGCAGCGGCTCGATCTTGCGGATACCGCAGCACTCGCCGTGGCCGTCCTTGTAGAAGCTGAACAGGCCCTTTTCCTTGACGAACGGGTCGAGCTTGGCGCGGTCGGGGCTGAGGATTTCGATCGGCAGGTTGTACTGCTCGCGGACCTGATCGATGAACCGGTAAGTCTCCGGGTGCAGGCGGCCGGTATCGAGGCTGAACACCTTGACCTGCTTGTTCAGCTTCCAGGCCATGTCCACCAGCACCACGTCCTCGGCGCCGCTGAAGGAGATCCACAGGTCATCACCGAAGTGCTCGAAGGCAAGCTTGAGGATGTCCTGCGGGGACTTGTTGGCATAGGTCGCGGCCAGGGCGGCGACGTCGAAGGGTTGGCTCATCAGGCGGTTTCCATCTTGGCTGTGGCGCTGTGCGCTCGTAGTGAGGTGATGGTAACAAAAAATGCCGGGTTAGGCGGGCTTGCAGTCGGTGGCGCCTGCTCCCACAGGTACAGCGCACATCTGCCAGTTGTGGGAGCGGGCGAGCCCCCGAAGCAGGCGCCGCCGATCACAAGCCCTGCAAGGTCTCCATCAACACCCGCACCTTGGCAATCGACTCTTCATATTCGGCCTGCCACTCGGAGTCGGCCACCACCGCGCCGCCGCCCCAGCAACTGACTTGTCCGCCCTTGACCAGCAGGCTGCGAATGGCAATCGAGCTGTCCATCTCGCCGCGCACATCCACGTAGAGCAGTGAGCCGCAGTACAGCGCCCGGCGTGCCGGCTCCAGTTCGTCGATGATCTGCATGGCGCGGATCTTCGGCGCGCCGGTGATCGAGCCGCCGGGGAAGCTGTCGCCAATCAGGTCCAGGGCGTCCTTGTCGCTGGCCAACTGGCCGGTGATGCTGCTGACCAGATGGTGCACGTTGGGGTAGCTCTCCAGGCTGAACAGCTCCGGTACCTTCACCGAGCCGATCTCGCAGGTACGCCCCAGGTCGTTGCGCAGCAGGTCGACGATCATCAGGTTTTCCGAGCGATCCTTGGGGCTGTGCAGCAGCTCCTCGGCATTGCGCATGTCTTCTGCCGGGTTGCTGGCGCGCGGGCGGGTGCCCTTGATCGGCCGGGTTTCCACCTGGCGCTGGCTGACGCGGATGAAGCGTTCGGGCGAAAAGCTCAGCAGGGCGCTGCCGTCGGCCAGTTGCTGGTAGCCGGAGAAGGGGGTGGGGCAGGCTTTGCGCAGGGCCTGGTAAGCGTGCCACGGGTCGCCCTGGCAGGGCGCGCGGAAGCGCTGGGTAAGGTTGATCTGGTAGCAGTCGCCGGCCTGGATGTAGCGCTGCACCTGGTCAAAGGCGGCCTTGTACTGATCGGGCTGCAGGTCGCCGGCCATCGGCGCGAGTAGCTGGAAGCTGCCGCTTTGCGCGTTGTCGACACCTTCGAACAGGGCGATCAGGCGTTCCCGTTCGCTGCCCGGCAGGCTCGGGTGGAACACCAGTTGGCTGGTCGCGCACTGGTGGTCGGTCACCAGCGCCCAGGCATATAGGCCCAGTTGCGCGTCTGGCAGGCCAAGGTCGTCCACGGCCAGGCTGGGCAGGTGTTCCAGGCGGCGGCCGAAGTCATAGCTCAGGTAGCCGATCAGGCCGCCAGCAAACGGCAGCTGCTCGCTGCCTGCGGGCAACTGCGCATGGCCCAGTCGTGCCAGGCCGGCGCGCAGGCGCTGGAGGAAGGTGCGGCCATCTTCGTCGGGCTGCGCTTGCAGGTGTTGCAGCGGCCAGGCGCTGAGCAGGTCGAAGCGCCCGCGTTCGGCGCCGGGTCGGGCGCTATCCAGCAGGATGGCACCGGGGGCCTGGCGCAGGCGGGCGAAATAGGCGGCAGGGTCGGGCTGGTAGGGCAGGGGGTGGAGCGTACAGGTCGGCATCAGTGTGGACGGCGATGTAAAAGCGAGGAGGGCGATTGTAGACCTGTGCAGGAAATGCGCCTAGCTTTGTGGCGACATTCAAGCACTGGGTTTCGCCCTTGGGGCCCTATCGCGACACAAGGCCGCTCCTAAAGGAGATCGGAGCGGCCTTGTGTCGCGATGGGCTGCGCAGCAGCCCCGGCGATTTCAGCGCGGATGCACGTGCCCGAACAAACCTTGCGATACCCGCACGCGCTGTTCGGCATCTTCGCTGATGCCATCCTTGGCCAGCGCTTCCAAGTGCGCCTCGATGGCGTGGGTGCGCTGGGTCAGGCCGCAGTCGTTGGCGATCTGGATGTTCAGGCCGGGGCGAGCGTTGAGCTCGAGAATCAGCGGCCCCTTGTCCTGGTCCAGCACCATGTCGACACCGATGTAGCCCAGGCCGCACAGCTCGTAGCAGCCGGCGGCCAGCTTCATGAAGCCGTCCCAGTTCGGCAGTTGCACGCCATCCACCGCGTTGGTGGTGTCCGGGTGCTTGCTGATGATGTTGTTCAGCCAGGTGCCGCGCAAGGTCACGCCGGTAGCCAGGTCGACACCCACGCCGATGGCGCCCTGGTGCAGGTTGGCCTTGCCGCCGGACTGGCGGGTCGGCAGGCGCAGCATGGCCATCACCGGGTAGCCCATCAGCACGATGATGCGGATGTCCGGCACGCCCTCGTAGCTGATGCTCTTGAAGATCTGGTCGGGGGTGACCCGGTACTCGATCAGCGCACGGTCGCGGTGCCCGCCCAGCGAGTACAGGCCGGTGAGGATGCTCGAGATCTGGTGTTCGATTTCCTCGTGGCTGATGATCTTGCCGGACACCGTGCGGTAGCGGTCCTCGAAGCGGTCGGCGATCACCAGGATGCCGTCACCGCCAGCGCCCTGCGCCGGCTTGATGACGAAATCGTTGCGCCCGCCGATGATCTGGTCGAGCTTCTCGATCTCTTTCTCGGTCTCGATGATGCCGTACATTTCCGGCACATGGATGCCGGCCGCCAGGGCGCGCTCCTTGGTGATGATCTTGTCGTCGACGATCGGGTACAGGTGGCGCTTGTTGTACTTCAGCACGTAGTCCGCGTTGCGCCGGTTGATACCCATGATGCCCCGGGCCTCCAGGGCTTTCCACGTCTTGATCAGGCCAAACATCAGGCGTCAGCCTTCTTCAGGAATGCCTTGAAGCGCACGAGCTCGGTCAGGCGGTAGCCGCGGTAGCGACCCATTGCCAGCATGAAGCCCACCAGGATCAACAGCACGGCCGGGAAGGTGAACACGAAGTACACCAGCTCCGGCACCATCATCAACAGGTGCGCCAGGGAAGCGGCGAACAGGGTGCCGATGGCCACTTTCATGGCATGACCGCCGCCACGCTCTTCCCAGGTGATCGACAGGCGCTCGATGGTCATGGTCAGGATCACCATCGGGAACAGCGCTACCGACAGCCCGCGCTCCAGGCCCAGCTTGTGGCTGAACAGGCTGATGGCGGCAATCAGTACCACGACGAAGGTCAGGACCACAGACAGGCGTGGCAGCATCTGCAGCTTCAGGTGTTCCAGGTACGAGCGCAGCGACAGGCCCAGGGCGGTGATTACCGTGAACAGCACGATACCGAAGCCCAGCTGGGTCTCGCGGAAGGCCAGGGCGATCAGTACCGGGGTGAAGGTACCCAGGGTCTGCAGGCCGACCAGGTTGCGCAGCACCAGGATCACCAGCACACCGATCGGGATCATCACCATGATCATGAAGGTTTGCTGGGTCTGCAGCGGCAGGCCGTACAGCGAATATTCGAGGAAATCGGCGTCGGTATTCTCGTCGGTCAGCTTGGCCAGGCGGATGGCGTTCATCTCGCTGTTGTTCATGCTGAAGGTAACGTTGGCCTTCTTGCCGCCATCGACGGTGATCAGGTTGTCGTCACCGGTCCACCACAGCAGGCGATCGCTGGGCAGGCCCTGCTCGCCGGTGTCGGGGTTGAAGTACAGCCAGTCGGTGCCATTGAAGCTGCGCAGCCACAGCTCCGGGGTTTGCGGGGTGTCGGCCACCAGGCGAATGGTGTGCACCTTCTCCATCGGTACGTGGGCGATCGACAGCAGCAGGTCGATGACCTGGGCCTTCTTCATGGCCGAGGTGTCGCCGGCCAGCAGCAGCTTGACGTTGTCGTCGTTGAGGTTGTTGACCCGCTTGATGGTCTCGCTGACGAAGGTCTCGACGTCGGCCGAGTGCTGGCGGATCGGCGCCATCAGGGCCTCGGCGGCGATCTTCTCGGGGCCTTCCACTGCCAGGCTGTCACGGAAGGTCGGGCCTTTGATCGTGGTCTTCTCGTTGCTGTAGCGCTTGGTCAGCACCAGGCGGTAGTAAAGGGTCTGGTTGCCGCTGGCGCGGCGGGCCGACCAGGTGACCTTGCGGTTGCCGTCGGCACGGTTGACGCTCACCCCATAGTTGTTGGAGATGAAGCTCTCGTTGAGGCTGACGTAGTCGCGGTTCAGCGGTGGCACGAACATCTGCACCTTGACCGGGTCCTTGGTGCTGGCCACGAACTCGACCTTGGCGTCGATATTCCACAGGTCGTCGGTTTCATCCTCGGTTACCGGGATGCCGAGTACGAAGATCTGATAAGCCGTGACCGCCACGCCCAACAGCACCAGCACGGTGATCAGGACTTTCAGATGGAGGGTAAGAGAGCGCATCGGGATTACTCTGCTTTGGGAGCGTCGGTGGCACAGGCAGGTTTGCCGGCCGCGTATTTAAGGCTTGGGTCGACCAGCGCGTCGAAGTGCTTGAGCGCCTCGGAGCCGATCAGCAGCGGGAACTGGAAGGCGCTGCGGTCGGTGAGGTTGACTTCGATGGTGCGCATGGCCTGGCCCATGCAGATTTCAAGTTCGATGACCGGGCGCGCGGTGTAGGCCTTGCCCGATTCGGCATCATAGTCGCCGGCCCGGCGCTTGATCTTGCTTACGCGTGCCAGCGGGCGTTCGATGGGGTGCGAATGGGCGGCGTCGATGGCCAGGTAGAAGCGCACCCAGCTTTCGCCGTTGCGCTTGAAGCGCTTGATATCGCGGGCGCTGAGCGACGCGGTCTTGGCGCCGGTGTCGAGCTTGGCGGCCACTTCCAGGTCCAGGTCGCCCAGGCGTGCATATTCGTTGAGACCGTACACGGTCTTGCCTGCGGCCTGGCCAAGGGCCGGCAGCAGGGTGAGGCAGAGCAGCAATGATGCGGGTGTAAGTCTCATATTCCTGGCGCGGTGCAGTGCAAGGTTCGGGGCTGTTTTCAAAGCCATGTTCAGAGCCGTGTTCAGGGCAAGGCGACTGGCAGCGACTGCGCAAGCTTCCTCGTTAATCTGTCAACAGCATGAATGGATGACAGACAGGCTATCCATACTCCATCGGAGGCGCGGCATTCTATCACGCCGGCGCCTTGACGCCAGCGGTGCGCGATCTGACAGCACCGGGCTGGCATTAGTTCGTTCTTAGACGATTGTCGACAATATTGATTTTGTCTTTGACTGCTTCGGTCTAATTCGCTAATTTCTGGCAAAGAGATTTTCAAGGTGTCGACAATATGCAGGACCTATCCACCCCCAGCCCGGTGCTGACAGACGAAACGGAAACCTTGTCCGAAAACGTCTTCCGGCGCATCCAGGCGGCCATCGTCAAGGGCGATATCGCCCCCGGCAGCAAGATTTCCGAGCCGGAGCTGGCGCGTACCTATGGCATCAGCCGCGGGCCGCTGCGCGAGGCCATCCACCGCCTCGAAGGCCAGCGCCTGCTGGTGCGCGTGCCGCATGTGGGGGCGCGGGTGGTGTCGCTCAATCATGCCGAACTGATCGAGCTGTACGAAATTCGCGAATCGCTGGAAGGCATGGCTTGCCGCCTGGCCGCCGAACGCATGAGCCAGGCCGACATCGACGAACTGCGCCGGGTGCTCGACACCCACGAGCGCGATGCCGCGTTCCAGGCCGGCCTGGGCTATTACCAGCAGGAAGGCGACTACGACTTTCATTACCGGATCATCCAGGGCAGCGGTAACCAGACCCTGGTCAAGATGCTCTGCGGCGAGCTGTACCAGCTGGTGCGCATGTACCGCATCCAGTTCTCCGCCACGCCCAACCGGCCGCGCCAGGCCTTTGCCGAACACCACCGCATTCTCGATGCCATCGCCGACCGTGACGGCGAGCTGGCCGAACTCCTGATGCGCCGCCACATCGGCGCGTCCAAGCGCAATATCGAGCGTCACTATCTGGACGCCCACAACAACAGCCCACGAGGTGAGAAATGACTGTGAAGAGCACCCCCGGTCAGCGTTTCCGCGACGCCGTTGCCGCTGAACATCCGCTGCAGGTGGTTGGCGCCATCAACGCCAACCATGCCCTGCTGGCCAAACGCGCCGGCTTCAAGGCCATCTACCTGTCCGGTGGCGGCGTCGCCGCCGGTTCGCTGGGCCTGCCGGACCTGGGCATCAGCGGCCTGGACGATGTACTCACCGATGTGCGCCGCATCACCGACGTGTGCGACCTGCCGCTGCTGGTGGATGTCGACACCGGTTTCGGTGCCTCTGCCTTCAACGTCGCCCGTACCGTGCGCTCGATGAGCAAGTTCGGCGCTGCCGCCATCCATATCGAGGACCAGGTTGGCGCCAAGCGCTGCGGCCACCGCCCGAACAAGGAAATCGTCAGCCAGCAGGAAATGGTCGACCGCATCAAGGCCGCAGTCGATGCCCGTACCGATGACAGCTTCGTGATCATGGCGCGTACCGATGCCCTGGCCGTCGAGGGCCTGAACGCCGCCCTGGACCGCGCCGCCGCCTGCGTCGAGGCCGGTGCCGACATGATCTTCCCGGAAGCCATCACCGAACTGCAGATGTACAAGACCTTCGCCGACCGGGTGAAGGCACCGATCCTGGCCAATATCACCGAGTTTGGCGCCACGCCGCTGTACACCACCGAGGAGCTGGCCTCGGTCGACGTGTCGCTGGTGCTGTACCCGCTGTCGGCGTTCCGCGCCATGAACAAGGCAGCCGAGAACGTGTACACCGCGCTGCGCCGCGACGGCACGCAGAAGAACGTGATCGACACCATGCAGACCCGCATGGAGCTCTACGATGCCATTGGTTACCACGCCTTCGAGCAGAGCCTCGATGCGCTGTTTGCCCAGAAGAAGGGCTGAAGGTCAAAGATTTGCGTTAGAGCGGCTGGCCTCTTCGCGGGGGCACCCGCTCCCACAGGGACCCCACAGGCATAGAGTGCCACACCGTCCCTGTAGGAGCGGGCTTGCCCGCGAAGAGGCCGGCACAGGCAAAACTGACTAGCCAGCTAGATTTCCATAACAAGTTCAAGAAAGGAGAAACACCATGGCCGAAGCAAAAGTACTCAGTGGCGCAGGCCTGCGCGGCCAGGTGGCCGGCCAGACCGCGCTGTCGACCGTGGGCCAGGCCGGTGCCGGGCTGACCTACCGCGGTTACGATGTGCGTGACCTGGCAGCCGGTGCCGAATTCGAGGAAGTCGCCTACCTGCTGCTGTACGGCGAGCTGCCGAGCAAAGCCGAACTGGCCGACTACAAGCGCAAGCTCAAGGGCCTGCGCGACCTGCCGCAAGCCCTGAAGGAAGTGCTCGAGCGTATCCCCCGTGACGCCCACCCGATGGACGTGATGCGCACAGGTTGCTCGGTGCTGGGTACCCTGGAGCCCGAACTGACCTTCGAGGCCCAGCGTGACAAGACCGACCGCCTGCTGGCACTGTTCCCGGCGGTGATGTGCTACTGGTATCGCTTCACCCACGATGGCGTGCGTATCGACTGCACTAGCGACGAAGACACCCTCGGTGGCCACTTCCTGCACCTGCTGCACGGCAAGAAGCCGAGCGAGCTGCACGTCAAGGTCATGAACGTGTCGCTGATCCTCTACGCCGAGCACGAGTTCAACGCCTCGACCTTCACCGCTCGCGTTTGTGCCTCGACCCTGTCCGACCTGTACTCCTGCGTCACCGCTGCCATCGGCTCGCTGCGCGGCCCGCTGCACGGCGGTGCCAACGAGGCGGCGATGGAATTGATCGAGCGCTTCCAGAGCCCGCAGGAAGCCACTGCCGAGCTGCTGCGCATGCTCGAGCGCAAGGACAAGATCATGGGCTTTGGCCATGCCATCTACAAAGAGTCCGACCCGCGCAACGAGGTGATCAAGGGCTGGTCGAAACAGCTCGCCGACGAAGTCGGTGACAAGGTGCTGTACCCGGTCTCCGAAGCCATCGACAAGACCATGTGGGAGCAGAAGCGCCTGTTCCCCAACGCCGACTTCTACCACGCCTCGGCGTACCACTTCATGGGCATCCCGACCAAGCTGTTCACCCCGATCTTCGTCTGCTCGCGCCTGACCGGCTGGGCGGCGCACGTCTTCGAACAGCGCGCCAACAACCGCATCATCCGCCCGAGCGCCGAGTATGTCGGCGTCGAGCAGCGCCAGTTCGTGCCGATCGAGCAGCGCTGAGTCATAGATCGCTGGGGCTGCTGCGCAGCCCTTTCGCGACACAAGGCCGCTCCCACAGGGACGGCGCAGTACCTGTGGGAGCGGCCTTGTGTCGCGAAAGGGGCGCGTAGCGCCCCCAAGGCCTGAGCCGCACCTGCCCCCGAATACCGTGACCGAGCCTGATAACGATATGAACACTGCATTCCGCAAGCACCTGCCAGGCACCGACCTGGACTACTTCGATGCCCGCGCGGCGGTCGAGGCCATCAAGCCCGGCGCCTACGATGGCCTGCCTTACACCTCTCGCGTACTCGCCGAGAACCTGGTGCGCCGCTGCGACCCGGCTACCCTCGACGCCTCGCTGGGCCAGCTGATCGAGCGCAAGCGCGACCTCGACTTCCCGTGGTTCCCGGCCCGCGTGGTGTGCCACGACATTCTCGGCCAGACTGCACTGGTCGACCTCGCCGGCCTGCGTGACGCCATTGCCGACAAAGGCGGCGACCCGGCCCAGGTCAACCCTGTGGTGCCGGTGCAGCTGATCGTCGACCACTCGCTGGCCGTCGAGTGCGGTGGTTTCGACCCGCAGGCCTTCGAAAAGAACCGCGCCATCGAAGACCGCCGCAACGAAGACCGCTTCCACTTCATCAACTGGACCAAGAAGGCGTTCAAGAACGTCGACGTGATCCAGCCGGGCAACGGCATCATGCACCAGATCAATCTGGAGAAGATGTCGCCGGTGATCCACAACGACCGTGGCGTGGCCTACCCGGACACCTGCGTCGGCACCGACAGCCACACCCCGCATGTCGACGCCCTGGGCGTGATCGCCATCGGCGTGGGTGGCCTGGAGGCCGAGAACGTGATGCTCGGCCGTGCCTCGTGGATGCGCCTGCCGGAAATCGTCGGCGTCGAGCTGACCGGCAAGCTGGCGCCGAACATCACCGCCACCGACCTGGTGCTGGCCCTGACCGAATTCCTGCGCAAGCAGAAAGTCGTCGGCGCCTACCTGGAGTTCCACGGCGAGGGTGCACGTGCCCTGACCCTGGGCGACCGCGCCACCATTTCCAACATGGCCCCGGAATATGGCGCCACTGCGGCGATGTTCGCCATCGACCAGCAGACCATCGACTACCTGCGCCTGACCGGTCGCGAAGAGCAACAGGTCAAGCTGGTGGAAACCTATGCCAAGGCCACCGGCCTGTGGGCCGACAGCCTGGGCGGCGCAGTCTACGAGCGCACCCTGAGCTTCGACCTGTCGAGCGTGGTGCGCAACATGGCCGGCCCGTCCAACCCGCATGCCCGCGTCGCCACCAGCGACCTGGCGGCCAAAGGCATCGCCGGCAGCTGGGAAGAAGTGCCAGGGCAGATGCCAGATGGCGCGGTGATCATTGCTGCCATCACCAGCTGCACCAACACCAGCAACCCGCGCAACGTGATTGCCGCAGGCCTGCTGGCGCGCAATGCCAACAAACTGGGGCTGGCCCGCAAGCCGTGGGTCAAGTCGTCGCTGGCGCCTGGTTCCAAGGCCGTGCAGCTGTACCTGGAAGAGGCCGGGCTGGAGAAGGAGCTGGAACAGCTCGGCTTTGGCATCGTCGCCTTCGCCTGCACCACCTGCAACGGCATGTCCGGTGCCCTGGACCCGGTGATCCAGCAAGAAATCATCGACCGTGACCTGTACGCCACCGCCGTGCTGTCGGGCAACCGCAACTTCGACGGGCGCATCCACCCGTATGCCAAGCAGGCGTTCCTCGCTTCGCCGCCACTGGTGGTGGCCTACGCCATCGCCGGTACCATCCGCTTCGACATCGAGAAAGATGTGCTGGGCGTGGTCGATGGCAAGGAAATCCGCCTCAAGGATATCTGGCCCAGCGACGAAGAAATCGACGCCGTGGTACGTGCCGCGGTCAAGCCGGAGCAGTTCCGCAAGGTGTACATCCCGATGTTCGCCATCGAGGAAGACCGTGGGCCGAAGGTGGCGCCGTTGTATGACTGGCGCCCGATGAGCACCTACATCCGCCGCCCACCTTACTGGGAGGGTGCCTTGGCCGGTGAACGGACCCTGCGCGGCATGCGCCCGCTGGCAGTGCTGCCGGACAACATCACCACCGACCACCTGTCGCCGTCCAACGCCATCATGCTCGACAGCGCTGCCGGCGAGTACCTGGCGAAGATGGGCCTGCCGGAGGAGGACTTCAACTCTTACGCTACCCACCGTGGCGACCACCTGACCGCCCAGCGCGCCACCTTTGCCAACCCCAAGCTGTTCAACGAAATGGTGCGCAAGGAAGACGGCAGCGTGAAGCAGGGCTCGCTGGCGCGTATCGAGCCGGAAGGCAAGGTCACCCGCATGTGGGAGGCGATCGAGACCTACATGGAGCGCAAGCAGCCACTGATCATCGTCGCCGGTGCCGACTACGGCCAGGGTTCGTCCCGTGACTGGGCGGCCAAGGGTGTGCGTCTGGCCGGTGTCGAGGCGATCGTCGCTGAAGGCTTCGAGCGTATTCACCGTACCAACCTGGTGGGCATGGGCGTACTGCCGCTGGAGTTCAAGCCGGGCACCGACCGCAAGACCCTCGGCCTGGATGGCAGCGAAACCTATGACGTGCTGGGCGCGCGCACGCCGCGGGCGACGCTGACCCTGGTGGTTACCCGCGCCAACGGCGAGCGCCTGGAGGTACCGGTGACCTGCCGCCTGGACACCGCCGAGGAAGTGTCGATCTACGAGGCCGGCGGGGTGCTGCAGCGCTTCGCTCAGGACTTCCTCGAAGCGACCGCCTAATCAAGAGCAGCGCGGTCCTCTGTGGGAGCGGGTTTACCCGCGAATGCGTCAGCAGATACAACATTGTTTTCTGATCGGACGCTTTCGCGGGTGAACCCGCTCCCACAGGGGGTGCGCAAGACAGGAATTGAACATGGCTCATGTACCGCAAGTAAAAATCCCCGCCACCTACATCCGTGGCGGCACCAGCAAAGGCGTGTTCTTCCGCCTGCAAGACCTGCCCGAGCAGGCGCAGATCCCCGGCCCGGCCCGCGACGCACTGCTGCTGCGGGTGATCGGCAGCCCCGACCCTTACGGCAAGCAGATCGACGGCATGGGCGGTGCCACTTCGAGCACCAGCAAGACCGTGATTCTGTCGCAGAGCATCAAGCCTGAGCACGACGTCGACTATCTGTTCGGCCAGGTCAGCATCGACAAGGCCTTCGTCGACTGGAGCGGTAACTGCGGCAACCTCTCCGCCGCGGTCGGTTCGTTCGCCATCAGCAGCGGCCTGGTCGACCCGGCACGCATTCCGCGCAATGGCATCGCCACCGTGCGCATCTGGCAGGCCAACATCGGCAAGACCATCATCGCCCATGTGCCGATCACCGAAGGTGAAGTACAGGAAACCGGCGACTTCGAGCTGGACGGGGTGACCTTCCCGGCCGCCGAGGTGCAGCTGGAATTCCTCGATCCGGCGGCCGACGAAGATGGCGACGGCGGGGCGATGTTCCCCACCGGCAACCTGGTCGATGACCTCGAGGTGCCGGGTGTCGGTACGTTCAAGGCGACCCTGATCAATGCCGGCATCCCGACCATCTTCGTCAATGCGGCGGATATCGGCTACACCGGCACCGAACTGCAGGACGCCATCAACGGTGACTCGCAGGCGCTGCTGCGCTTCGAGACGATTCGCGCCCATGGCGCCGTGCGCATGGGCCTGATCGACAACGTCGACCAGGCTGCCGGGCGTCAGCACACGCCGAAAGTGGCTTTCGTCGCGCCGCCGAGCACCTACACTGCGTCCAGTGGCAAAGCGGTGCAGGCAGGTGATATCGACCTGCTGGTACGGGCCTTGTCGATGGGCAAGCTGCACCATGCAATGATGGGGACGGCCGCGGTGGCCATCGGTACCGCGGCGGCCATTCCGGGCACGCTGGTCAACCTCGCCGCAGGCGGGGGCGAGCGCAGCGCCGTGCGTTTCGGCCACCCCTCGGGCACCCTGCGGGTGGGGGCCGAGGCGCGCCAGGTGAATGGTGAATGGACAGTGACCAAGGCAATCATGAGCCGCAGTGCTCGCGTGCTGATGGAGGGCTGGGTTCGCGTGCCTGGCGATAGCTTCTAACGCACCACTGGCGCTCGGCTTTAGTTCGTTGGGGCCGCTTTGCGCCCCTTCGCGGGCAAGCCCGCTCCTACACGGTTTGCGCGGTACCTGTAGGAGCGGCCTTGTGTCGCGAAGGGCTGCAAAGCAGCCCCGGCAATTCTGAAGGGAGCTGGATATGAGCGCCAACGTAGACCTCAACGCCCGCCCGGACTACGACCGGGTGCTGCAAACCCTCGCCGATTACGCCCTCACGTATCGGGTCGAATCCGCCGAAGCCCTGGATACCGCGCGCAACTGCCTGATGGATACCCTCGGCTGCGGCCTGCTGGCTCTGCGCTTCCCCGAATGCACCAAGTTGCTAGGCCCCCAGGTGGAAGGCACCCTGGTGCCCAACGGCGCCCGCGTGCCCGGCACCGCCTACCGCCTCGACCCGGTCAAGGCTGCCTGGGACATCGGCTGCACGGTTCGCTGGCTGGACTATAACGATACCTGGCTGGCCGCCGAATGGGCCCACCCGTCGGACAACCTCGGCGGCATCCTGGCCGTTGCCGATCACCTGTCGCAGAAGCGCGTGGCCGCAGGTGAAGCGCCACTGCTGATGCGCGATGTGCTCGAAGCCATGGTCATGGCTCACGAGATCCAGGGCGTGCTGGCGCTGGAAAACGCCTTCAACCGCGTTGGCCTCGACCATGTGATTCTGGTCAAGGTAGCCTCCACCGCCGTGTGCGCCAGGCTGATGGGGGCCAACCGTGAGCAGATGCTGAGCGCCTTGTCCCACGCGTTCGTCGATGGCCAGGCGCTGCGTACCTACCGCCATGCGCCCAACGCTGGTTCGCGCAAATCGTGGGCCGCCGGGGATGCTTCCAGCCGTGGCGTGCGCTTGGCCGACATTGCCCTGCGTGGCGAGATGGGCGTGCCTGGCGTGCTCACCGCGCCGCAGTGGGGCTTCTACGATGTGCTGTTCAGCCACACCAACAAGGACCTGGCGCTCAAGCCGTCCGAGCAGCAAGAGCTGCGCCTGCCGCAAGCCCTGGGTAGCTACGTGATGGAAAACGTGCTGTTCAAGGTCAGTTTCCCTGCCGAGTTCCACGCCCAGACCGCCTGTGAGGCTGCGGTAACATTGCATCCGCTGGTACGTAACCGCCTGCACGAGATCGACCGTATCGTCATTACCACTCAGGAGTCGGCGATCCGCATCATTTCCAAGAGCGGCTCGCTGGCCAATGCCGCCGACCGCGACCACTGCCTGCAGTACATGGTGGCAGTGCCACTGATTTTCGGGCATCTGGTGGCCGAGCATTACGAAGACGCCTTCCATGCCAACCACCCAAGCATCGACCGCCTGCGTGAAAAGATGGAGGTGGTGGAAGACCCGCGCTTCAGCCGTGAGTACCTGGAGCCGGACAAGCGCTCGATCGCCAATGCGCTGCAAGTGTTCTTCAAGGATGGCAGCAGTACCGAGCAGGTGGTGGTGGAGTACCCGATCGGGCATCGCCGGCGGCGAGGGGAGGGCATACCGTTGCTGGAGGCCAAGTTCAGGGACAACCTGGCGACGCGCTTTGCGCGGCAGAGGTGTGGGGAGATCGTGGATGTGTGCAAGAACCAGCAGAAGCTGGAGCAGATGGCGGTGCACAGGTTTGTCGACCTGTTCGTGATCTGAGGTTGCCTGTGCTGGCCTCTTCGCGGCTAAAGCCGCTCCCACAAGGTCTTGCGCAGCCCTCGAAAACTGTGGGGGCCATGTGGGAGCGGCTTTAGCCGCGAAGAGGCCGGTACAGGTGGAAACAAGAAAGCCCCGACATTTCTGCCGGGGCTTTCTTTTACGTCTTACAACTCAGCTTATGCCTGAACCACCGGGATCTTGGCGTTGGCTGCCGCTTCGCGGAACTCGGCGATCTGGTCGAAGCTCAGGTAGCGGTAAACGTCGGCAGCCATGCTGTCGATGTCCTTCGCGTACTGCATGTACTCTTCGACGGTCGGCAGCTTGCCGATGATCGAAGCGACAGCGGCCAGCTCGGCCGATGCCAGGTACACGTTGGTGGCGTCGCCCAGACGGTTCGGGAAGTTACGGGTCGAGGTGGAGACCACGGTCGAGCCGGTCTGCACACGTGCCTGGTTACCCATGCACAGCGAGCAGCCTGGCATTTCCATGCGCGCGCCAGCCTTGCCGTAGATGCCGTAGTAGCCTTCTTCGGTCAGCTGGTGAGCGTCCATCTTGGTTGGCGGAGCCAGCCACAGACGGGTCGGGATACCGCCCTTGACCTTGTCCAGCAGCTTGCCGGCAGCGCGGAAGTGGCCGATGTTGGTCATGCACGAACCGATGAACACTTCGTCGATCTTCTCGCCCTGTACCGAAGACAGCAGGCGGGCATCGTCCGGGTCGTTCGGTGCACAGAGCACAGGCTCTTTCACTTCGGCCAGGTCGATTTCGATGATCTCGGCGTATTCGGCATCAGCGTCAGCCGACAGCAGCTCAGGCTTGGCCAGCCAGGCTTCCATGGCTTGGGCGCGGCGCTCCAGGGTGCGGGCATCGCCGTAGCCTTCGCCGATCATCCAGCGCAGCAGGGTGATGTTGGACTGCAGGTACTCGGCGATGGCCTTCTCTGGCAGCTTGATGGTGCAACCGGCAGCGGAACGCTCGGCCGAGGCGTCGGACAGCTCGAAGGCTTGCTCGACGGTCAGCTCGTTCAGGCCTTCGATCTCGAGGATGCGGCCGGAGAAGATGTTCTTCTTGCCCTTCTTCTCGACGGTCAGCAGGCCCTTCTGGATGGCGTAGTAAGGGATGGCGTGGACCAGGTCACGCAGGGTGATGCCTGGCTGCAGTTTGCCCTTGAAGCGCACCAGCACGGATTCTGGCATGTCCAGCGGCATGACGCCGGTGGCGGCGGCGAAGGCCACCAGGCCGGAACCGGCCGGGAACGAGATGCCGATCGGGAAGCGGGTGTGCGAGTCGCCACCGGTACCCACGGTGTCAGGCATCAGCATGCGGTTCAGCCAGCTGTGGATGATGCCGTCGCCCGGGCGCAGCGACACGCCGCCACGGGTGCGGATGAAGTCTGGCAGGGTGTGGTGGGTGGTGACGTCGATCGGCTTCGGATAGGCCGCGGTGTGGCAGAACGACTGCATCACCAGGTCAGCGGAGAAGCCCAGGCACGCCAGGTCCTTCAGCTCGTCGCGGGTCATCGGGCCAGTGGTGTCCTGGGAACCGACGGTGGTCATCTTCGGCTCGCAGTAGGCACCTGGGCGCACGCCCTGGCCTTCCGGCAGGCCGCAGGCACGGCCGACCATTTTCTGTGCCAGGGTGAAGCCCTTGCCCGAATCGGCAGGCTGCTCCGGCTTCTTGAACAGGTCGGAGGCGCCCAGGCCCAGTTCGGCACGGGCCTTCTCGGTCAGGCCACGGCCGACGATCAGCGGGATACGGCCGCCAGCGCGGACTTCATCCAGCAGCACTTCGGTTTTCAGCTCGAAGGTGGTGACCAGTTCGTCGCTGCCGTTACGGCGCACTTCGCCCTTGAACGGGTAAACGTCGATGACGTCGCCCATGGCCAGGTTGGTGCAGTCGAATTCGATCGGCAGGGCGCCGGCGTCTTCCATGGTGTTGTAGAAGATCGGGGCGATCTTGGTACCGAAGCAGAAACCACCGGCGCGCTTGTTCGGTACGTACGGAATGTCGTCGCCGAAGAACCACAGCACCGAGTTGGTGGCGGATTTGCGCGAAGAACCGGTACCGACCACGTCACCGACGTAGGCAACCGGGTAACCCTTGGCCTTGACCGCTTCGATCTGGGCCAGCGGGCCGACCGAACCAGGCTGCTGCGGCTCGATGCCGTCGCGGGCCATCTTCAGCATGGCCAGTGCGTGCAGCGGGATGTCAGGGCGCGACCAGGCGTCCGGGGCAGGGGACAGGTCGTCGGTGTTGGTTTCGCCAGGGACCTTGAACACGGTCAGGGTGTACTTGTCGGCGATGGCCGGACGCGAGGTGAACCACTCGCCGGCAGCCCAGGATTCCAGCACGGCCTTGGCGTGAACGTTGCCGGCCTTGGCTTTTTCGGCCACGTCGTGGAAGGCATCGAACATCAGCAGGGTGTGCTTGAGCTGTTCGGCCGCGACGGCGCCCAGTTCGGCGTCATCCAGCAGTGCGACCAGCGTTTCGATGTTGTAGCCGCCCTGCATGGTGCCCAGCAGTTCGGTGGCGTGCTTGCGGTCGATCAGAGGCGACTTGGCTTCGCCTTTGGCGACGGCGGAGAGGAAAGCGGCCTTGACATAGGCAGCTTCGTCGACCCCTGGCGGTACGCGGTGGGTGATCAGGTCTACGAGGAAGGCTTCTTCGCCGGCCGGCGGGTTTTTCAGCAGCTCGACCAGGCCTGCAGTTTGTTCGGCGTTCAGCGGCTGGGGCACGATACCCAGGGCGGCACGCTCTTCGATGTGTTTGCGGTAGGCTTCAAGCACAGTTATTTCCCTCATCAGTGGTCCCTAAAGGGGGTCCGGGACGCTCATCCAGCATTCAATGCACCCATGCGCTGCCACGGCTTTGTGGGCCGCCCAGCCAGAGTCGCAAAGAATCCTTACAGAAGCTGCTTTCAAAGTTTTACGCCTGCAGAACGGGGAGCTGATGAGGGCTGGCACGGGCATGCGAGGGATGCATGGCCCGGGCCAACACCGTTCTACCGGATGAACTGTGCTCGTGACGCTTTGAAAACAGCTTCCAACGGACATTGTTGCCTTTGAAAAGGCGGGATGATTCTACGGCAAAAAAAGCCCGAAGGTAAGGCGGCGAAGATGACTTTAACGAGTGACCCTGGTTAGACAAAGGGCTAACATGGGTTCGTGTTCCATCGCCAAGCTGTTGTTTTTCATGTCCAACAAGTCCATCAAGACCCCTTGTGTCGGCCTGTGCTCCACGGTTTACGGAGACACGGTTTGCCGTGGCTGCAAGCGGTTTCACCACGAAGTGATCAGCTGGAACGGCTACGACGATGCGCAGAAGCGCGCCGTGTGGCTGCGCCTGGAGCAGCTGCTGGTGCAGGTGATGATGGCCAAGCTGGAGGTGTTCGACAAAGGCCTGCTGCGCCAGCAACTGGAGCAGCGTTCCATCCGCTTTGTCGAGCAGCAGTCGGAATATTGCTGGGCGTACCAGCTGATTGCCCGCGGGGCGCGGATGATCCGTGACCTGGAAGCCTACGGCATGGTGCTGTTGCCGGAATTTCGCGACTGGGAGCTGCCGCAGTTGCGCGACGCCATCGACCGCGAGTTCTTCCTGCTGTCCGAGGCGCATTACCAGCGCTACATCGCCCCCGGTTTCCTGCGCGATGCCTTGGAGGCGGGGCAGGGCTGAAGCTTTATTGGTGAAGCTGCCGGCCTCTTCGCGGGCACGCCCGCTCCCACAGGTGTATCACAGACCTCGAGAACGGTGGGCATCCTGTGGGAGCGGGCATGCCCGCGAATGGGCTGGTGCGTTTACCAAATCAGTCGCCGGTATATTCGCAACCGCTGGTGCAGGTTTCGTGGATGCGCACCTTCGACAGTTCCGGCAGCAGCGGCTTGACCTGGTCCCAGATCCACTTGGCGATCACTTCGCTGGTGGGGTTTTCCAGGCCCGGGATGTCGTTCAGGTAGTTATGGTCCAGTTGCTCGTAGATCGGCTTGAAGATCGCCTTGATCTCGGCGAAGTCGCGGATCCAGCCGGTGTGCGGGTCGAGCGGGCCGGTCAGGTGCAGGCCGACCTTGAACGAGTGGCCGTGCAGGCGACCGCATTTGTGCCCGGCAGGGACGTGCGGCAGGCGGTGGGCCGATTCGAATGTGAATTCCTTGAAGATTTCCACGCTGTCATAACTCTATGTGAATCAAGAATGCGCGCAGTCTACCAGCATGGCCGCTACAAGGCTTGCAGGCGTTCATGCAACCGCCCGGTGGCAATCAGTTCCAGCAGCTCGTCGCCCAGCCGCTGGCTCTCGGCAATGGCCTTGTACCAGTAGCGCTTGCGGCCAGGCGCATCGCCCATGAAACGCTTGAAGTCATTGCGGTCGGGCAGCTTGCCGTAGGGCAGGGCCGCCAGGTACTGCGGCGAGGGCGTCATCAGCAGCACGTTCTGCAGGCGCGTGGCATCGCCCTTGCGCCAGGGCAGGGCCTTGTCGAACCAGCCGGGTACGACCTTGTCGGTGAAGTGCGGGTACAGCACCAGGTCGTCGCCGCGGTAGGGCAGGTCGAGGTGGTAGTCGAGCAGGCCGCCGTCGCGGTAGGTGCCTGCACCTGCACCGGGGATGTCTTTCACGCCTTCCATGACCATGGGGATGGAGCCCGAGGCAAGCAGGGCATGGCGCAGGTTGGCCAGGTCCAGCGGCAGGCAGCGCGAGGGGAAGTCGGTCAGTGCGTCGAGCGGCGGCGTGGCGCGGCCGTCGTGCAGGATGACGCGCTCGAAGTGCCGTGCCAGGTGCGAGCGGCCGAGCAGGTTGCTGGCGATCACCGAACCCAGGCCGAGGCCCAGGCGGCCCCGATGGTCGTGGGCGAGCTGGCCATGGCTCTTCACCACCAGGATGTTCAGGCGATAGTGCGGGTTGGCCAGCAGCTGGCTGTCGCGGCCTTGCAGCAGGTCATCGAGCATGTGTTGGCAGCTGCGGCTGATTTCGGCCGGGGTGACGCCCTTGGCGAAATCCTGCTCGGTGTACAGTTCGCCCAGGCGACGGATGCCTGCGACCGGGTCGTCGAGGCAGGCACTGGCAAAGCGCCAGGCGCCGATCGAGGCGCCGATCAGCGCACGTTGGCGTGGTGCCGACGGCAGCCACTCACCGAACAGCGCCAGGTCCAGGCCCTGGATGCCCAGCGGCTTCGGCCCGCCAGCCGCACCCGGCAGCACACCGACATCGGCCGCCTGCAGGCCGCGCTCGCGGACCTGCCGCAGGGCGCGTTGGCCGGCCTTGAAGGTGAGGGCGGGGTATTTGATGTGAATGGCGTTCATGGCGGATCTCTTGGGCAGCAGGCGGTCATTATAAGGCTTCATGCGAATACCCTGTGGGAGCGGGTTCACCCGCGAAGCATGCAACATGGTGTATGGCACCGGCTGCGCCGGTGTTCGCGGGCAAGCCCGCTCCCACAGGGACCGCGCAGGATTCGGTGATCGCGAGACAGCAGCCTGACCTGCGCTATCATGGCGCCAGTTGTTTTCAGGTTGAATTAAGGACCGGTGGTTAATCTTAACCCCGTAGACAACTTGCACAGTTCTCAGGAGAGAAGAACGATGAAACGCATGACTGCCCTGTTCACCGTAGCCGCCGCCCTTGCCCTGGGCGCCCATTCCGCCATCGCCAAGGATGTGCAGCCCGACGAAGTGGTCAAGCTGGTCAATGCCAAGACCGTCAAGTCGCTGGACGAACTCAAGGCCGCCGCCGTGGCCAAGCACCCGGGTGCCACCGTCACCGACTCGGAACTTGAAGATGAGTACGGTCGCTACGTCTACAAGGTCGAGCTGCGCGACACGCAGAACGTCGAATGGGACGTGGCGCTGGACGCCAAGACCGGTGAAGTGCTGAAGGACGAGCGGGACAACTGATGATCCACCTACTGCGGCCGGCGCGCTACTTCGCGCTGGCGCTGCTGGCCGTCTGTTCCCTGGCCGTTGCCCGTGACCTTGATCAGGACGAAGCCCTGGAACTGCGCCAGAAGGGCATCATCCTGCCGCTCGAGCATCTGTTGGAGACCGCCCTGGGGCGTCACCCCGGGGCGCGCCTGCTGGAGGCCGAGCTGGAAGAAGACGACAATCGCTACGAATACGAAGTCGAGTTGCTGACAGCTGAAGGCGTGGTGCGCGAGATCAAACTCGATGCCAGCAGCGGTGCCCTGCTAAAAGACGAGGAAGACGACTGAATGCGCCTGTTGCTTGTCGAGGACAATGTACCGTTGGCCGATGAACTTACCGCAGGCCTGCAGCGCCAGGGCTACGCCGTGGATTGGCTGGCCGATGGCCGCGACGCGGTGTATCAGGGCCAGAGCGAACCCTACGACCTGATCATCCTGGACCTTGGCCTGCCGGGCCTGCCGGGCCTGGAAGTGCTGGCCCAGTGGCGTGCCGCCGGCCTGGCCACGCCGGTGTTGATCCTTACTGCCCGTGGCTCGTGGGCCGAGCGTATCGAAGGGCTGAAGGCCGGGGCGGATGACTACCTGAGCAAACCCTTCCACCCCGAAGAACTGCAGCTGCGCATCCAGGCGTTGTTGCGCCGTGCCCGTGGCCTGGCCAACCAGCCAACGCTGGAAGCGGCCGGCCTGCACCTGGACGAAAGCCGGCAGTGCGTGAACCGTGACGGCGTGGATATCCAGCTGACCGCCGCCGAGTTCCGCCTGCTGCGCTACTTCATGCTGCATCCGCAGCAGATCCTGTCCAAGAGCCACCTGGCCGAGCACCTCTACGACGGTGAAACCGAGCGCGACTCCAACGTGCTGGAAGTGCACGTCAACCACTTGCGACGCAAGCTGGGCCGCAGCGTCATCGAGACCCGCCGCGGGCAGGGCTACATCTACGCCGGGAGCGCCGCGTGAAGTCGATCCAGGCGCGCCTGAGCCTGGGCCTGGTGGCGGTGCTGGTGGTGGTCGGCCTGGTGCTGGCGCAGCTGACCCTGTGGTTGTTCGAGGTCGGCCTGCAGCGCTACCTGGAGAATGGCCTGCGCAAGGAAAGCGAAAACCTGTTGGTGGCCCTGGTGCGCGGGCCTTCGGGTCTGCAGCTGGATGAGCGGCGTATCTCGGCCGCCTACCAGCGGCCGTTTTCCGGCTATTACTTCCGCATCGATTTCGATAAAGGCACCTGGCGTTCCCGGTCGCTGTGGGATCTGGACATGCCCAAGCCCGCCGCGCCGGGCCTTTCCGACAGCCACGAACTCGGCCCGGAAGGCCAGCAACTGCTTGCCCTGCGTGCTGACTACCGGCGCCTGGGCCAGGACATCTCGATCAGCGTGGCACAGGATTATTCACCGGTACGCGAAGGTTTCCGGCGCCTGCAGCAGATCGGCCTGGGCATGGGCCTGGTGGCGCTGATCCTGGTGCTGGTGTTGCAGCGCATCACCGTGACCCGCTCGCTGCGGCCACTGGAGCGGGCGCGCCAGCAGATCGCCCAGTTGCAGCAGGGCCAGCGCTCGCAGCTGGATGCCGAAGTGCCCAGCGAACTGGCGCCGCTGGTGGGGCAGATCAACCACCTGCTGAGCCATACCGAAGACAGCCTGCGCCGCTCGCGCAATGCCCTGGGCAACCTGGGCCATGCATTGAAGACGCCGCTGGCGGTGTTGCTGAGCCTGGCCTCCAGCGAGCGCCTGAAAGACCTGCCGGATGTTCGCGCGCAGATGCGCGAGCAACTGGAGCAGATTCAGCAGCGCCTGGCGCGTGAGCTGAACCGTGCGCGCCTGGCGGGGGATGCGCTGCCTGGCGCGCAGTTCGACTGCGACGTCGAACTGCCGGGGTTGCTGGGGACGCTGGGCATGATCCATGGCGAGGGCCTGCTGCTGGCCAGGGATGTGCCGCCCGGGCTGCTGCTGCCGTGGGACCGCGAGGACTTCCTGGAACTGCTCGGCAACCTGCTGGACAACGCCTGCAAGTGGGCCGACAGCGAGGTGCGGCTGGGTATCGCGCCGAGTGCCGATGGCTACCAGGTGTGGGTCGATGATGATGGCCCCGGTATCCCCGAGGGCCAGCGGCAGCAGGTGCTGGAGCGCGGTTCGCGGCTGGACGAGCAGGTAGACGGGCACGGGCTGGGGTTGGGCATCGTGCGCGATATCGTCGAGGCCTGGGGCGGGCGCCTGGCGCTGCTGGATAGCCCGTTGGGCGGGCTGCGGGTGAGCATAGACTTGCCGCGCAAGGCTCGGTAATACCAGGGCCCTGTGGGAGCGGGTTTACCCGCGAACACCGGCGAAGCCGGTGCCATGCACCGTGTCGCATTCTTCGCGGGTGAACCCGCTCCCACAAGTTGCGCGGCGCGCTTGGGGAATTTGCTGGCCATATCACCACTGCAAAAAAATTGCAGTACAGCCGCATTTTTTTGAATTAGCCCAATCTCACCCCACCCGGCAAAATTCCCCCACGAAACCCTGTGGTTTCCATCTCTCCACGGACGGAGCCCCTTGTGCTATTGCAACCGCAATACGAGGCCCAGGCCACCTCGGCTGGGCTTTCTTTTTAACCAGAAAAACTACAGATTCCGATTACCTACATGCCTGCCTCGCGTTTCGAAAGTCGTTTGCAGCGGCTGTTGCCAGCGCCCCTGAATATTCCCCCTAAAGAATGGTTGCGTGCCGGTATCGGCGCGTTGTTCGGCCTTTTCCTCGCCGGCTGGCTGACCAGCATGGCGTACGGCCCCAGCATTGCCTTGCACCTGCTCGGCCCGCTGGCGGCTTCGGCCGTGCTGGTGTTCGCCGTGCACTCCGGCCCGTTGGCCCAGCCCTGGCCGGTGCTGGGCAGCTACGCCCTGGCCGGCGCGGTCGGCCTGGCCATGCGCCAGGGCTTCGGCCCGCAGCTGTGGGTTGCCGCTGCCGCCCTGGGTATCTCGATTCTGGTGATGTGCCTGCTGCGCTGCCTGCACCCGCCAGGCGGCGGGGTGGCGGTGAGCGCGGTGCTGGCCGATCCAGGGCTTACCGCCATGGGCGACCACCTGCTGGAGCCGGTGCTGCTCAACGCGCTGATCCTGGTAGCGGTGGCGATCCTCTACAACCGCGTCACCGGCGTGCGCTACCCGAAAGGCGCGGTGCCGCGCAAGGACCTGCACCACACCCATGACCCGCTGCCCAGCGAGCGGGTCGGCATCCGTGGGGAAGACCTGGACCAGGCTCTGGAAGAACTGGGCGAGTTCGTCGATGTCACCCGTGACGAACTGGAGCGCATCATCCTGGCCACCGAGCAACACGCCCTGCAGCGCAGCCTCGGCGGCATCACCGCGGCCTCGGTGATGTCCCGCGACGTGCAGTTCGCCACGCCCGACACCACCCTGGAGCAGGCCTGGAAACTGCTGGCCAGCCACCACCTCAAAACCCTGCCGGTGCTGCAGCAGGGCAAGCTGGTGGGAGTAGTCAGCCTCAGCGATCTGGTCGGCCCGGCCATGCAGCGTGGCCGCTTCAGTTGGCGTGGGTTGTTCGGCCGCAAGACGGTGCGCATGGAGCAGGTGATGAGCCGCCGGGTAATCAGTGTCAGCAGCCAGCACCCTCTGGAGCGCTTGCTGCCACTGCTGTGCGAACAGGGCCTGCATTGCCTGCCGGTGCTCGATGCCGACCAGTTGGTGGGGGTGATCACCCAGACCGACCTGATCGCCGGCCTCAAGCGCCAGTTGCTTAGCGAGGCCGAGGCTTCAGATAAGCGGGTCCCAGCGTTGTGACCAGTCGCTGGCGCCGGCGGCCACCAGCCGGCGCAGGATGGCGAAGGCCTGTTGCAGGGCTTCGCTGTCGCGTTTGCGCGGGTACACCAGGAAGGTCGGGTAGGTGAATTCCGGCGCCTGCGGTACCCGCTCGAACACCCCGCTGTCCAGATAGGCCTGCACTACCCGCGTGCGGAAGTAGCCACTGCCGCCCTGGTCGAGTATGAACTGCAAGGCCAGCGGGCCCAGGTTGAAGCTCAGCGCCGGGCGCGCGCAGTCGGGCAGGGCGGCATCGTGCTGGCGACGGAAGGCTTCGCCCCAGTCGATATAGATGTACGGGTCTGGCTGGTCGACCCGGCGCACACGGATCAGCTTTTCCTCCATCAACTGCTCCACCTGCAGGCCCGGGCCGTAGGTCGGCTGGTAGACCAGCGCGGCATCCAGCAGGCCCATCTCGACCTTGCGCAGCAGCGATTCACCGTCGCTCACCTCGCTGCGGATGGCATGGCTGGGCAGCTCGCGGTGCAGGGCACTGACCCAGTCGAGCAGCATCGGGTTGCCCAGGCTCACCTCAGCGCCCACGTGCAGCACTTGCTGGCAGCCTTGGGGCAGCGGGAGGTCGCGGCGCGCCGCTTCCCAGGTTTGCACCATCTGGTTGGCATAACTGACGAATGCCTCGCCGTCGCTGGTCAGGCTGGCGCCGTTGCGGCTGCGCACGAACAGCTGGCAGCCCAGTTGCTGCTCCAGGCGCTGCACCCGCGCGGTGATCGCCGTCTGTGACACGAACAGGCGTTCGGCGGCGGCGACCAGGCTGCCGCAACGCACGATTTCCAGAAAGGTACGGGCCTGATCGATGTCCATGAGCTGCTCGGTGGCTGAAGGGGTGGCCTATTCTAGAGGCTTTGCACCGTTATGGGGCGTTTTTGCGTTGTCTGCAAATTTGCAGGTCGGTTGTGACTTTAGTCCCATGGCGGCGCGGGTGTAGCGGTCCATACTCAAGTTTCGCCCTTCAATAACAACAAGTACCGGGTTTCTTTCGATATGAGCTACCAGCACAGCTACGCCCATTCCATTTCCGACCCTGCCGCTTTCTGGGCGGAGCAGGCCGCGCACCTGGCCTGGCACCGCAAGCCGGCCCTCACGCTGCAAGAAAATGCCGACGGTACCCACCGCTGGTTTGCCGATGGCCGCCTGAACAGCTGCTACCTGGCCCTCGATCACCAGATCGAGCAGGGCCGTGGCGAGCAGCTGGCGCTGATTTACGACTCGCCGGTGACCGGTGTGCAACAGGCCTACACCTACCACCAACTGCGTGACGAGGTGGCGCGCCTGGCCGGTTTGTTACGCCAGTTGGGGGTGAACAAGGGCGATGGCGTGATCATCTACATGCCCATGGTGCCGCAGGCGGCCATGGCCATGCTGGCCTGTGCGCGGATTGGCGCAGTGCACTCGGTGGTGTTCGGTGGCTTTGCCGCCAACGAGCTGGCCTTGCGCATCGACGATGCCCGGCCGACGCTGCTGCTGACGGCGTCCTGCGGGCTGGAGTTCGACCGGGTAATCGAATACAAGCCGCTGGTCGATCGTGCCCTGCAACTGGCCCGCCACCAGCCGCGCAACGTGCTGGTGCTGCAGCGCCCGCAGGCGCGTGCCCAGCTGCAGCCAGGCCGCGACCTGGACTGGCAGGCGGCATTGGCCAAAGCCGAGCCGGTGCCACCGGTGGAACTGGATGCGGGTGATCCGCTTTACATCATGTACACCTCTGGCACCACCGGCAAACCCAAGGGCATCGTGCGGGAAAACGGCGGCAATGCCGTCGCGCTGTGCTTCGCCATGCGCCATATCTACGGCATGCAGGCCGGCGATGTGTGGTGGGGCATATCCGACGTGGGCTGGGTGGTTGGCCATTCGCTGATCGTCTATGGGCCGCTGATGAGCGGCTGCACCACGGTGTTCTACGAAGGCAAGCCGATCCGCACCCCGGATGCCTCGGCCTACTGGCGGGTGGTGGAGCAATACAAGGTCAATGCATTGTTCTGCGCGCCCACGGCCATGCGCGCCATCCGCAAGGAAGACCCTGAGGGCGAGCTGATCCGCAAGCACGACCTGAGCTCGCTGCGCCAGTTGTTCCTGGCTGGCGAGAAACTGGATTCCAGCACCCACGAGTGGCTGGAGCGGGTCAGTGGCAAGCCGGTGCACGACCATTGGTGGCAGACCGAGACCGGCTGGCCGGTCACCGCGCCCTGCGTAGGGCTGGAAGGCAGCGCGGCGAAGCCGGGGTCGAGCAACCGGGCGGTGCCGGGCTACCACGTGCGCGTGCTGGATGACGAGGGCCACCTGCTGGGGCCCAACCACCAGGGCTCGATCGTCATCGCCCTGCCATTGCCGCCCGGGTGCAGCCAGACGCTTTGGGGCGACCACGAGCGTTACTTGCAGGCTTACCTGCGGACTTACCCGGGGTATTACCACACGGGTGACGGTGGCTACCTGGACGATGACGGCTTCGTCTACATCATGGGGCGCACCGATGACGTGATCAACGTGTCCGGGCACCGGCTGTCCACCGGCGAGATGGAAGACCTGGTGGCACGCCACCCGGCAGTGGCCGAGTGCGCGGTGATTGGCGTGCATGACGAGATCAAGGGGCAGGTGCCGTTGGCGCTGGTGGTGCTCAAGGACGGCGAGGGCATTGCCGAGGCGCAGTTGCTGGTGGACCTGGTGGGCAGCGTGCGCGAGGAGATTGGCGCGTTGGCATGTTTCAACCGGGTGCGGTTGGTGAAGCGACTGCCCAAGACCCGCTCCGGGAAGATTCTGCGGGCGGTGCTGCGCAAGATTGCCGACGGGCAGGACTATGTGCCGCCTTCGACCCTGGATGACCCGGCGGTGCTGGGGGAGATCGAGGCGGTGCTGGCGGATTTGCCCAGGGCTGGCTGAGGGTTTGACCTGGCTGGCCTCTTCGCGGGTAAACCCGCTCCTACAGAACTGTGCAATACCTGTGGGAGCGGGCGTGCCCGCGAAGAGGCCGGCCCGGGCAAAGCAGTTCTAGGGTCCTACCTGATGCAGCTGCCCCAACCGGCTGCGCGTACGCATCAGGTCGGCAAGCGGCCCGCCCAGGCTTTCTTCCAGTGGCCGCTTGCCGATCACCAGCACCTGCCGGTCCTGGTCATACAGCACATCCACCAGGTTGACGAAGCGCTGCTGCGCCGCCAGGGAACATTCCGACAAGTCATCCAGCCCATCGATGATCCACTCATCGAATTGCCCGGCCAGCACCAGGTAGTCGATCACTGCCGTGGCCTTTTCGCACAGGTCGTCAAAGCCCAGCACCACCCGCCGGCCGTCCACCGCCAGTGCGCGCAGCGGGCGCTTGTTCACTTCCAGCATCACCGGCTGCGGCTCGGGCACATTCAGCGCCTGGCGCTGCGCTGCATTGCCCGGCCAGACATAGTGGCCCCGGGTAAAGCGCTGATGTTCGCGGTTGGCCGGCAGGCTGCGGAAATCGGTATCGCCACCCACTTCCAGCACTTCCATCGCGCTGTTGATCAGGCGGATCACCGGCAGGAAGCGCTCGTGGTACAGCGGGTTGGGCAGCAGCCCTTCGGGTGCATAGTTGGACGTCACAAGCAGGAATACGCCACGGCTGAACAACGCATTGAACAGCCGCGTGAGCAGCATGGCATCGCCAATGTCGTGCACATGGAATTCGTCGAAGCACAGCATCTGGCAATCACCCACCAGCTCGTCGAGGGTCGCGCCCAGTGCATCATCCAGCGCCCGGTGGCGGTGCATGCCCTGGTGCAGGCGGGCAAAGAAGTCATGGAAGTGCAGGCGCAGCTTGGCCTGCACCGGCACGGCCTGGAAAAAACCGTCGAGCAGCCAACTCTTGCCACGGCCCACCGAACCGTACAGGTACAGGCTGCGTGGCTGGCCTTGTTCGAGCTGCGCCAGCTGTTCGGCCATGCAGTGGATTACCCAGCGTTGGCCGTCGCTGAGTTGGTAACCGCGGCTGTGCGCCTTGTCCTCGAACCAGCCGAGCAATTCGCTCTGGTTGGCGGCGGCGCCGCGCAGGCGTTGGCCAAGCTGGCGTAGCGGGGTAGGGATCCAGGCAGGCAAAAGCAAAGCTCCTTGGGCGATGGCAGGGCAGGGTGCAGCTTGCCCGAGGGCAGCCATTTTGACTAATACAGAAAGTGCGCGGCAATCATCGCCTGACGAGATAGGTTCGCCATGCAGGCGTACAGTAAAGGCTGGAACCGGTGCGAGGAGGGGCGAGCATGCACGCCGACTTTGATCTGCAGCGCTTCGTAGAGGCGCAGAACCCTGTGTATGACCAGGTGATGCAGGAGCTGCAGGCCGGGCGCAAGCGCAGCCACTGGATGTGGTACGTGTTTCCCCAGCTCGATGGCCTGGGCCACAGCGCCATGGCCGAACGCTATGCGCTGGCCGGTATCGACGAAGCCCGTGCCTACCTGGCTCATCCGCTGCTCGGCCCGCGCCTGCAAGCGTGCGTGACTGCGCTGCTGCAGCACCATGACAAGAGTGCCCGTGAAATGCTCGGCAGCCCTGACTACCTCAAGCTGCGCTCGTGCCTGACCCTGTTCGCCCAGGCCGCGCCCGGCAACCCGTTGTTCCAGCTGGCGCTGGTGCAGTTCTACGACGGTGAGCCGGACGCCCTGACGCTGGCCATGTTGCAGGGTTAGTTCAGGCCTTTTGCTCCAGTTGGCGCTCGATCATGTACTTCACTGCCAGCCGACGTTCTTTAAGGCGGCGCAGGTCTTCATCCTCGAAGTTGCCCGCCGAAATCGACTCGGCGGCCAGCACCTGGTTGTCGATGTCCATGTATTCGTCCAGCAGACGGTCCAGTGCCTTGTCCTGCTGTCGGCGCTGCTGGACGATTTCGCGCGGGTAGTGCAAGTCCTGATAAAGATCGTGGGAGACAGGCATGGGGTCCTCCTTGGTCAATGCAGATGGCTCATCTGATTGGAAGGGAGGAATGCGATTGTGTTGAAGCCAAGCGGGCGGAAAGCGACGGATGGTCGCCTCGCCAACCGCGAAAATGACTAACTCGCTGTTTTTTGGTAATTTTTTTTCATCAGGGGGTTCACAGACCGAAAGTTTGTTGTTAAAGTGCCGCGCATTCCAAGACAACAACCCAGTTGTCACTCAGTTGGAATTGTCAGAGCAGCAGATGCTGCATCCGATACAGGGGCGTCGCCAAGCGGTAAGGCAGCAGGTTTTGATCCTGCCATGCGTTGGTTCGAATCCAGCCGCCCCTGCCATTTTCTTGCTTCAAACGTATCTCGGTCCGGTGCTTGGAAATACAAGCGCTGGGCTTTGTCGTTTCCACAGGTTTTGCCGAAGGCTCTGTTCGGTCACCTGGCCGTTCCAAGCATCTCGTTCAGCAAGCGGGCCAGTTCATCGGCCTTTACCGGCTTCTGGATCACCAGGCTGCCCGGCAACTCCAGTCCCTGCAACTCTGCATAACCGGTAAGAAGCACCACCGGCAGGTGCGGGTAGCGCTCGCGCGCCGCCAGGGCCAGTTGCGCACCGTTGAACTCGGGCATGGCGAAATCGCTCAGTAGCAGGTCGATCTGCTCATCCAGCAAGGCCAAAGCCTGTTCGCCACTGTGCGCCTGGCGTACCTGGTAGCCGTACTGGCGCAACACATCACCAAGCATGTCGCGTACCAGATGGTCGTCATCCACCAGCAGCACGGTGCGATTACAACCGCTTTCGCTAGTCGAGTGGCTGAGCAGCGACGGCATCGGTTCGTTGACGGCTTCACCCTTGACTGCCGGCAGATACACGGCCACCTGCGTACCACGCCCCGGCGTGGTGTCGATGCGCACGCCACCCCCGGACTGTTTGGCGAAGCCGAATACCTGGGCCAGGCCCAGGCCCGAACCCTTGCCGATATCCTTGGTGGTGAAGAACGGTTCGAACACCTTGGCCAACACCTCTTCGCTCATGCCGCAGCCGGTATCGCGGATACTCAGCATCACGTACTCGCCAGGGTCCGGGTCTTCCGGGCGCTGTGGACGTGCGTCGATCCGGGTGTTGCGGGTCGACAGCGTCAGCTGGCCACCGTCGGGCATGGCATCGCGGGCATTGATCGCCAGGTTGAGAATGATCATTTCGGTCTGGGTCGGGTCGGTCAAGGCCTGCCACAGGGTTGGTTCCAGGTCCAGGCGCACCGAGACATTGCCGCCCAAGGTGCGGCGCAGCAACTCTTCCAGCCCGGCCAGGGTGCGGTTGAGGTTCAGCGCCACCGGCTCCAGGCGCTGGCGGCGGGAGAAAGCCAGCAACTGCGAGGTCAGCTTGGCGCCGCGCTCGCCGGCTTCGCGGATGTGCTTGAGCCGCGCACTGGCCTTTTCCAGGTCGGCTTTGGCCAGGTCGCGCTCAAGGAAGCTGGCGCCGGTGAGGATTACCGTCAGCAGGTTGTTGAAGTCGTGAGCCACACCGGCGGTCAGCTGGCCGACCGCTTCCAGGCGCTGCATCTGCTGCAGCGCGGCCTCGATGCGTTCGCGTTCGGCGATCTGCTCGCGCAGGCGGGCGTTGGCTTCGGCCAGGCCCAGGGCGGCCTCGCGCTCGCTGGTGATGTCGCGTGCCACCACATACAGCAGGGTGTCTTCCGGCACCACCACCCAAGACAACCAGCGCTGCAGACCACCGGCATCCAGGATACGCCCGACAAAGCGGGCGCTGGTGCGACCATGGGCGAGGGCGGCCAGTTCGGTGAGCATCAGTTCCTGGTCATGCTCGGGCAGCAGGTGCAGCAAGGACGACTGGCTCAGACGTTCGCGGGACAAGCCCAGGCTGGCTTCCCAGGCGGGGTTCAGCGCGACTGGGGTCAGGTCCTTGTTGAGCACGGCCAGCAAGTCTTGCGACAGCTCCCAGGCACGGTCGCGTTCGCGGGTGCGGCGCTCGACCCTTTCCCCCAGCATTTCGTTGAGCTGGCGCAGTGCCTGGGTGGCCAGGCGTTGGGTGTGGATGTCCTGCAACACCCCGGAAAAGCGCACGCACTGGTCGTTGACGAACCGGCTCTGGCCGCTGCTGAGCAACCAGCGCGGTTCCAGGCCGTCGGGTTGGGCGATGCGGAATTCGACCCGATACAGGCCGCCACCTTCCGGGCACATGGCCTGTTCCACCGCCTCGCGCACCTGCGGCAGGTCGTCGGGGTAGATGCCGGCGTAAAACACCTCGAGGCTCATTTCAGTATCGGTGGGTAGACCGAACAGGGTCTTGCAGCGGTCATCCCACAACAACAGGCCTTCCTGCGGGCGCATGTCCCATGTGCCCATGCCGGCAGCGTCGATGGCAATGCGTGCACGTGCCTCGACGTCTGCCAGGGCCTCTTCGGCGCGGCGCCGGCGCTGGCGCTCCTGCACTTCGGTCAGGGCCCGGCGCACGGCCTTGGGCAGTAGCGGCAGGTTCTTCTTCAGCACATAGTCGGTGGCGCCCAGGCGGATCATTTCCACCGCATGTTCTTCGCCATAGATACCAGACAGGAAAATGAACGGAATGTCGGGTGCCAGGCGCTGGGCGATGGCCAGCACATCGGTGCCGGACGAGCCCGGCAGCACGCAGTCGCACAAGATCAGGTCGTAGTGGGCCTCGCTCAGGGCTTGCTCGACACCGGCATGGTCGAACACAAGCTGCGCCTGCACCTGCAACCCGCTACGTTCCAGGCGCATCAGGGTCAGCTCGGCGTCCATCGAGTTGTCTTCGACCATCAGCAGTTTCAGCGGCGTTGGCTGCATCGTCGCGGCCACCTTAGATGCTGCCACGCCGGTTCAGGCGCAGCGAGCCGGGTGGGGGTTCGTTGAGTACCGCCCAGAACACCCCCAGGTCGGAAATGGCGGCGACGAATTCCTTGAACTCCACCGGCTTGACCACGTACGCGTTCACCCCCAGCTCGTAGGCGCGCAGCAGGTCGGGCTCCTCGCGCGAGGACGTCAGCATCACCGTCGGGATGCTGCGCAGCTCGGCGGTGGCGCGCACTTCCTTCAGCACCTCCAGGCCGTCGACCTTTGGCAGTTTCAGGTCCAGCAGCAACACGGCGGGGTTGCCATCGTCACGTTCGGCATAGGTATTGCGCCGTAGCAGGTAGTCGAGTGCCTCGGCACCGTCACGCAGCACGATGACCTCGTTGGCCAACTGGCTGCGTTCCAGCGCCAGGAGCGTCAGCTCCAGGTCCCGTGGGTTGTCTTCGACCAGCAGGATGGGTTTGAGCATGATGGTAGCGGTGCCTCAAGTGGTCGCGGGGTGGCGCGGGAGGGTGAAGTGGAAGGTAGCACCCTGGCCAACCTTGCCATGGGCCCAGACCCGACCGTCATGGCGTTCGATGATGCGACGAACACTGGCCAGGCCGATCCCTGTGCCTTCGAAGTCTTCCATGCGGTGCAGGCGCTGGAACACGCCGAACAGTTTGTTGGCGTAGGCCATGTCGAAGCCCACGCCGTTGTCGCGAATGCAGATCTCGGTTTCGCCCGGATGTTGCACGGCGCTGATGCCGATGCGCGCCGGGGTGCGCCCACGTGTGTATTTGATGGCGTTGGCCAGCAGGTTGTGCAAGGCCATGTTGATGAACGCCGGGTCACCGACCACCTTGGGCAGTTGGGCGATGTCCCAGACAATTTCGCGGTTTTGGTAGTCGGGCGCCAGTTCGCTGCGAATGGCCTCGACCAGGGCGTTGAGGTCGACCTCGGACAGGCGCAGGGCAGAGCGGCCCATTTGCGAGAAGTTGAGCAGGTTGTCGACCAGGCTTCCGGCAAAATGCGCGGCTTCCTCGATGTGTTGCAGAAAGCGCCTGCCGCGCTCGCTGAGGCCCTGGCCCTCGATTTCGCCGAGCAGTTCGGAGTAGCCGGCAATATGGCGCAGGGGGGCGCGCAGGTCATGGGACACGCTGTAGGAAAACGCTTCGAGCTCCTTGTTCGAGCGACGCAGTTCGCCAGCCAGCTGCGCCAGTTCCTCGGCCTTGCGCAGGACAATCCCCAGCACTGCCGTGCGCAGCTCCTGCACGCCTTCGATGACCAGCGGGTGCCAGGGTTCGCAGTAGCCGCGCAGTTTTTCCTGCCAGCTATCGAAACTGTGCCGCGGGTCGAGGTTGCCCTGCGGCCCGACCTGTTTGTTCGGCTGCCCGGCCCAGTTCACCGTGCGCACCTGCTCGGGACGGAACCACAGCAGGTAGTGCGAGTGGATCTGCGAAATGGCCACTGCCAGCACACCGCCTGCATGGGCCGCGAGCTCGGGCAGTTCATCGATGTCGCGGCACAGGTTGTCGCTGTGGAACACGCTCTCTTCGCCACGCTGGGAGAGCCAGTGCACCAGGGCGTTTACCTGCGCGGCCGGAGGGGTCTTGCCGATCAGGTCGCAACGTTCGGCGGAAATGACCGCGGCACCTTGGGCGCCTGCGAAGGCCAGCAGTACTTCGGGCAAGTCGCGCAGGCCGTCGCCGACACTGTCATGGTCGGCCATGGACGAGATCATGCGCACGATGTGCTGGCGCAGCTCGAGCAACTGGCGAGTGTTGGCGTGGGACTCGCGCGATTCGATCTGCAGCGACAGCACACTGGCCAGCAGTTCGCAGGCGGTACGGGTGCGCAAGTCCACCGGGCGCGGCTGTTCGTGGTGGCAGGACACCAGGCCCCAGAGTTTCCCGTCGACCACGATCGACAGCGACATCGATGCCAGGGTACCCATGTTGCGCATGTACTGCAGGTGCACTGGCGACACGCTGCGCAGCGCGGCAAAGCTCAGGTCCAGCGGCTTGCCGGTGCGTGGGTTGGCAGCGGGCAGCAACGGCGAGGCCTGGTAGTTGGCGTCCTCGATCACGCGGATGCGGTTGATTCGGTACAGCTCGCGCGCCTGGCGCGGTATGTCCGAAGCGGGGAAACACAGGCCCAGATAGCTCGGGTAGCCCGGGTCGGCCACCTCGGCCAGCACCTGGCCGTTGCCTTCGGCATCGAAGCGATAGGCCTTGACCCTGCCAAAGCCGGTGATGCGCTTGAGCTGCAGCACTGCTTGCTGCAGCAGTTCCTCGAGGCTGCCGGCCTGGTGCAGGCGGCCTACGAAGCTGCGCACCAGCGGGTAGTAGTCGCCTTGCCCGACAAGATCGGCCGGCAGGCGAGGGGGTTCGAATTCGGCGATCAGCACCTGGTCGTGACGGTGGACCAGCAGGTGCAGGTTGCCAGGATATGGAGCGTCCTGGCGCAGGTGCACATCGCTGATGTGGAACGGAAAGACCTCGTCCTGCGGCAGGCGGGCCAGGTGCAGGCGCAAGTCGAAGGCACCGCTGACCAGTTCGGCGAACTCGCGACCTATCAGTTCACTGGCCGGTATGCCCAGCCACTGCTCGACATTTTCACTGGCCTGGAGTACCCGCATGTCGGTTTCGTCCAGCACTAGAAGGAAGCCGTGGGGCTGGATGCTGCCAGGCAGCTGGATCGGCTCCTGGGCGCAGCGCTCGAGGGCTTGGGTGAGCGTGCTGTCTGCAATCATCTATGAAAACGCTCCTGTCGTGTCCGTCCATGCATGCCGCATGAGTCTAGGCAGGATGAAGGGAATACACCTTAACAGAATACCCGCCGGGATAACGGCCCTTGGCCATTTGAGGAGAATGCCGGCGATGCGTTCTGTGTCGTGTGGTTTTTTTTTAGGTGGTAGCGCTTTTTGGCTAATACAAAAAAATGGCTCGATGCCAGTACCGTGATGTCACGTCGCTGCTACGCTCAGCACAGCAGACATCGACAAGGATAATAAGGTGACGGACCGCTACCTGGCCGCCCTGTTGGGCCTTATGTTGAGCAGCAGCGCAATGGCGGCGGACTTCCTGGTGGAAGTGCGGGTGCTGGTGCAGCGTGGCTGCATGCTGATCAACCAGCCCCGCGATGCTGGTGCGCAGGCGCTGGGGCGTATCGATCTGGGCGCTGCTGCACGGCTGGATGGCCCTGGTGAGCCGCTCACCGGCGCGCTGCTGAGCCAGCGCCCGCCACGCCTGGAATGCAATCCCCACACCCCCTATCAGGTCCGCGTCGATGGTGGGCAGCATGGCGGCGTCGGCGAGTTGCGCTTTCTGGCCAGTGACGATGACACGGCCCGGCTCATCCCTTATCGCCTCTACCGCGACGCTGCCTGGCGCGAGCCGCTGGCGGTGAATGTGGCGCATTCGGCGCGGGTGCCGGACAGCGGCTCGGTCGAGCTGCCGTTGTACGCACGGATCGACAAGCTGGCCTGGGTACCGCCTGCCGGCCTGTACGCCGACCTGCTCAAAATCACGGTCACCTGGTAGGGATGCAACCATGCTCAAGGACGCGACGCCATGAACCGCACCTCGATCCTGCTGCTTCCCTGGGCCCATTGCTGGTGCCCGGTGGAGCCGCGCATGGCACCAGCACCGGTTTCATCCAGGCGCGGCTGGTGATCAGCACCGCTTGCCAGATCAGCAGCAACGAGACGCAACCGGCAACGGTGGGTAACCCGGGAGTGCTGGACTTCGGCGAGCGCGGTCCGAACTGGCGCCAGCCGCTGCGCAGCCGGGTTGACGATGTGAGCGGCGAAGGCAGCCTGCAGATCAGTTGCACGCCCGAGGTGCGGGCGTTCAACGTGCGCATCAACGGCGGCCTGAATGGCAGTGACGGCATACGGCGGCTGAGCAACGGCCGCGAGCTGATCCCCTACCAACTGGCGATCGACCCAGGTGGTAACAGCCGCTACGGCATCGGCCAGGCGCGTGCCTTCACCATCAGCAGTACCCGGCAGATACCGATCCCCATCTACGGTGTGGTAGTGGCGCAACCGCGTGCGCTGCCAGCCGGCCTGTACCGTGACACCCTGAGGGTGACCCTGGACTGGTAACGACACAAGGAGACTTCGATGCGAACGAACCTTTCACGCTGCATCCTGGCCGGCCTGGGGCTGATGCTGACTTACCAGGCGCAGGCCGCCACCACCGGGACTATCGAGTCGACGCTGACCTTGACCGCAGCGTGTCAGGTCAACGGCAGCTCAGCCTCCTCGGGGGCAGACTTCGGTACCTTGGACTTCGGCACTCACGATGCCTTGTTCAACACTGCCGACGGCCAGGTAATCGGCGGCGGCGGTGAGGCGATCAGCATTCTCTGTTCGGCTGGCACGGTACCAGTCATCCGCGTGGGTGCAGGTTCCCACGATGGCCAGTCGGCCGGGGGCAGCCGTGCGCTGGCGGATGGCGTCGGCAACTTCGTGCCGTACGACTTCTACACCGATGCCGGGCGTACGCAGGTGTTGGCCATCAACGGCACCATCACCTTGCCGCTCAGCAGTGGTGTGGCCCAGACCGTCAACCTGTATGGCCAGGCGCGCGGCAAGGTCGGCCTGCCGGCGGGGGAATACACCGACACAGTGTCCGTCGAGCTGTCGTTCTGAACCATGCGCAGCTGGCTGGCGGGCGGCATGAGCGTCCTTGGCGTGCTGCTGGCCGCGCCTCTGGATGCGGCGACCACCAGCAGCTTCCTGGTGACGGCGCAGATCGTCGCCGGGTGCCTGGTGGTGGGCGGCGTGACCAGCTACGGGACGCTCGACTACGGCTCGCAGTCGGCACTGGCCACCGGAACTCTCGGCACCTCGTTGGGCGGTACCACGGTGACCTTCCAGTGCACCCCGGGCGTGGCCTTGAGCATGAGCGTGGATGGCGGGCAGAACAGTGCCAGTGGCACACGCAACCTCAAACGCACGGGCGGCACGCAGGTGCTGGCCTACCAGTTGTACCGGGACGCGGCGTACAGCCAGAGCCTGGGGATCGGCCAGAGCGTGGCCGTGAGCTATACCGACCCGACGGCGATCAAGCTGCCGGTGTACGGGCGGGTTCAGCTGACCGGCATGATGCCGGCGGGGACTTACACCGATGTGGTGCAAGTGACGGTGACCTGGTGAATGCATCGGCACTAATGACCAGTATCCAAGGAGAGCTTCATGGGGGCAGGCGCGAAGTGGGCGCGAGGATTGATCGGAGTATCGTGGCTGGCGAGCCTGCCAGCCTGGGCGGCCACCTCGGTGCTGATCTGGCCGATCGACCCGGTATTGGAGGCTGACCAGAAGGCTGGCGCACTGTGGCTGGAAAACCGCGGAACCGCACCGGCCAACCTGCAGGTGCGGGTGTTCGCCTGGCGCCAAGGTGACTACCAGGAACAGTACCAGGCACAGCGCGAGATCATTGGCAGCCCGCCGGTGGCCAACGTCGCCCCCGGGCAGAAGCAATTGATCCGCCTGACCCGCACCGGCCCCTCGCCAGTCGGCCAGGAGCAGGCCTACCGCATCATCATCGACGAAATCCCGCCCGCCATCCCGGTCGACAAGGCCGAGCCCGGCACCACCGCGGCGATCCGCCTGCAGATGCGCTACTCGGTACCCCTGTTCGTCTACGGCGAAGGCCTGTGGGGCAAGGCAGGCCCTGAGGGCAAGCGCAATGCCGAGGGCGTCGGCAAGCCGCAACTCAGCTGGCGCGCAGTGACCGTGCAGGGCAAGCCGTACGTGGAACTGCGCAACACCGGCCCGGTGCATGCACGCCTGACTGATGTGGTGGTGCAGCAGGGCAGCCAGAGCAAACCACTGGCCGATGGCTTGCTGGGTTATGTGCTGCCGGGTGCCAGCATGCGCTGGCCGGCACCGTTGGCACCGAGTGCCGGGAGTGTGCTGAAGGGGAGGGTAAACGGCCAGAGCAGCGCGGACGCCATCCGCCAAAGCCAATGAGCCTGCGCCTGAATGCCGCGCAGAGGCCGTGGAGAACCCGGCAATGGTTGGACACCGTGTGTGAGGTGGCTGACCCACCGTTGTTGCCTGGGGCTCGCCCTGGTCGGCCCAGGCCTGGTGCTGGCCGACGACCTGCCGCCACCACCCACGGAGATGTCTGCCATCGCCGATGCCACGTTGTACCTCGAGTTGCTGGTGAACCAGGTGCCCAGGGCTGAGCTGGTGCCGGTGCAGCAGCGTGCCGGGCAGTTGTACCTGGATAGCGAGGTGTTGCGGGCGGCCGGAGTTTCGCTGCCGGGCCCCCCCCAGGGCGAGGTGGCGCTTGAGGCCATCGTGGGGATGCATGCCGACTACGACAGCCAGAACCAGCGCCTGCTGCTGCAAGTGCCGCCGGCCTGGCTGCCCGACCAGCAACTGGGCGACCGCAACCTGTACCCGGCCAGCGATGCACGCAGCAGTTTCGGCGCGTTGTTCAACTACGACCTGTACCTGAACGACACCGATGACGGCGGCAGCTACCTGGCGGCCTGGAACGAACTGCGCCTGTTCGACAGCTGGGGAACGTTCTCCAGCAGCGGGCAGTGGCGCCAGTCGTTCAATGGTGCGCCGACCGACGATATGCGCCAAGGCTTCTTGCGCTACGACACCACCTGGCGCTTCACCGACGAGCAGCGCCTGCTGACCTACGAAGCTGGTGACCTGGTAACCGGGGCCTTGCCCTGGACCAGCTCGGTGCGGGTCGGTGGCCTGCAGTTGTCGCGCGATTTCGCTGTACGCCCTGACCTGGTCACCTATCCGCTGCCGGCGTTCTCCGGTGAAGCGGCGGTACCGACCTCGCTGGACCTGTTCATCAATGGCTACAAATCCAGCACCAGCGAATTGCAGCCGGGTCCCTACACCTTGACCAACGTGCCGTTCATCAACGGCGCCGGGGAGGCGGTGGTGGTCACCACCGATGCCCTTGGCCGGCAGGTGTCGACCACCTTGCCGTTCTACGTCACCAGCAGCCTGCTGCAGCAGGGCCTGGCGGATTATTCGGTAGCGGCCGGCAGCCTGCGGCGTGACTACGGGGTGCGCGATTTTGCCTACGGCCCCGGGGTTGCTTCGGCCAGCCTGCGCTACGGGGTCAGCGACGTCTTCACCCTGGAGACCCATGCCGAAAGCGCCGAATCGCTGATGCTGGGAGGCCTGGGTGGCAACATGCGGCTGGGCAACTTCGGCGTGCTAAATGCGGCGCTGGCGCAGAGCCGGTTCGACGGCGACAAGGGCCACCAGGTCGCCCTCGGCTACCAGTACAACAGCCAGCGCATCGGCTTCAGCTACCAGCGCCTGCAACGCCATGGCGACTATGCCGATCTGACCCGGGTCGACAGCCGGGACATACAGCTGAGCCAGCGCAGCGAGCAGGTCACGCTGAGCCTGAACCTGAACGAATACGGCAACATCGGCGCCGGCTATTTCGATGTGCGCGCCGGCGACGGCACACGTACCCGGCTGATCAACCTGAGCTACAGCAGGCCGCTGTGGGGCAACAGCAGCGTTTATCTGTCGGCCAACCGTGAAGTGGGGAACAGCCAGTGGGCAGTGCAGGCGCAACTGGTGATCCCGTTCGACCTGCACGGCACCCTGGCCCTGGGCATGGAGCGCAGCCAGCAAGGCAAAACCCTGCAGCGGGTCAACTACAGCCGCGCGACGCCGGTGGGGGGTGGTGTCGGTTACAACCTGGGCTACGCCGCCGGTAGCGAGCGCGATGCCTACCGCCAGGCCGATGTCACCTGGCGCCTGCAGTCGGTGCAGTTGCAGGCCGGTTTGTATGGCAGCAGTGGAGAGATGACCCGCTGGGCCGACGCCAGTGGCTCGCTGGTTTGGATGGATGCCGGGCTGTTCGCTGCCAACCGTATCGACGATGCCTTCGTGTTAGTCAGCACCAGTGGTTACGCCGACGTGCCGGTGCGCTATGAAAACCAGGAGGTCGGCCGTACCGATGCCGATGGTCACCTGCTGGTGCCGTACAGCAGCGGTTACTACCGCGGCAAGTACGAGATCGACCCCATGGGCTTGCCGCCGGACATCCTCGCGCCGGAAGTGGAACAGCGGGTGGCGGTGCGCCGGGGCAGCGGCTACTTGCTGGAGTTTCCGCTCAGGCGCGTGCTGGCGGCCAGCGTCGAACTGGTGGACGCCGAACAGCAGGTACTCAAGCTGGGCAGCCGTGTCACCCATGCAGAAAGTGGCAGCCAGGCGGTGGTCGGTTGGGATGGCCTGGTTTATCTGGAGAACCTGACGCCGCATAACCGACTGCTGGTTGAGTTGCAGGGGGGCGGGCATTGCCAGGTGGCGTTCGACCTGCCTGAGTCGCAAGGTTCGATCCCGTTGATTGGCCCGTTGGTGTGCAAGTGAAGGCCTGCTGGCGTGGTTTGTGGGCATGCGCCTTGTTGTTGTGGGCGGGCTCGGCCTGGGCCAAGTGCACGTCAGTGTTGACTGCGCCGGCGGCGTTTGGTTCGCTCAACTCGACTCAGGTACGTGGCACGGGCCAGACAGCTTCCAGCACCAACTCGGGCCTGCAATGCAACGGTTCGGTGATCAGCGTGCTCAGTAGCACCGACTCCTTCAAGATCAAGATCACCTCCACCACCAGCGGCCTGGTAGGGCCTACCGGGGATGTGATCCCCTACACCCTCTATGCCGACGCCACAACCAACTATCCGATCACCCGTGGCACCCCCTTCGAATTCAGGACCACCGGCATCCTCGACTTGCTCGGGTTGCTCAACGGTACACCGAAGAATGTGCCTATCTACATGCGCACGCAGGTGGGCAGCAACGTATCGGCGGGGCTATATCAGGAAATCCTCGATGTCGAGTGGACCTGGGACTATTGCGACGGGATTGGTGTTGGCGGGCTTTGCATAGGGCGAGACAAGGGCTCCGGTACCAGGACCCTGCTGGTAAGCATGACGGTGACCAACGACTGCCAGATCACCACGCCCAGCATCAACTTCGCCAGCGCGCCGGTGGTGGCGGGGTTCGGCACGGTGAGCCAGAGCCTGAGCGTGTCGTGCACCAAGGGCAGCAACTACACGGTGGGCCTGGATAACGGGCAGAACGTGGCCAATGGTCGACGGCGGATGAAGTCGGCGGCCAACAACTACCTGGCCTATGACATTTTCAAGGGCGCCGGTGCGGTGCGCTGGGGTTCGACAGGGGCTGCGCGGCGGGCCAGTGCCGATGCCGATGTGAACCCCGGCACGGGGACCGGCACCGGTAGCCAGGTGTTCAACTACAACGCCAAGGTCTACACCGACCAGGCTACACCCCCGGCTGCGACCTATACCGACAGCGTGATTCTGGATGTGCAGTTCTGAGCGCAGGGACCTTGTGGGAGCGGCGGTCCGCGTAACCTGTGGGAGCGGCTTTAGCCGCGAAGAATCCAACGCGGTGCATGGCACCGGCTACGCCGGTGTTCGCGGCTAAAGCCGCTCCCACAGGGGCCCTGCTAATTCCATGAGTCATGTGCAGTCCTGTGAGAGCCGACTTGCCGGCGATGGGCCGTTTCAGTCAGCGCAAATCGCCAACCATCTTCGCCAAGGTCTCAAGCACCGCCCCGGCCAACGCCTTCGAGCGCGCCCCCGACCACCCGGTGACGGCATCCGGCGCGTCGTCATGGTCCTTGAACGGCATTTCCAGGGTCAGTGACAGGCAGTCATGCGCCATCCCCACCGCATTGCAGGCCAGCGTCGTGTTGGCTTGCCCCGGTTCGTCGCGGGTATAGCCATGCACGGTCTGGAAGTCGCGGGTCAGGCTGCACAGGGTGCTGCGGAACTGCTCCTCCAGTTTGGCCAGACGCGGCGTGTAGCCCGGGTTGCCCTCGCAGGCCGCGGTGAACACATGGGGAATCTCTTCGTCGCCATGCACGTCGATGAACGCATCCACGCCGTGTTGCTTCATCTGTGCCTGGGCGAAGAAGACCTCGGGGCTGAGCTCGACGCTGGCGTCCTGCCAGGCACGGTTCAGGTCCTTGCCCTTGAAGTTGGTGCGCAGGTGGCCGAGGAAGGCACCGTCGGGGTTCATGTTGGGGATCAGGTACAGGTCGGCCTTGGCCAGCAACTGCCGGATCACCTCGTCGTTGGCCTGCAAGCGGTCGATCACGCCCTCCATGAACCATTCGGCCATGTGTTCGCCCGGGTGTTGCTGGGCAATCAGCCAAAGCTTGCGCTTGCCTGCGGCACCATCACCGGCACGCAGCAGGGGAATGTCGCGACCCTGTACGCTGCGGCCACTGGCGAGCAATTCCACCCCCGGCAGTTGCCGTGCACGTTCGATCAGCTGGTTGTGACGAGCGCGCGGGTAGGGCTCGAAGTAGGCGAACCAGATGTGCGGCTGTTCGGCCTTTATCTCGAACGACAGCGCCGTGCCGTCGAACTGGCTGGGGACGCGGAACCAGGTTTGCTGGTCGTAGGAGGCCACGGCGTTGTAGCCGCTCCAGGCGTTCTTGTAGGAGGAACCGGAGGCATTGTCGAGGCTGAAGCGATGGACCTGGCCTGGCGTCAGCCCGCTGACCTTGAAGTGGAACCACTGGTAGTGGCCGCTGTGGGTGTCCGGGCGGATGGCCAGGTGCACCCGGGCCGGGTTGCTGGCATCCAGCACCTGGATGTTGCCGGAGTCGAAATCGCAGTCGATCTGCAGGGGGGACAGCGTCACGGTCATGTGCCGGGCTCCTTCTGGGGGCTTTGTTGTGAGGGTACTGTACACGGCTTGACAGGGTTGCTGTGCGAGATCAGGCGACGCGGGGCGATCTCATATGTTTCCTACAGGCTATTTGAAGAACTGACTCGGCGTGATACCGAACTGGCGCTTGAACATGCTGGCAAAGGCACTGGGGCTGTCATACCCCAGCGTCCCCGCCACATCGATGATCCGCTCGCCCAGGGCGATCAGCTCCAGTGCCTGCATCAACCGCGCCTGCTGGCGCCACTGGCCGAAGGTCATGCCGGTTTCCTTGCGGAACAGGCGCTGGATGGTCTTTTCGTCCACTCCCAGCTGCTGGCCCCAGTCGGCCACGGTGGCGTTATCGTCAGGCCGCTCGTGCAGCGCGGAGCAGATCGCCTGCAGGCGCTTGTCGCCGGGCTGCGACAGCTTCAGCGGCAAGGTCGGCAGCACGCAGATCTCGTCGAGGATCAGGCGCATCACCCGGGCTTCACGCGAGTCTTCGGCAAACGGCGCGGTAAAGCCTACGGAGGCCTTGATCAGTTCGCTGAGCAACGGCGAGATGCTGATCGCCTTGCTCTGCAGGGGCAACTGCACTGCCGCGTCGGCGCGCACGAACACACTGCGCATCTTCACCTCGCCCACGCAGCGTATCGCGTGCACCTGGCCGCAAGGCATCCATACGCCGCGGCTGGGAGGCACGGTCCAGCGTTCGTTACCGGACTCGACGATCATCAGGCCTTTGGTGGCATAGATCAGTTGATGCTTGGCATGGCTGTGGGGCTCGATGAACCAGTCGGTCGGGTAGTCCGTCGCACGGCTGCCCACCTCCCAGCTCCACTCATCCACCTCCACCAGCAATTCGTGCTGCGGCTTCAGCATTTCGACCTCTTGTACGGGCAGCCTGGCACGCCCACTTTAACAGCAGCGGCTGGGGCGGGCTTGCGAGCGGGTTGCTGGCAGCAGCGCGGTGGCCAGCCCCAGCAGCGGCAGGAACGAGATGATCTGGTACACCCACTCGATGCCATGCCGGTCGGCCAGTTCGCCAAGCCCGGCGGCGCCGATGCCGCTGATACCGAACATCAACCCGAACATCACCCCCGACACCATGCCGACCCGGCCCGGCACGGCCTCCTGGGCATACACCACCAGGGCGGCGAAGGCCGAGGACATCACCAGGCCGATGGCCACCGCCAGTACCGCCGTCCAGGCCAGGTTGGCGTAGGGCAGGGCGAGGGCGAAGGGCGCCACGCCGAGGAACGAGACCCAGATCACCGCCTTGCGCCCGATACGGTCACCCACCGGGCCACCAGCGAAGGTGCCCAGGGCCACGGCCGCGAGGAACACGAACAGGTACAGCTGGCTGTGCTGCACGCTCAGGCCGAAATGCTCGATCAGGTAGAAGGTGAAATAGTTGGTGAACGAGGCGATGTAGACGAACTTGGCGAACATCAGCACGGCGATGACCGCCACGGCGCGCCACATGGCGCCACGCGACAGGCCGGGGGCCTGCTGGCCGGCGAAGGTCTTGAGCCGGGTCTGGCCGTGACGCACGGTCCAGCCGGTCACCCGCAGCAGCACGAATACCGCCAGCGCGGCCGCCAGCATGAACCAGGCGATGGCCGGCTGGCCGTGCGGAATGACGATGGCAGCGGTCAACAGCGGGCCGAGGGCCGAGCCAGTGTTGCCACCGACCTGGAAGGTCGATTGCGCGGTGCCAAAGCGCCCACCGGAGGCCATCCTGGCCAGTCGCGAGGCTTCGGGGTGGAAGGTCGCCGAGCCCACGCCGACCACCGCGGCGGCCACCAGCAGCATTTCATAGCTACTGGCGAAGGCGAGCAGGGCGATGCCCACCAGCGTCACCAGCATACCGGCCGGCAGCAGGTAGGGCTGCGGGCGCTTGTCGGTGTACAGGCCGACCCAGGGTTGCAGCAAGGACGCGGTCACCTGGTAGATGAGGGCGATCCAGCCGATCTGGGCAAAGCTGAGTGCGAAATCGCTCTTGAGCATTGGGTAGATGGACGGCAGCACGGCCTGGATCAGGTCGTTGAGCAGGTGGGCGAATGCCGCAGCGCCGACGATGCGGACCAGAAAGCCCTGGGGTTGGTCGGCAGGTGTGGTGGCGGCCATGGAGGCGGTGGAGGTCGTCATGGGCGATCTTCTTCTGGCGAAAGGGAACAAGGCATTTGCCGAAGAAGGGTAGCCAGTGCCCGGTTTGCCTGTCTCACGCCGAACAGGCAGCCACTGTCGCGTTTCGGACATCCCGGGCCTGACGCCCTGAATTCGCAGGCGGTCCGCGTACCCTGTGGGAGCGGGTTCACCCGCGAAGAATCCAGCGCGGTGCATGGCACCGGCTGCGCCGGTGTTCGCGGCTAAAGCCGCTCCCACAGGGTCCCTGCTGACACTTGGCTGCCCTCGAATTCATCGTTCGTGCCGCGCCACCCAGCGCAGCAATGCTGCAATCGGTACGCTGCGGTGAGCCTCGTGTCGGTAGGGCTTGCCCTCGGCGGTAAAGCGTTCGCGATAGCGGCTCAGCACCAGGCTCCGGCCATCGGCCGAAACCCGGGCCTCCAGTTCATGCAGCAACAGCGGTTGCCGGGCAGCGCCTTCCAGGCGCCTGAACAGCAGCATGGCGCCTTGGGCATCATTCTTCATGGGCACCCCCTGCGCAATCCAATGGCCAGGTGCCCGGCTCGCCGGCCTTGCCTTCTGCCACCCGGTTGCTGCGCCGCTGCGCGGTGTAGTCACGCATCGCAACGTAGTAGTCAGGCCAGGTGCGCAGCAGGTCGGTCAGTGGCAGTGCTTCGGCCCGTGCATCGACGATGCCGCCGGCCGTGGCTACGTTGCCCATGGTTTCGACGGTATCGCTGTTGCCGCCAAACGGGTCCAGTGCCAGGCCCAGCAGCGTGCCGGTGGCATCGCGCAGGTTGTGGGTGCCCAGCAGCGGCAGCTCGACGATGGGGCCAGAGGCGATGTTCCACACCCCGAAAGTCTGGCCAAAGTCCGAGCGATGCTGGCTCAGCCCCATCTTGCCAGACACGTCGACCAGCCCTGCCACACCCAGGGTGGTGTTGAAGATGAAGCGGGAGAGGCTGGTCATCGCCCGTTCGCCGTTGCCCTGCAGCAGGTCGTTGACGAACACCTTCGGCTCACCGAAGTTGCTGGCAAAGTTGTGCATGCCCTGCCGGGCAAAACCGGGCAGCGCGGTGTAGCCCCGTGCGACGGGGGCCAGCAGATAGTCGTCGACCGTGCGGTTGAAGGCGAATACGGCGCGGTTGGCGGGCTCCGCCGGGTCACTGACCTGATAGGCGACATTGCCGCAGGCCGCCGTGGCCGGTGCACGTTGGCTGCAGCCTCCCGCCGCAAGCAGCGACAAGGCCAGCGCGGCTGAGCGCGCTGAGCGGGAGGCGGATGATGAACGGGACATAGATACATTCCTGGCAAGAACTGCCAGCGATGCTGCGCAGTTTTCTTTGCCTGGTAATGTCCGGATTGTCTCAGCGTCGACACTTTGTTTCCGGGTTGAAATATATGACGGCTACGTGGAGATGGCCTTAAAGTACGGCCTGATAACCTTGTTTTGCGGTGCTTTTTTGTGAGCCATTTGCTGATAGTCGACGATGATGTCGAGGTGCTCGACCTGCTGCAGAAGTTTCTCTGCCAACATGGCTACGAGGTTGATGTGGCCAGGGATGGCAAGGCGCTGTGGCAGGCCGTCGAGCGGCGGGTGCCGGACCTGGTCATCCTGGATGTGATGCTGCCTGGCGACAGTGGCCTGGTGTTGTGCCAGCGCCTGCTGGCCGAGCACAAGGTGGCAGTGATCATGCTCACCGCCATGGGCGAGTTGAGTGACCGGGTGGTTGGCCTGGAGCTGGGGGCAGACGACTACCTGACGAAACCGTTCGCCGCCCGTGAACTGCTGGCCCGGGTGAGGGCAGTGCTGCGCCGTGCCGGCGAAGCGGCCGGGAACGCGGCGGGCCATGCCTGCGCGACCCTGGAGTTTGCCGGCTGGCGGCTGGATGTGGTGCGGCGCGAGCTGCGTTCGCCGGACAACGTCATGATCCCCTTGTCCAACGGTGAGTTCGAGCTGCTGCTGGTGTTCGCCGAACATCCGCGGCGGGTGCTCAGCCGCCAGCAGTTGCTGGACATGGCCCGTGGCGATGCCTACGACGCCTATGATCGCAGTATCGACGTCCAGGTCAGCCGGCTGCGCCGCAAGCTTGAAACCGACAACGGCAACGAGCCCTTGATCCGTACCCTGCGCAACGCCGGTTACCTGTTCACGCCCACGGTCGCGAAGCGATGAAGCTGCTCGCCTGGGTTCGCCAGGCCCTGCCACGGCCCAGGATCACCATTGCCCGCTGGATCGCGCTGACCACCCTGACGGCGATGCTGTTCCTGTTGCTGCTCAAGGGGCTGTTCAGCCTGTTGCTGAGTGTCTGGGCGCAGCCACCGCTGCTGGAGAGCGGGGTGATCGAGAAGGTTGCAGCGGTCACTCGCATCCTCGACGTCGCGCCCATGGCGCAGCGCGCCAACATCGCCAGTGCGGCGGGCGACGGCTCATACTCCGTGCGCTGGCTGCGCCGCCATGACGAAGCGGGCGTACCCGTGCTGGTCGATGCCGAGTTCAGCGAGGGCACGCCTATCCTGCGCGCATTGCTCAAGCGCCCGGATGCCAGGGTCGAGGCCTTCGCACCGTCCGACATGCCGGAGTACGCACCTGAGCGTGGTTATGCGCTGATGATCGAGCTGACCGACAAGTCCTGGGTGCTGTTCCGTGCCACCAACCGTAGCTGGGGCCTGGACGAACTGCCGCGCAACCTGATCATCCTCGGGCTGATGCTGGTTTCCAGCCTTGTCGTCGCGCTGCTGGCCACCCGCTACCTGGCCAAGCCGCTGGAGCGCTTTGCCGAAGGTGCGCGGCGTTTTGGCAAGGACTTCAACGCCCCGCCCATTCCGGTGGTTGGCCCGCACGACCTGCGTCAGACCATTCTTGCGTTCAATGCCACCCAGGCGCAGCTCAAGCATTTTCTCAACGACCGCACCCAGATGCTCGCGGCCATCTCCCATGACCTGCGTGCACCGCTGACGCGCATGCGCTTGCGCGCCGAGTTCATCGACGATGCCCAGCTACAGGCCAAGTTGTTCAAGGACGTCGACGAGATGCAGGCGATGGTCGATGCGGCGTTGGGGTTCTTCCGTGATGACGCGCGGCTGGAACAGACGACCGTATTCGATCTGGGCGAGCTGCTGCTGACCGTTGTGGACGACTTCAAGGACGCGGGGGTCGAGGTCGGCCTCAGCGGGCCGCGTCGCTGTGTGTATACGGGGCGGCCGGTGGGTATCAAGCGGGTGCTGGTCAACTTGATCGACAATGCAGCGAAATACGGCTGCGAGCCCACGGTGGTGTTGGCGGTAAACGCCAGGCAGATCGAGATTACCGTGCAGGATCGCGGGCCGGGCATCGCGCCGGAGCTGCACGAGCAGGTATTCGCGCCGTTCTACCGTATCGAAGGTTCACGCAACCGCAATACCGGTGGCGTGGGGCTGGGCCTGCCCGCAGCACGTGCCATCGTGCTGGAGCAGGGGGGCAGCATGTCCCTGGGCAACCGCCCGGGTGGCGGGCTGGAAGTCAGGATCATGCTGCCGCAGGGCTGATCAGAGCCCCAGTTCGCTGAGCCCGGGGTGATCATCCGGGCGCCGGCCCAGCGGCCAGTGGAACTTGCGCTCGGCTTCACTGATAGGGTGCTCGTTGATGCTCGAATGGCGGTTCTGCATCAACCCGTCCTCGGCAAACTCCCAGTTCTCATTGCCATAGGCGCGGTACCACTGGCCACTGTCGTCGTGGTACTCGTAGGCATAGCGCACGGCAATGCGGTTGCCGGTGAAGGCCCAAAGCTCCTTGATCAGGCGGTACTCCAGTTCATGGTTCCATTTACGCGTCAGGAACGCCTCGACCTCGGCACGACCGCGCGGGAACTCGGCGCGGTTGCGCCACACGGTGTCGATGGTATAGGCAAGCGCGACCTTGGCCGGGTCGCGGCTGTTCCAGCCATCCTCGGCCAGGCGGACCTTTTCGATGGCGCTTTCGCGGGTGAAGGGCGGCAGGGGTGGGCGGGACATCGCGATACTCCTCAGTTCGATTGGCTGGTAGGAGAGTAGTAGCCGCTGGCCGAATAGAGAATGGGTGTGCCTGGCACATCATAATTGCAGTGCGTGGAACAATGAAGACCGCCGGAGATGGGGCAAGGGGGCTCTATCAGGCTGTGTCGGCTGGTACTCCACCGGCCGGTCACCACTGGCCACGCCCAGCAGCAGGCGGTTACCACTGAGGCACTGCACGCTGTTGGCCGATTTCAGGGTCAGCAGCGGTTCGCGAATCGGCAGCACCACGGCGGCCGTGCCAAGCAGGATGTCGCGGGTTACCCCGGCCAGGTAGCCGAGGTAGGCAAACACCTCGAACACCTGGGCGGCATCGCCGAACGACGGATCGTACAGCGGCACATCGCGGACCCACAGGGCGCGGTAGCCCAGGCGATCGGCCAGTTGTGCCAGTTCTGCGTGGCGGGCCAGGTCCGGCTCGCCGAACTGGCGGCCGTCACGGCGCCGCGCCTGGTCGCCGGCGGGGGTCCAGTCGTGGTCCAGCGGCGCTTCCAGGCCGATGCTGAAGCCGCCAGCGGTCAGGCGTTCGAGGGGCGTGGTCATGGCATCAATCCCAGATTGGCGCCAGGCCGTCAGGGCTGACTTCACGGCCGTTGCGCTCGAGCTTGGCGATGCGTGCCATGTCGTCAGCGTCCAGCATCAGGTCACGTGCGAGCAGGTTGCTGGCCAGGTTTTCCCGCTTGGTCGACGACGGGATCACCGCGTAGCCCAGCTGCAGGGCCCAGGCCAGGGCAACCTGGGCCACGGTGGCCTTGTGCTTGGCGGCGATGTCGGCCAGTACCGGGTCTTTCAGCACCTTGCCGTAGGCCAGGGTCATGTACGAGGTGACGGTGATGCCTTGCTCCTTGAGGAACGCGGTCAGCTTGCCGTTCTGCAGGTAGGGGCTGAGTTCGATCTGGTTGGTGGCGATCTCGCCTTCGCCGACCACTTCGATGGCCTGGCGGGTCAGTTCGATGTTGAAGTTGGACACACCGATCTGGCGGGCCAGGCCCAGCTTCTTGGCTTCGGCCAGGGCGGCCATGTACTCGGGCAGCGCAACGCCGTTGCCTGGGGCCGGCCAGTGGATCAGCAGCAGGTCGACGTAGTCGGTGCCCAGTTTTTGCAGGCTGTCGCGCAGGCTGGGGACCAGCTTGTCGGCGGCGTAGTTTTCGACCCAGATCTTGGTGGTGATGAACAGCTCGCCGCGCTTGACGCCGCTTTCGGCGATGGCCTGGCCGACGTCGGCTTCGTTCTTGTAGATCTGCGCGGTGTCGATGACGCGGTAGCCAAGTTCCAGGGCCGACTTGACCGAATCGATGACGGCTTGGCCGGTTAGGCGAAAGGTGCCGAGGCCGAAGGATGGAACGCTCATGGATCTGCTCCTGGTGAGTGAGGGGGTGAGCCGAATCGAGGTTGGTCGCTCGGGTTCGATCGCTCTTCGTGTGGGGAGCAGTGTGCGGCTTTGAGGGGGATTGATTAAGGTGGGGCGGGGCCAAGGTCATTTGACTGGGAGGCAAGAATAGGTCGCTGTGCCGTGACTGTTGCTGGGGGAATGCAGGGTAAACCTGTACCGGCCTCTTCGCGGGTGAACCCGCTCCCACAGGGACCGCGCCGCACTCAAGAACGGTGCAGTACCTGTGGGAGCGGGTTCACCCGCGAAGAGGCCGGTACAGGAAAACGAAACGGCCCGCCATATAGGCGGGCCGTCTGGCATTGCAAGGTGACGATCAGCGGCGGCGGAACAGCGGCAGCGGCTCGTCGGTGGCGGCCTGGTAGGTCACCGAGAAGTCCTTCAGGCTTTGCAGCGCGTCTTCCGGGTCCTTGTCGGCGCGGATGGCGAACGCGTCAAAGCCGCAACGGGCCATGAAGAACAGTTGGTCGCGCAGCACGTCGCCGATGGCGCGCAGTTCGCCCTTGAACTTGTAGCGGTCACGCAGCAGGCGCGCATTGGAGTAGTTGCGCCCGTCGGTGAACGCCGGAAAGTTCAGTGCGATGACCTGGAAGTGCTGCACGTCTTCGCCGATTTCTTCGGCTTCTTCGTCACTGTCCAGCCATATGCCCAGCCCACCGTCACGGGCTTTGAGCGCATGGGCATGGTCGCGCCACATCTGCAGCGGGACGATGTAGTCGTCGCAGTTGGTCAGCTCGTCAAAGGACGTTTCCTTGGGCAGCAGATGCCAGGTTTCGTCGACGATCTGGTTGTTCTTAATGATTCGCTGCATAGACGCGTTCCTTGAAGGGGTCGATGCCGATACGCTGGTAGGTGTCGATGAAACGCTCTTCCTCGGTACGTTGCTCGACGTACACGGCGATCAGCTTCTCGATCACATCGGCCATGTCATCCTGGGCGAAGGACGGGCCGAGAATCTTGCCAAGGCTCGCGCCACGCGCGGCATTGCCGCCCAGCGACACCTGGTAGAACTCCTCGCCCTTCTTGTCCACGCCGAGGATGCCGATGTGGCCCACGTGGTGGTGGCCGCAGGCGTTCATGCAGCCGGAGATGTTCAGGTCGATCTCGCCGATGTCGAACAGGTAGTCCAGGTCATCGAAGCGGCGCTGGATGGATTCGGCAATCGGGATCGACTTGGCGTTGGCCAGCGAGCAGTAGTCACCGCCCGGGCAGCAGATGATGTCGGTCAGCAGGCCGATGTTCGGGGTAGCGAAGCCGTTTTCGCGCAGCTCCAGCCACAGGGCATGCAGCTGGCGCTGCTCGACGTCGGCAAGAATGATGTTCTGCTCGTGCGACGTGCGCAGGAAACCGAAGCTGTAGCGCTCTGCCAGGTCGGCCACGGCGTCGAGCTGCTTGTCGGTCACATCGCCCGGGGCAACGCCGGTGGGCTTCAGCGACAGGGTCACGGCCACGTAGCCAGGGCGCTTGTGGGCGCGGGTGTTGCGCGAGCGCCAGCGGGCGAAGCCTGGGTACTCGGCGTCCTGCGCGGCGTAGTCGACGTTGTCCAGGGCCAGGTAGGCCGGGTCGACGAAGTGGCGCGATACACGCTGCACTTCGGCTTCGGTCAGGGTGGTGCTGCCGCCGCGCAGGTGGACCATTTCGGCCTCGACCTTCTCGGCGAACACTTCCGGGGTAAGGGCCTTGACCAGGATCTTGATCCGCGCCTTGTACTTGTTGTCACGGCGACCGTAACGGTTGTACACGCGCAGGATGGCGTCAAGGTAGCTGATCAGGTCCTGCCACGGCAGGAACTCGTTGATGAACGAGCCCACCACCGGGGTACGGCCCAGGCCGCCACCGACCAGCACACGGAAGCCCAGCTCGCCAGCGGCATTGCGCACCGGCTCCAGGCCGATGTCGTGCACTTCGATGGCGGCGCGGTCTTCCTGCGAGCCGTTGATGGCAATCTTGAACTTGCGCGGCAGGTAGGCGAATTCCGGGTGGAAGGTGGTCCACTGACGGACGATTTCGCACCACGGGCGCGGATCGACGATTTCGTCTGCGGCCACACCGGCGAACTGGTCGGTGGTGGTGTTGCGCAGGCAGTTGCCGCTGGTCTGGATCGCGTGCATCTGCACGGTGGCCAGTTCGGCGAGGATGTCCGGGATGTCCTCCAGGGCCGGCCAGTTGAACTGCACGTTCTGGCGGGTGGAGATGTGGGCGTAGCCCTTGTCGTAGTCGCGGGCGATCCTGGCCAGGGTGCGGACCTGGGTGGCGTTCAGCTGGCCGTACGGCACGGCGACGCGCAGCATCGGCGCGAAACGTTGGATGTAAAGGCCGTTCTGCAGGCGCAGAGGGCGGAATTCTTCTTCGCTCAGCTCACCGGCCAGATAGCGGCGGGTCTGATCACGGAACTGCTTGACGCGGTCCTCGATGATCCGCTGATCGTACTCGTCGTATACGTACATAAAAGTCCTGTCTCAGGCATGCAGCTATTCGCGCGCACGGCCGCGCACTCCGCTTCGGAGCCGGGGAACGATAGCAGGTTGCGTTTATGCGCTAAAGTGATGTTTTTGCATATGAAAAGAACCAAATGGACTATGTGAGACTGACTGCCATTTGTGCGCTGGGCGTGGCTTGGCGTTTATAATCCGGCGTTTGCTTCGCAGGGATGTCAGCCCATGCTCAAGGCGTTGTGCCAAAGCTTGTGTCTTGCCTTGCCGCTGGCGGCAAGTGCGCAACCGGCTTCGGTGGTTTTCCTCAACCCGGGGCTGTCCACCGAGACGTTCTGGACCAGTTATACCCGCTTCATGCAGGCCGCCGCGGATGAGCTGGGCATGACCCTGCGCGTGGAGTACAGCGAACGCCGCGCCGACCTGGCGCTGACCCAGGCCAGGGCGATTCTGGGCGGACCGCAGCGGCCGGATTACCTGGTCCTGGTCAATGAGCGGTACGTGGCGCCGGAGATCATCCGGCTGTCGCGTGGCACCGGCGTCAAACTGTTCCTGGTCAACAACGGCCTGACTGCCAGCCAGGCCCGTAGCATCGAGGCCCAGCCGGGCAAGTATGCCGAGCTGCTGGGCACCTTGACGGCCAACGACGAGCAAGCGGGTTTTGAGATGTTGCACCAGATGGTCGCGCAATTGCCCCGCGACAGTGGGCCGGTGGACCTGCTGGCGTTTGCCGGGGTCAAGACCACCCCGGCCTCGCAGCTGCGCGAGGAGGGCATGCGCCGCGCCCTGGCCGACTTCCCCCAGGTGCGTCTGCGCCAGGTGGTATATGGTGGTTGGAGCCGCCAGCGCGCCTACGAGCAGGCGCAGCAACTGGTGGAGCGCTACCCGGCCACCCGCCTGGTATGGTCGGCCAACGACGAAATGGCCTTTGGTGCCATGCAGGCGTTCGAAGAGGCAGGGCGAAAGCCGGGGCGCGATGTGCTGTTCAGCGCCATCAACAGCTCGGCCGAGGCCCTGCGTGCACGTATCGACGGGCGTCTTAGCGTGCTGATGGGCGGGCATTTTACCCTCGGCGGCTGGGCCATGGTGATGCTGCACGATGATGCCCAGGGGCTGGCGGTGAACCGCGACGGCCTGCGCGAGCATCGCATCCCGGTGTTGCAGTCGATTGACCAGGCCAAGGCAACCCGTTGGCTGAAACTACTGGAACGGCCCGACTACGGTATCGATTTCCAGCATTACAGTGCCGAAGGGCGGCCGCCCGACTATAAGTACCCATTTCTGACATCACCGATCAATTATTGAAAGACCCTGCTTGAGGGAAGGGCATTGCTCGTCTTAACTGCTGGTGGTGAAGTGCATTCCCATAACCACTACAAGAGGCAATGCAATGGGAAACTCAACAAAGGTCCGCAAAGCTGACAGCAGCGTCGATGCCTGGGCGATCCTCTGCCTGATCGTTCTGGTGGTGGTCACTGCCGTGTATTGGGTCAGCCACCAGTAGACTTGTATTCAAGACCGTGATGCAGCCAGAGCGCCTGCGGGAGGGAGTCCCGCAGGCGTTTTTGCTAGCGCGCAAGGTGCAGGGCCAATTGCACCAGGCCGATCAGTATGGCAATGAACACCAGGGTGAACAGCGTCCCCAGCGCAATGAAATGGCTGGCCTTGCCGTGGGTGAAGTCGCGGGCGCGGTTCTTGCCGCTTTGCACGCCGAAGGCGGCAGCGAGGATGCTGTGCAGCATCTGCCAGAAGGTAGGGGGCTTGCCCTGGCTGGAATCGTCCATGGTGGCTCCTGAGGAAATCAGAGGCAATCAGGGACAGTGTAGGTGGCTATTGGGGCTGCTGTGCAGCCCATTGCGACACAAGGCCGCTCCTACAAAGGATTGCATTCTCCTGTAGGAGCGGCCTTGTGTCGCGATGGGCCGCAAAGCGGCCCCAAGGGTCTTAGCTGTCGTAACCCAGGTTAGGCGCCAACCAGCGCTCGCTGACGCTCACATCCTGGCCCTTGCGCGCGCTGTAGCGCTCGATCTGGTCCTTGTCGACCTTGCCCACCGCAAAGTACTGCGCCTGCGGGTGGGCAAAGTACCAGCCGCTGACCGCCGCCGCCGGGAACATCGCAAAGTGGTCGGTGAGGAACACGCCGCTCGGCCCGGTCTCACCGATGGCAGTGCCATCAAGCAGGCGGAACAGGGTTTCCTTCTCGGTGTGGTCCGGGCAGGCCGGGTAGCCGGGGGCCGGGCGAATACCGCGGTACTGCTCCTTGATCAGCGCCTCGTTGTCGAGGTGTTCGTCGCGGGCATAACCCCAGTGCTCTTTACGCACCTGCTCGTGCAGCCATTCGGCACAGGCCTCGGCCAGGCGGTCGGCCAGGGCCTTGACCATGATCGAACTGTAGTCGTCGCCCTTGTCCTGGTAGGCCTTGGCCACTTCCTCGGCACCGATGCCGGCGGTAGTGATGAAACCGCCCACGTAGTCGGTAACGCCACTGGCCTTCGGCGCGACGAAGTCGGCCAGCGACCAGTTGGGCTTGCCGTCCGGCTTGATGGTCTGCTGGCGCAGGTGGTGCAGGGTAGCCAGGGCCTGGCCGTCCTCGCCGTACACTTCGATATCGTCATCGGCTACCTGGTTGGCCGGCCAGAAGCCGAACACTGCGCGGGCGCTGATGAGTTTTTCGTCGATCAGTTTGTCGAGCATCTCGCGGGCATCTTTGTAAAGCGCCGTCGCCGCTTCGCCGACCACTTCGTCGGTGAGGATGCGCGGGAACTTGCCGGCCAGGTCCCAGGAGATGAAGAACGGGGTCCAGTCGATGTACTCGGCCAGCGTGCGCAGGTCGATGTCTTCCAGCACCTTGACGCCGGTGAAGGAGGGCACCGCTGGCTGGTAGCCAGCCCAGTCGTACTGCGGCTTGGCGGCGATAGCCTGGGCGTAGCTCAGGCGCTCGGTGCGGGCACTGCGGTTGGCGGTGCGCTCGCGTACTTCTTCGTATTCCTGGCGGGTCTTCTCGACGAAGCCGGCTTTCAGCTCCTTGGACAGCAACTGGGTGGCAACACCTACCGCGCGCGAGGCGTCGGTGACATAGACCACGGCGTCGTTGCTGTACTTGGGCTCGATCTTGACTGCGGTGTGCGCCTTGGAGGTGGTGGCGCCGCCGATCATCAGCGGCAACTGGAAGCCCTGGCGCTGCATTTCGCGGGCCACGTGGACCATCTCGTCCAGCGACGGCGTGATCAGGCCGGACAGGCCGATGATGTCGCACTTCTCGTCGCGGGCGGTTTGCAGGATCTTCTCGGCCGGCACCATCACGCCGAGGTCGACGATGTCGTAGCCGTTGCAGCCCAGCACCACGCCGACGATGTTCTTGCCGATGTCGTGCACGTCGCCTTTTACTGTGGCCATCAGGATCTTGCCCTTGGCTTCCGGCTTGTCGCCTTTCTCGGCTTCGATGAACGGAATCAGGTGCGCTACCGCCTGTTTCATCACGCGGGCCGACTTGACCACCTGGGGCAGGAACATCTTGCCCGCGCCGAACAGGTCGCCGACCACGTTCATGCCATTCATCAGCGGGCCTTCGATCACTTCGATCGGGCGGGCGCACTGCTGGCGGCATTCCTCGGTGTCTTCGACGATGAACGCGGTAATGCCCTTGACCAGCGCGTGCTCCAGGCGTTTTTCCACCGGCAGCGAGCGCCACTCTTCGTTTTCCACTTCCCTGGTTGCGCCGCCGCCCTTGTAGTCGTCGGCAATGGCCAGCAGTGCGTCGGTGCCATGCGGGGTGCGGTTGAGCACCACGTCCTCGACCTTTTCACGCAGTGCAGGCGGGATCTCGTCGTAGATCTCCAGCTGGCCGGCGTTGACGATACCCATGGTCAGGCCGTTCTGGATCGCGTGGTACAGGAACACCGAGTGGATGGCTTCCCGCACCGGGTTGTTGCCACGGAACGAGAACGACACGTTGGACACACCGCCCGAGCTCAGGGCGTGCGGCAGGTGGTCGCGGATGTAGGCGCAGGCCTCGATGAAATCGACGGCGTAGTTGTTGTGCTCTTCGATGCCGGTGGCGACGGCGAAAATGTTCGGGTCGAAGATGATGTCTTCCGGCGGGAAGCCCACTTCATTGACCAGGATGTCGTAACTGCGTTGGCAGATCTCTTTCTTGCGCGCGGCCGTGTCGGCCTGGCCGACCTCGTCAAAGGCCATCACCACCACGGCAGCGCCATAACGCTTGCACAGGCGGGCGTGGTGCTTGAACTGCTCGACGCCTTCCTTCATGGAAATGGAGTTGACGATGCCCTTGCCCTGAATGCACTTGAGGCCCGCTTCGATCACTTCCCACTTGGACGAGTCGATCATGATCGGCACGCGCGAGATGTCCGGCTCGCCGGCGATCAGGTTGAGGAAGCGGACCATGGCAGCCTGGGAATCGAGCATCCCTTCGTCCATGTTGATGTCGATCACCTGGGCGCCGGCCTCGACCTGTTGCAGGGCGACTTCCAGGGCTTCGGTGTAGTTCTCTTCACGGATCAGCCGGGCGAACTTGGCAGAGCCCGTGATGTTGGTGCGCTCGCCGACGTTGACGAACAGCGACTGGCGATCGATGGTGAACGGCTCCAGGCCCGACAGGCGGCAGGCCTTGGCGATTTCCGGAATCTCGCGCGGCTTGTACTTGGCGACGGCCTCGGCAATGGCCTGGATGTGGCCCGGCGTGGTGCCGCAGCAGCCGCCGATGATGTTGAGGAAGCCGCTGGCGGCGAATTCCTCGACCACCACGGCCATTTCGGCCGGGGTTTCGTCGTATTCACCAAAGGCGTTTGGCAGGCCGGCGTTGGGGTGGGCCGAGACATGGGTGTCGGCCTTGGTCGCCAGCTCTTCCAGGTACGGGCGCAGGTCCTTGGCGCCGAGGGCGCAGTTCAGGCCCACGGAAATCGGCTTGGCGTGGCGTACCGAGTTCCAGAACGCTTCGGTAGTCTGGCCCGACAGGGTACGGCCCGAGGCGTCGGTGATGGTGCCGGAGATCATGATCGGCAGTTCGATGCCGTCTTCCTCGAACACCTGCTGCACGGCGAAGATCGCCGCCTTGGCGTTGAGGGTGTCGAAGATGGTCTCGATCAGCAGCAGGTCGGCGCCGCCCTCGATCAGGCCGCGGGTGGCCTCGATGTAGTTCGTTACCAGCTCATCGAAAGTGACGTTGCGGTAGCCTGGGTCGTTGACGTCCGGGGAAATCGAGCAGGTGCGGCTGGTAGGGCCGAGCACGCCAGCGACGAAGCGCGGCTTGTGCGGGGTTTCCAGGGTCTTGGCATCGGCCACCTGGCGGGCGATGCGCGCGCCCTCGACGTTCAGCTCGTAGACCAGCGATTCCATGCCGTAGTCGGCCTGGGAAATCTGCGTGGCGTTGAAGGTGTTGGTTTCGAGGATATCGGCGCCGGCATCCAGGTAGGCCTTTTCGATGGCGGCGATCACATCCGGGCGGCTGAGCAGCAACAGGTCGTTGTTACCTTTGACATCGCTTGGCCAATCGGCGAAACGCGTGCCACGATAGTCGTGTTCCTCGAGCCGGTAGCTTTGGATCATAGTACCCATGCCGCCGTCGAGGATCAGGATGCGCTCCTTGAGTGCGTTCTGGAGTGCTTGGAGACGAGCGCTGCGGTCGGACATAGGAACTACCTGGTCGGGCGAATTTCAGAAGGTGCAGAATCATAACAAAGCTGCGCGGTTTTTAGGCGCATCGCCCATTTGCATGAAAATGGCTCATGTTGGGTGGGCGTCGGCAAAGCAGGGCACCCAAGGACGACCAGGCAACAAATCGTGATGGCTTTCAATACCCAGGACTTTCCGCACATGGTGCATCGTATTCTTGCCGGCGTTTTCGCCCTGCTCATCTGCAGTGTGGCGTTCGGGCAAGCCCCCCAGTCGAGCCCGGCTATTTCCTACACCCGGGACATTCAACCGATCTTCACCGAGAAATGCGTGGCCTGCCACGCCTGCAACGACGCAGCCTGCCAGCTGAAGCTGGAAAGCCCCGAAGGCGCGGTGCGCGGCGCCACCAAGGTGCCGGTGTATCAGGGCGAGCGCAGCAAGGCAGTGCCCACCACGCGGCTGTTCTACGACGCCCACAGCGAGGGCGAGTGGCGCAAGAAGGGCTTTTACTCGGTGCTCGACAACCAGGGCAGCCAGGCCGCGCTGATGGCGCGCATGCTCGAGCTGGGGCACAAGACCCCGCTCACGCCCAATGCCAAGCTGCCCGAGGAAATCGTCCTGGGCCTGAATCGCAACAACATGTGCCCGTTGCCGCAAGAGTTCGATGCCTATGCCGGCGCCCACCCCAAGGAAGGCATGCCACTGGCGGTAACCGGCCTGACCGACAAGGAATACGACACCATGCGCCGCTGGCTGGCCGCCGGTGCGCCGGTCGAGTACCAGCCGATCAAGCCAAGCGCGGCCGAAGCCAAGCAGATTGCCGACTGGGAAGAGCTGCTCAACCGCCCGGGTTCCACCGAGGCGCTGGTCGGCCGCTGGCTGTACGAGCATCTGTTCCTGGCGCACATCTACTTCGTCGGTGGCGAGCAGGGCCACTTCTTCCAATGGGTACGTTCGCGTACACCGAGCGGTCAGCCGGTCGACCTGATCGCCACGCGCCGCCCCAATGACCCGCCGGGCACCGATTTCTACTACCGGTTGATCCCGGTGCAGGGCGTGATCGTGCACAAGACGCACATCACCTACCCGATGGGGCCGCAGAAGCTCAAGCGGGTCAAGCAACTGTTCTATGCCGGCGACTGGCATGCCGCCGCACTGCCAGGCTATGGCCCGCGCCACCGGGCCAACCCGTTCGAAACCTTCGAAGCGATCCCGGCAGTGGCGCGCTACCAGTTCATGCTGGATAACGCCGAATACTTCGTGCGCACCTTCATCCGCGGCCCGGTATGCCGTGGGCAGATTGCCACCGACGTGATCCGCGACAACTTCTGGGCGTTGTTCCAGGAGCCGGCCCACGACCGCTACATCACCGATGCCAAGTACCGTGGGGAGGCCACGCCGCTGCTGGCCATGCCTGGGCAGATCGATGACGTGGGCAGCGTGCTGAGCCTGTGGCACGCCTACCGTGACAAGCGCAACGAGTACGAAAAACTGCGCCGCGAAGCCTATGCCGACATGCCGGCCCCGGGCTGGGCGACGCTATGGGCCGGTAACGACAACGCGTTGCTGAGCATTTTCCGCCACTTCGACAGCGCCTCGGTGACCAAGGGCCTGATCGGTGATGTGCCGCTGACCGTGTGGCTGTTCGACTACCCATTGTTCGAGCGCACCTATTACCAGCTGGCGGTCAACTTCGATGTGTTCGGCAACGTCTCGCACCAGTTGCAGACGCGCCTGTACTTCGACCTTATCCGCAACGGCGCCGAGGTCAACTTCCTGCGCCTGATGCCGGCCGACCAGCGCAAGGCGATCCTCGGCGACTGGTACCAGAACAGCGGCAAGGTAAAGATGTGGATGGATTATGAAGAAATCGACACCGACACCCCGAGCGGCATCCAGCTCGACCCGCGCAACCCCAAGCGCGACTTCGGCCTGAAGCTTCTGCAGCGTACCGGCAGCCTGAATGCCGCGCCCGACCCCATCAACCGCTGCCAGGGCGCGTTCTGTTCACGGCCGCAGGTCAGCGAAGAGTTCCGCAATGCCGAGCAGTCGCTCAGCCGCCTGGTGTCGCGCCCGGCTGCCGGGTTGAAGGTGATCAACCAGCTGCCCGAGGCAACCATGCTGCGCATCGAAGGGCAGGGCGGCCAGCGCCAGGTGTACAGCCTGCTGCGCAACCGCGCGCACAGCAACGTGGCGTTCCTGCTGGGCGAGGCGTACCGCTACCAGCCGGGGCTGGATACCTTGACCCTGTACCCGGGCGTGCTCAGCAGCTACCCCAACTTCATCTTCAACATCCCGACCAAGGATGTGCCCGAGTTCGTCGAGGACATGGAGTATGCGAAAGATGACCCGGCCAGGTTCGAGCGCATCGTCATGCGCTGGGGTGTGCGTCGCAGCCACCCAGAGTTCTGGCGCTACTTCCATGACCTGAACAGCTTCATCAAGGAGACCGAACCGGTCGAGGCGGGCGTGCTGGACATGAACCGCTACGAAAACCTCTGATCGGTTGGGCTGACCTTTCCGATTACCCTGCGGTCGGACTTGCTGGGTGGTCCTGATCGATTGCAAGGGGGCTGCTTTGCAGCCCTTCGCGGGTAAACCCGCTCCCACAGGTATGGCACCGCTCTCGAGGTCAGCGCTAACCCTGTGGGAGCGGGTTCACCCGCGAACGAGCGCGTAGCGCTCGCCCCTGCATTCGAGCCTGGGCCTCAATGCACCGGCAATTGCAGGGTTCTCCATGCTGTATTCGCTTCAGGCACTGCGGGCGTTCGCCGCCTGGGTGGTGGTCTGCCACCATTTCATGCAGATCTTCTTCGACTTCCAAGCCTCCGGCCCCATCGGCCAACTGCTCACCGACCGCGGCGCCGCAGGCGTCGACATCTTCTTCGTCATAAGCGGGCTGGTCATCTACCTGTCGACCCGCGACAAGGCCATCGAGCCCCGCCAGTTCCTGCTCAACCGGGCGCTGCGTATCGTTCCGGCCTACTGGTTCTACACGGCGCTGATGGCAACCCTGCTGTTGGCCTTCAGCCAATGGATGCCGCACCAGGCATTCACCTGGCACCACCTGCTGCTGTCGCTGCTGTTCATCCCGGCGGAAAACCCCGGTGGCTATGGCTTGTACCCGACCCTGAACGTGGGCTGGACGCTGAACTTCGAGATGTTCTTCTACCTGCTGTTCGGCCTGGCCTTTCTGGTGCGCCAGCGTCATCACCAGCTGCTGGTCACCGCCGCGCTGCTGCTGGCCAGCGAGATACTGGGCGGGCTGGGCGTGCTCAGCCGCTTCTACAGCAACGACATCATCTACGAATTCCTGCTAGGCATCGGCCTGGGCGTGCTGCACCGTCGCGGGCTGATTCACCAGGGCCGCTGGATGCCGTTGGCGTTGCTGGCGGTGGCAGGCCTTGCCATCTACCACCTGGACGCTTCCCGGCGCTTGCTGCACTGGGGCGTGCCGAGCGCAATGATCGTGCTGGCCTTCGTCGCCCTGGAGCCGGTGTTCCGCGGCAACCGGCTGCTCAAGGCGCTGGGCGACTGTTCGTATTCGGTGTACCTGGTCCATGTGCTGGTGCTGTACGCCGGCTGGTTCGCCAGCCAGCGCCTGCAGTTGAACCCGTACCTGGTGTTCGCCCTGTGCGTGCCGTCCATTGGACTAATGTCGTGGTTCAGCTACCAGTGGCTGGAGCGCGGCCTGTACCGGCGCATGCAGGCCTGGCTGGCGGCGCCACGGGGGCGGGCCCCTGAATATGCGCTTTCCCGAGTCAAATACTAGGACTTTGTTCGAAGGCCGGGTTGGCGTACACTTGGCCGCAAGTCTGTGAGGAACCTACATGAGCGCTATAACCATTACCGACGCCGCCCATGACTACCTGGCCGATCTGCTCTCCAAGCAGAACACGCCTGGCATCGGCATTCGCATTTTCATCACCCAGCCGGGCACCCAGTACGCCGAAACCTGCATCGCCTACTGCAAGCCGGGAGAAGAGAAGCCTGACGACACCGCCGTGGGTCTGAAGAGCTTCACCGCTTACCTGGACGCGGTCAGCGTGCCGTTCCTGGAAGACGCACTGGTCGACTATGCCACCGACCGCATGGGTGGCCAGCTGACCATCAAGGCGCCGAATGCCAAGGTGCCGATGGTCAACGAAGACAGCCCGATCAACGAGCGCATCAACTATTACCTGCAGACCGAGATCAACCCCGGCCTGGCCAGCCACGGCGGCCAGGTGAGCCTGGTGGATGTGGTCGACGACGGTATTGCCGTGCTGCAGTTCGGTGGTGGTTGCCAAGGCTGTGGCCAGGCCGACGTGACCCTGAAGGAAGGCATCGAGCGCACCCTGCTCGAGCGTATTCCCGAACTCAAGGGCGTGCGTGACGTGACTGACCACAGTCAGAAAGAGAACGCCTACTACTGAGGATGACGCGCTCCTACAGGGATCGCGTTGAACACACTCCCTTAGCAACAAAGTGTTACTGTTTCAACCCCTGCGACAACAGGCCGCAGCCCGTATTCAAAGGGCTGCAGCCGATCCTTGCCTTCGTCGGGTAGAACCCCTCGGGGTGTCGTGCCAGAATGCCCCGGTTTTTCGACCGGCCCGTCCCGAGGGCCGGCACCTTCCCTGTAAAGGATGGTTTCATGAATGATCTATATACCCGGCGCGCAGTTGTCGCCGGGATGGGCGTTCTCGGGCTTGGCCTGCTCGCAGGCTGCAGCCCGGCCCGGGGGCTCGAGTTCAAGTACGGCAAGAACATGAGCAACGAAATCCTTGGGCGCAAGTTCAGCCTCAAGGACACCCAAGGCAATGTGCGCACCCTGTCGAGTTTCTACGGCAGCATGCCGATGATCTTCTTCGGCTTCACCCAGTGCCCGGCCGTGTGCCCGACCACCCTGGCGCGCGCGGCGCAAATCCGCAAGCTGCTGCGCGGCCGCGATCGCGACCTGTTCCAGGTGGTGTTGATTACCTTGGACCCGGAACGTGACACCCCCGAAGTGCTCGATGCCTACGTGAAGGCGTTCGACCCGTCGTTCACCGCGCTGACCGGCACCCCCGAGGAAATCGCCGCGGTGGCCAAGGAATTCAAGGTGTTCTACGAGAAAGTCCCGGCCGGTGATACCTATACCGTCTCTCACTCGTCCACCAGCTACGTCTACGATACGCGTGGCACCCTGCGCCTGAGCCTGGGCCATTCCCTGACCGCCCAGGAATGCGCCGAAGACCTGGTCACTCTGATGGAGATCTGCTGAATGTCGATGCAACCGATCAAGCACGGCCTGGCTGCCCTGGTCCTGATGGGCCTGGCGCTGCCGGCCCTGGCCCAGACCACCGTAAGTGACGCCTGGGTGCGTGCGACCGTGCCGCACCAGCAGTCCACCGGTGCCTTCATGACCCTGACCGCCAGCAGCGACAGCAAGCTGGTGGGTGTGGCTTCTCCTGTGGCCAAGACTGTGCAGGTGCACGAGATGACCATGAACGGTGATGTGATGGGCATGCGTGAGGTCAAGGCGGTCGAGTTGCCGGCCGGCAAGGCGGTGACCCTCGACCCGAACAGCCTGCATGTGATGCTGATGGGCCTGAACAACCAGGTGAAGGAAGGCGAGAAAGTGCCGCTGACCCTGACCATCGAAGATGCCAAGGGGGCCAAGGAAACCCTGGACGTGCAGGCCGAAGTGCGTGCGCTAAACGCCGAGGCGGGCGGTGGGCATGATCACATGCACATGAAGCACTGATCAGGCTGAACCCTTTGGGGGCGCTTTGCGCCCCATCGCGACACAAGGCCGCTCCCACAGGAGAACGCGTATCCCCTGTGGGAGCGGCCTTGTGTCGCGATGGGCTGCCAGGCAGCCCCCGGTTCAATCAGCTGCGAAACCTGGGCAGCGGTCTGTCCAGGGTCAGCGAGGTCAGGGTCTTGCGGACCTGGGCCTCATCAGCCTCCAGAGCCTTGAGGCTTGCGCGGATCTTGCCGGCGGCGGGCACGTCGCCCTGCCGGTCGATCCAGTCGGCTATCTCCTTGCAGGCACTGCTCAGGCAGGCCTGGCGCTGGTTCATCAGCGACAGGAGGGTGGTGAGCTCTCTTTCGGACATGGCAGGATCCTCCATTCAGCCTTGTCAGTGTAGCAGAGGGTTAGCGCCGCACTGCTGCCTTTGCAGCAGGCGCAGATGCAGCGGCAAATGGCGGCTTCTGAGGCGCTGCAACAACTCGTTACTTATAAGCAATGTGTTTAAAGCCGGTGTCGTTGCGATCTGTGCGGTATGCCAGTCGTAATTTTGAAGCGATGTACTGAAGTGCTCTGTTTCGCAGGGTTGCCCATTCGGCAATGTCCCGCCTCCATGAAGTGTATTTGTAGGAATGTTCCTGGGTCTTGGTTCGAGCCACTCACAGGCTGTGGCGCTGTTACAACTTGGATGTTGAGTGTGATACTGGATTAGCCTTAGGTTTTAGTTGCCCAAGCGATGCAAGGGTAATTCCAAAAACCTGAAAGGAGTTCACACATGAAATCTGCAATCGAGCTGTTCAAGACCGATGTGACCGGTGTCACCACCAAAGGTGTGTGCATGTGGTGAGCAAGGGGGCGGCTTTGTGCCACCCCTTTATTTTCCTTGAGCAGGAGCACGCTTTATGGATGATCGTGGCTACCACACCATTTGGGATATCACGGGTGCTAGTGCAAAGTTGCTGAGCAATGATAGAAAATTGCATCGCTTTTTTCTGACCGCGTTGCAGGCGTCAGGGTTTAACATCATAAGCGATATGATTCACAAATTTTCCTCAGGGGGCGAGGGTGTCACCGGGATTTTTTTCTGTTATCGGAGTCTCACCTCTCTTACCATACTTATCCTGAACGCGAATACATCAGTATCGATGTATACACGTGTGGAAAAAATAATGATTTGATCAATGATCGGATTTTGGGGTTTTTTGGTGCGGACGTACAGGTCAACAAAAGAACCTTGCTGCGCGGCAGTGCAGTAGCTGACCGGCTGGGAGGGGAACATGCAGTTGCTCGATAGAGGGGTGTTGAAGTTTGATTATCAGTTTCCGCTGTACAATTTTTTCTTTCCGACGCAAGCATGCAATGTCTACCAGCCGGCCCCGTATCAATTCGCTGAGATGATGTCCGCAGCCAATCAGGCTTCGCGTTCAGGCGCCTTGTACTTTCACATCCCTTTTTGTGAGGCCATTTGTTCGTTCTGCCCGTTTACCCGGGGTCTGTACAAGAGTGCCAGTGACATAGACCGCTATACACAGGCACTGATTAGCGAAATCGAGTACAAGGCGCAAGCAATGGACTTTAGGGCGGTCCCGGTCAGGGCCATATTTTTTGGCGGTGGGACACCGTCACTGCTGTCGCCGCGAAACATCCACGATATTGGCGAGGTGCTGCATCGTCATTTTGATATGTGCGATGTGCAGGAGTTTTCATTCGAGTTCAGTGTTACAAGTGTCACCGAGGAGCGCGCTCGTGCACTGGCTGCCATTGGTGTGACCCATGCGCGATTTGGCTTGCAAACGACGGATCGCGAATGGCGACAGCTGTTCAACCTTGACCCGGACATAGGCAAAATCGAACGCACGGCCGAGCTGTTGAATAGCCAATTTGAGCATGTGCTTTGTGACATCCTTTATGGCATGAACGGCAGTAACGAGCAGCAGACGCTTGCCGACATTGACAAGGCAGTGGCGATAGGAGTCAGCAATATCGACATCTATCCCATCAACAACGCTGCAACATCCGTCAAATTGCACAGGCAGATCAAATCCCGCTTTGCAGACGTAATGCCAGCCATGCGCAAGCTCAATATGAAGTTCATGCTCGATGAGCACCTGCGCCAATATGGCTATATTCCCTACAACGGTCACGGCTATGTGCGCAGGCCCAGGGCTGGCAGTGCGCTGTTTGCCGAAGATTACTCCTTCATCTATCACGAGCATGTCTACGGCTATGCCGATCATGACCTGCTGGGCTTCGGTGTGGGGGCTATCTCGTCGGTGGCGGAGCATGTCATTACCAATATTTCATCTCGCGAAAAATACACCCGAGGCATGGCGCAAGGGGAGCACTTGTGCCAAGTGAGCAGGCATGACCCGATGCTGGATGTGGTTAAGCCGCTGGTAGTTCGCCTGGCGTATCACGGTTCAGTCGACAAACGCCTGGTTGAACTGGGCCGCATGCCCGAAGCGCTGATGCGGCGGCTTGATGAATTGATACAGGCAGGCCTGGTGCTTGAGGACTCACGGTTCTATCGGCTGACGCGGCTCGGTTGGCTCTGGTACAGCAACATCATGTTCTACCTGATGCCAGCAAGTGAGCAGGACATTCTCAGGAAGCTGGTTTTCGAGCGGCTTGATGTGCCTGGGCGAGACATCACCGAGCACGAGTTGATCTATACCGCTGGCTGAGGAAAACATAAGGTATGCACGCGCTGAATCTTAACTACGGAACGCGATCGCTGGCGTTTGGCTATGGATTTTCCAAATGTGGTGAGTTTGCTTTCGAAGCCGCGTTTGCCGTGGCCATTGTGTCCCTCACCGATGCTGATCTGCTGTTGATAGGCATCGCCTATTTTTTTCGTTACTTGCCAAGCGTTGTATTTTCCCCATTGGGTGGCTGGTTGGCAGATAACGCCGAAAAAAAGAAAACACTGTTGGCAGTCGAGGTTGCCAAAGGCCTTTTGGCGCTTGCCTTCTTTGCCTTGTTCGGCCTGTTCACCCCGGTATTACCTGGGCGGCGGCAAAAACTGAGTGCAACACCTGACCTTTCCGGTAGGGTGTTGCCA
>NZ_JALLKV010000249.1:0-263 GCF_023093815.1 Pseudomonas sp. PNPG3
CGGGGCGCGGGCTCGGCTGGGCTGGGGCTTGGCTCGGGCGGACTGCGGCGCGGTCGGCAGGGGAGGACGGGACGAATACGCTCAGGTGATCGCATATCGCGATCGCCTGCGCGTATTCGTCCCGTCCCTGCGTTGCCCGCCCCTGCCCCTGCGCCTTGCCCCCTGCGCCTCGCCCCTGCGCCCGCCCCTCTCGGCACTCCTCCCCACTCCCGCGCATCCACATTCCAGGGCTCGGCGTGGTGGTGTCGCGGGCCGGGTGGTCG
>NZ_JALLKV010000250.1:0-263 GCF_023093815.1 Pseudomonas sp. PNPG3
GCGGCTTCTTCCGCTCAAATGCCTGCTTGGCCATCTGTTTCAGTCCTCAACCACCGTGGGGTGGCTGCCGTCTCGGCGGCACAAAGGCCGCGTTTGTTTGGAATACTGCTAAAAGTGTTGCGTCTGGTTTCGCACAAAGACAAGGCGGGAGGGCAGGGAGCGCCTGCCCTCTCGCCGTTGTGCGTCAGGCGTGGACTTTCACGCCGGTCTTCTGGATGATCTCGTCCGCGATGCTCTTCGGCACTTCCTCGTAGTGGCTGGGC
>NZ_JALLKV010000251.1:0-262 GCF_023093815.1 Pseudomonas sp. PNPG3
GTCCTGCACGACCTGGAGCTGGTCGATGGATTCCTGCTGGGTCGCCTCCAGCCCCTTGGTTTTCTCGACCAGCTGCTCGGAGGCCTGGGCTGTGCGGGCCTGGAGCTGCCGCGATGTCACCGCCCGCTCGGTTTCCGGCGCGGCGCCGGTATAGGCGCGCCAGATGGCAATTGAGGTGACGCCCGCGATCAGCAGCAGCAGCGCCACGGCCGTGAGCACGATCGGCTGGCCGCCGAGACGAAGGAGTGGGTTGGGCGGTGTG
>NZ_JALLKV010000252.1:0-262 GCF_023093815.1 Pseudomonas sp. PNPG3
CGTGCTCGCCCTCACCGGCGCCATCGCGCCGCTGCTGTGCTCCGCCCTCGGGCACGAGGCCGTCACCTCGGCCGGTCCCACCTTCGCGGTCTCCGGACGCCCCGGCCTCTCCCTCCTGGTGACCGTCGGCATCGGACTCGCCTACCAGGTGGCGGTCCTGTTGATCACGGCGATCGGCGTCGGCGGCAGCGCGATCCTGCACCGCCCCGCCCACGGGCATGCGGTCATCTCCGTCCTCGTCTACCTCGGCGCCGGGCTGCTG
>NZ_JALLKV010000253.1:0-261 GCF_023093815.1 Pseudomonas sp. PNPG3
CGGTCGCCGCGATCACCGAGCTGCGGCCCGCCGTCTCGCGCCTCGCCGCACTGCAGGAGGCGGTGCGCTCTCAGCTCCACGAGACCCCCGCGGATCTCAGCACCCCGCCCGTCGCGCATATCGACCGGGTCGTCAACGAGGACGAGAACGTCCTGGTGATGGCTGCCTTCGGGGCCGTGACGGTGATGCTCCGCTCCCCCGACGGCCCGACGATGCCGGTCGAGCTGCCCGAGCACATGGCCCTGGACATCCCGCCCGGCG
>NZ_JALLKV010000254.1:0-261 GCF_023093815.1 Pseudomonas sp. PNPG3
GTCATGCAGCAGTGCGCGGGAGTCGGGGTCCAGGCGCAGGAAGTAGCGGTCGTCGGCCGCCTGCAGCTCGGCGACCTCCTCGGCGCTGAGCTCGGCGACGCCGACGGCGGAGGCGACCGCTCCCCAGTACTGGGCCGCGTCGACCGCGCCGGCGTCGTACGCCGGGCGCTCGGCCCACAGCGCGCGGCCGAGGACCTCGGCGTCGCCGCCGAGGAGCTCGTGGATCGCGGGCACCGGATCGTGCCCGGCGCTGAGGACCCC
>NZ_JALLKV010000255.1:0-261 GCF_023093815.1 Pseudomonas sp. PNPG3
CGCCCAGTTGAACAGGGCCGTGCGCACCATGCCCATATGGGGCGTGCCGGTGGGGCTCGGGCAGAAGCGCACGCGGACCTCCGCGCCGGAGGCGTCGGGGGTGGGTGCGGTGGCAGGGGCGTGGGTCACGCGGGGATTCTCCTTCGAGGGGGACGTCGGGGCGCTCAGCGCCGGACGACAGGATTGGTGAGGGTGCCGATGCCCTCGATGGTCACGTCGACGCTGGCGCCGGCCTCGACCGTGCGCACCCCGGCCGGGGTG
>NZ_JALLKV010000256.1:0-261 GCF_023093815.1 Pseudomonas sp. PNPG3
GTATCCCAACATCCTTTAATACTTTTTTACTGTCCACCATCAAGGAATATCAAAAAGAAAGCAGTACGCAAGCTAAATTTTTCTTTGATGATGCTCTTTCACCTGAAATTTGCGAAGGTCTTCGCTCAGGTAAATACGACTTGGGTATTTGTTCAAAAGATGAAAATTATTCCGATTTAACTTTTCTACCGCTTTACAATGAGGAGCTTGTTTTAATCACTAAGAAAAATAATGAATTAGCTCAAAAAGACAAAGTCAGTT
>NZ_JALLKV010000257.1:0-261 GCF_023093815.1 Pseudomonas sp. PNPG3
TATGCAAAGGACGGCCCCGATGACCAGCCCCAACCGACCCCGCAGCTTTCAGGAAATCATCCTGCGGTTGCAGAATTACTGGGCTGACCAGGGCTGCGCCGTCCTGCAGCCCTATGACATGGAAGTCGGCGCGGGCACCTTTCACCCCGCAACCACGCTGCGCGCCCTGGGGGGCCGGTCCTGGGCCGCGGCCTATGTCCAGCCCTCGCGCCGCCCGACCGACGGGCGCTATGGCGAGAACCCGAACAGGCTCCAGCACTA
>NZ_JALLKV010000258.1:0-260 GCF_023093815.1 Pseudomonas sp. PNPG3
TAAATGAGAGTTCTCGCCTATGATGGGTTCAATCACAATGACATTCGCGAATTGCTCCGAGTAGCCAGCACGGCTTGGAGCCATTCAATAAGCCCGACCCCGGTAGCTCCAGGGGCAAGCTCGAAGGTGCTGCGCCGGGCGAAGGAGCCCTCGGCGGGGGGACTGCTCGAACAGCCACCAGGTTTTCCCGTCGGTGAGGATTCCGTTGTAACGGGAACCATCTTGGCTCATGCGGGTAGTGACATAGTCAGCGAGTTGGT
>NZ_JALLKV010000025.1:0-78498 GCF_023093815.1 Pseudomonas sp. PNPG3
GGGCCTGCAGCGCGTACTCCCGGGAGCAGGCCCGTAGCGAGGGGACCCCGGAGCGCAGCGTAGGGGCCGGATGATAGGAGCCAGCGTTTTTTGGTTACTTTTTGTCGCGTTTGACAAAAAGTGACCCGCCGTAAGGGCGGAAAGGTGATTAAGCGCCACCTTCGAAAATGAATGTTGACCTTGTTGTTGATGCCCACGCTTGAAAGCGAAGAGCGAAGAGCGAAGAGCGAAGAGCGAAGAGCGAAGAGCGGAAAAGTACTGGTCTTGATCTCGCGCATAGTCCATTTACGATGGCGACGCTTACTCACCTTTTCGCCCTTACGGCGAGTCACTTTTTGCCAAACGCGGCAAAAAGTAACCAAAAAACGCTGCGCTCCCATCATCCGGCCCCTGCGCTGCGCTCCGGGGTTCCCTCGCGCCGGTCTTGCTCCCGGGAGTACGCGCTGCAGGCCCCATCCATGGGGCCTCAGCGCTTGACGGGCATCCATGCCCGTCACCTCCCTCCACAAGACCTCTGCTCGGCCTCCTGAAGTCGCGAAGATCAAGATCAAGATCAAGAGCAGAACAGTGCAGAACAGTGCAGAGCAGAACAGAACAGTGCAGTTTCACTTCTTTATTTCGGTTGACTGTACTGGCCGGTGACTCCGCATAATGTCGCCTCGAACTGACCCGGAGGTGGCATGCACAAGACAGTCCTGGTGCTGGTGGAAACCGTCGATGATTACCTGCCCATGCTGGAGCAGGCCGGCTACCGTTTGATCCGCGCCCCTTCGCCGCAACTGCGGGCCCAGGCCATCCAGCGCCATGGCCATGAAATCGATGCCGTGCTCACCCGCGGCCCGCTGGGCCTGACTGCCAGCGAAATCCACACGCTGTCCAAACTGCAGATCATCTGCGTGATCGGTGCCGGCTACGAGCAGGTCGACCTGGCCGCCGCCGCTGCGCGCGGCATCACGGTTACCAACGGCGCCGGGGCCAATGCCGAGGCAGTCGCCGACCACACCCTCGCCCTGCTGCTGGCGCTGTTGCGCGACATTCCCCGCGCCGATGCCAGTATCCGCCGGGGCGAATGGAACCGGGTGATCAGCCCCTCGGTGAGTGGCAAGCGCCTGGGCATTCTCGGCCTTGGTGCGGTGGGCCTGGCCATCGCCAGGCGCGCCCATCTGGGCTTCGCCATGCCCGTCAGCTACCACAGCCGCACGCCGCGCCAGGATGTGCCGTACACCTGGTACGACAGCCCGCAGCACCTGGCCGATGCCGTCGACATCCTGGTTGTGGCCACCCCCGGCGGTGCCAATACTCGCCATCTGGTCGATGCGCAGGTGCTCGAGGCCCTGGGGGCCGAGAGCTACCTGGTGAACATCGCCCGTGCCAGCGTGGTCGACACCCAGGCCCTGGTGGCCGCGCTGCAGCATGGCCAACTGGCTGGTGCGGCACTGGATGTGTTCGACGACGAGCCGGCTGTACCCGATGCCCTCAAGGCCCTTGGCAACACCGTGCTCACCCCCCACGTGGCCGGCCAGTCGCCGGAGGCGGCGCGCGACACGGTGACCCTGGTGCTGCGCAACCTGCAGGCGTTCTTTGCCGGCGAAGCCGTGTTGACCCCGGTACGCCAGTAACCATTTTCATACATCTGCCTGGCAGCGATCGGGCAACAAGGAGTGTGTGCATGCAACTTGAAATCTTCCAGGTCGATGCGTTTTCCGCCGAACCGTTCGGGGGCAACCCGGCGGCAGTGATCCCGCTGCAAAGCTGGCTGCCGGACGACGTGCTGCAGCGCATTGCCGAAGAGAACAACCTGTCGGAAACCGCCTACTTCGTGCGCAACGGCGAAACCTTCGACCTGCGCTGGTTCACCCCGACCGTGGAAGTCGACCTGTGCGGCCATGCCACCCTGGCCTCGGCCTATGTGCTGTTCGAACAGCTGGGCGAGCAGGTGCAGGTGCTGCGTTTCAACACCCGCAGTGGCGAGCTGCGGGTCAGCCGTAACGCCGACGGGCTGCTGGCCATGGACTTCCCGGCCAAGCAGCCGGTCGCCGTGGACATGCTGCCGGGCCTGTTGCAGGCGCTGGGCCTTGGCCAGGCACAGGCGCTGTACCGCAGTGACGACTATGTGGTGGTGATCGATGACGCCCTGTTGCTCGACACCCTGAAGCCGGATTTCGTTGCCCTGTCGGCTTTCGATGTGCGCGGTATCGCCGTTACCGCAGCAGGCCGTGGCTTTGATTTCGTCACCCGCTGGTTCGGCCCACGGGTCGGCGTGAACGAAGACCCGGTGACTGGCTCGGCGCACACCTCGCTGGCGCCGATATGGGCAGAGCGGCTGGGTAGGAGCGTGCTGAGCTGCGAGCAGGGTGGGGGGCGCAAAGGGCAGCTGCAGTGCGAAGTGCCGGGTAATGGCCGGGTGATCATCAGCGGGCGGGCGGCGTTGTACCTGCGCGGTACGGTGTACATCTGACCTCGGGCAACTGTCTTGTGCTGCCTGTGCCGGCGATGAGGCCGGTACAGGCATCTATACTTGCTGGCCCATCTTCCGCTGAAGGAGCCAGCCATGACCCTGGAAAAACACGGCACCTGCCTGTGCGGCGCCACCCGGCTCAAGGTCACCGTCGACAATACCGATATCAGCGCCTGCCACTGCAGCATGTGCCGCAAATGGACCGGCGGCCCATTGCTGGTGGTGCATTGTAGCCAGCCACCGGTGATCGAAGGGCGCGCACCCAGCGTCTATGAGTCTTCCGATTGGGCCCAGCGCGGCTTCTGCGGCCAGTGCGGCACGCACCTGTACTACCGGCTCAAGGCCAATGACTTCCACGCCGTGCCGGTCGGCCTGCTCGACGGCGACCAGGAATGGCATTTCGACTTGCAGATCTTCGTCGAACAGAAACCCGCCTGGTATTGCTTCGCCAACCAGACCAAGGAACTGACTGGCCAGGAAGCCTTCGAGCAGCTCGGCTGATTCAGGCGGCGTGCTGTGATCGATGCGCCAGCACGAAACGCCACGCGAACTTGCCAAACCGGTGCATTCCTGAGAAAAGGGCGGCTTTGTTTCCAGCGTTGGAGTATGCCCCGTGAGCCAAGAACTGCAGATCATCGACCTTGTGGAGGGGGATGGCAAAGCCGCCGTCAAAGGCGCCCTGATCACCACCCAGTACACCGGCTGGCTGGCCGACGGCAGCGAGTTCGACTCGTCCTGGTCGCGCGGCAAGCCGTTCCAGTGCGTGATCGGCACTGGTCGGGTAATCAAGGGGTGGGATCAAGGCCTGATGGGTATGCGCGTTGGCGGCAAGCGCAAGTTGCTGGTACCGGCGCACCTGGGCTATGGCGAACGCAGCGTGGGGGCGATTCCGCCGAATTCGGATTTGACCTTCGAGATCGAATTGCTGGAAGTGCTGACACGGGAGGATTGAGGAAAAGGACTACACGCGCTGTCGGCCAGTGTCTGATTGAGGTGCCGCCCGGGTATGGCTAACCTTGCAGACTCACTGAGTGAAGAGGGTAGCCTATCCATGAAATCGCATTTTTCCTCACGGGTGGTACGCAAAGCGAACGCGCTGTTGGTGGCATCAGGCGCGCGAATGGAAATCTCGTTACCACGCGAACTGGCGAGTGTGGTTACCAACTCCCGAAAGACCCGTTCGGAACTGAAGGCAGCATTCGAGGCTGCGTATTCCCGCCTGCGCAAAGGGTAAGAGCCATATGGCCGATGGCTGTTACAACCACATATACTCGGTGCTTGTGGAGAATGAGCAAGATACACTCGGTATCATTGCCTATTCGTTGTACAAGAGGCAGAAAATCGAGTTTATCCAGGCTTTCAAGATAAAGCATGACCGGGAGCCGAAGGATGAAGACTTGGCCCCTTTCCATGATGTCAGCAACAGCCCCTCGCAGATCGAGAGCTACCGCAATCAGGCCAGCCAGCTTGCTCAGGGCTTTCTTGATGCCTCGATCGCGGCGCAAGCAGTGGAGCTTGAACAGTACTATTTCGATAAAGCAAGCAGCGAAGTCAGGCAGGCCAAGCCAGGATTTTGGTTGGGTTTGGCACAAAGTCTCGTGGGCTCGATTCTCTTCGTGTTTTTGCTGGGCTTTCTGGTGTTCTTCACCTGGAGTCTGAATCAAGGCCCAAAGCAGGTTATCGAGCAGGTATTTGATGTAACCATTCTCGACTCTGTCTCTATGGAACAAGCAGCCGGGCCACCGTAACGGTAATCAGCGAGAGCAACGAGTAACGAACGGACACATTTCAGCAACACCCATCCTCTAATCTAAGCCTTGCCTAGGGAACGGCATCCACCTCCAGGGAGGAACCAAACGGGTTCAGGGCACTCTCACCCTGACTCGTTGCCAAGGACGGCATTCACTACAAGGATGCCCCGCGGTGCTGTTGGCGGGGTGATGTGGCGGGTCTACCCGATTCTTTCTGCCACATGGGCCTGTTTTGATGAAGTTGCCAACATTCTTCCGTCGTCGTCACTGGTTGCTGAGCCTGACGCTTGCAACCATAGCCGTACCGCTGGCGCTGGAAGTTGTCGAAAGCCGGGCGCAACCGGTGGATGGCACCCAGACCCTTGTGTTCCTGCGCCACGCCGAGAAGCCGGGCGAGGGGCTGGGCCAGTTGAACTGCCAGGGCCTCAACCGTGCGTTGGACCTGGCTACCGTGCTGCCCGAGCGCTTTGGCAAGGCCGACTACGTGTTCGCTGCCAACCCCTCGCGGCATGTCGAGGAAGGCAGCAAGGACCAAAGCTACAGCTACATTCGCCCGCTGATGACCATCACACCCAGCGCCATTCGCCTGGGCCTGCCGGTAAACATCGACTATGGCGCCAACGACACCGACGCGCTGGCCGAAGAGCTGCTGCGCGACAAGTACCGTAACGCGACCGTGTACACCGCCTGGTCGCATGGATACCTCCCTGACCTGATCAATGCCGTGGCTGGCAAGGCCCTCGGTGAAAAGCGGGTGATCACCGAGGACTGGAGCGGCGACGACTTCGACACCCTCTACGTCCTGACCCTGACCTGGCACGACGGCAAGGCCAGCCTGCTCAGCCGCAATGTGCGTCAGGGCCTGAATGATGGTGCGCATAGCTGCCCGACCTGATCCGCTGGTACTGTTCTGCCGGGAAGCCTGTACAGAGTGACGATGAAGTTGTGTACACAGCGGTTGACCAGAATGATGCTTCGACAGGACCGGCCTCTTCGCGGGTAAACCCGCTCCCACAAGTACTGCGCAGGCCTTGAGAGCAATGCGGTCCCTGTGGGAGCGGGTTTACCCGCGAAGAGGCCAGGACAGGCGAAAGACTCCTAACGCCCGAACCGCATCGGCCAACCCACCACTTTCTTCACCCGTGGCGTGGCATAGGTACGGACCTTGGAGGTACTCAAGCCCATGCGCACCAGCGATTCGGCCATGGTTACCGCCGCGCTCACGCCGTCGACCACCGGCACGCCGGTGCGCTGGCGGATCTGCTCGTCCAGCCCGGCCATGCCGCCGCAACCCAGGCAGATCACCTCGGCCTTGTCGTCAGCCACCGCGCGTTCCGCCTGCTCGACAATCGCCTCCACGGCGCGCTGTGGGTCGGCTTCAAGCTCCAGCACCGCCAGCCCGCTGGCCCGCACCGATGCGCAGCGGTCATACAGGCCGGAGAGCTTCAGGCGGTCTTCGATCAGCGGCACGGTGCGGTCCAGGGTGGTCACCACCGAGTAGGCATGGCCCAGGTACATCGCCGTGCTGGCGGCTGCATCGGTGATGTCCACCACCGGCACGTTCAGCAGTTCCTGCAAGCCTTCGCGGCCATGTTCGCCGTAACCCGCCTGTATCACGGCATCATAAGGGCCTTCGTAGGCCAGCACCCGGTCCATCACCGCGATGGCGGCCAGGTAGCTTTCGAAGTTGCCTTCCACCGACTCGGCACCGAACCATGGGGTGAGGCCGATGATTTCCGTGCCGGGCGCTGCCACCGCACGGGCCTGTTCGGCAATGGCTTCGGTGATGGCTTCTGTGGTGTTGACGTTGGCGATCAGAATGCGCATGGGTAGTCCTCCCTGGTCAATGGCTGCTGTGGTCAACGGCGATGCATTCGCCGCTGACGTCGTGGTATTGGCGTTTGCGTGGGGCGATCAGCAGGTACAGGGCGGCGGCGATGCCGGCACCGATCAGCCAGGAGAACGGCGCCACGCCATGGAAGTTGGGCACCAGGGCCAGGACGATGGCCAGCAGTGCGGCCGGCACGAAGGCGGCCACCGCGCGCAGGTTGATGCCCTTGGTGTAGTGGTAGGCGCCGGCCGGGTCTTCGCTGTAAAGCTGCGGCACGTTGATGCAGCCTTTGCGCAGCAACCAGTAGTCGGACATGATCACCCCGTACAGCGGGCCGAGCAGGGCACCCAGGCCGGACAGGAAATACACGATCACCAGCGGGCTGTTGTACAGGTTCCACGGCAGGATCAGCACTGCCAGGGTGGCGCTGATCAGCCCGGCGCGGCGGAAGTTCAGGTGACGCGGTGCCAGGTTGCTGAGGACGAAGGCCGGGGCGACGAAGTTGGCCATGATGTTCACCGCCACGGTGACGATCAGGAAGGCCAGGCAGCCCAGTACCAGGTACGCTGTGCTGGGGATGGCGGCGACGATCTGGGTAGGGCTGTCGATGATCTGGCCGTTGATCTGGAACTGCGCGCCGCACAGCACCACGGTGATCACGGCGAATACCAGGATGTTCACCGGCAGGCCCCAGAAGTTGCCGACGCGGATGGTCTTGCGGCATGGCGAGGAGCGGGCGAAGTCACAGAAGTTCAGCACCAGGGTGCCGTAGATCGCCAGCCACAGCGCGCCGCCGGCAAATATGTTGCGCCACATCTCGTAGCCGGTCAGCGGTTCGGCAACCGACCAGGCGATGCGGGCGTCGGCCTTGAAGTACATGAACACCGCCAGGGCGGCGACGGTCAGCAGGATCACCGGGCCGGCAAAGGCCTCGTAGCGGCGCACCATCTCCATGCCATAGGCCAGGATCACCAGCTGTACCAGCCAGATCGACACGAAGCACACCCAGCCCAGGCTCGACAGGCCGAGGATGCTGTCGTGGTCGTAGGCTGCCATTTGCGGCCATACAGCGGTGAGCAGCACGCGCAGCACCACCGAAGCCAGGTAGGTCTGGATGCCGAACCAGGCGATGGCGATGACCGCACGAATCAGCGCCGGAATCTGCGCACCATGGATGCCGAAGGCGATGCGGCTGATGACTGGGAACGGTACGCCGGTCTTCTGCCCCATATAGCCGGACAGGTTCATGAAGAAGTACACCAGCGCCGCGCCGATGGCCAGCGACAGCAGGATCTGCCAGCCACCCAGGCCGAGGGCGAACAAACCCATGGCGAACGAGTAGTTGGCGATGTTGTGCACATCGTTGGTCCACAGCGCAAAGATGCTGTAGCCGCCCCAGCGGCGGCCTTCGATGCGCGTCGGAGCGAGGTCGCGGTTATGCAGGCGCGGGCTCAGGGCAAGTTCCGGCTGGCTGCCGGCGAGAGTGGACGCGGGGTGGGTGCTGGCGACGGATAGTTCAGGGGCAAGGTCGAAGCTGGTACTCATTCCGGCGGGCTCCTGATGCACGTGGACTGCGATGAGCGGGCATGCGCACGGGCTCGCCATCTCGTCGGTGCAGCGTTGGCATCTCAGGGTTTGGGGCGCGGCGGCCGATGTTGGGTCGGCGTCGCGGGTTCTTGTGTATTTATGTTTTGCTTAGTTTGTATACAAAACACGAACACACAAAAGCGAGTTCCATGCCAAGGAAAAAGCAAACTTTAGTTGGCCATCATTTTGAACTTATATTTTTGAGTTGTAACTTCATGAGATGAAGAGAGTATAAGTTGACCAAATGAACAGATTTAAATTTCGCGAAGGTAACTTAGTTGATCGTTTGGTCAGAATAATTTGTGGGAAGTGTGTAACCTATTGGGGCGCAATCTTGGAAAGTGCACACAAAAATGGCACTTAAGGTGACATTCTTGTGTACAAAAATTAGTCAGCTTTTTTCTGTGCTGGCCTCTTCGCGGGTGAACCCGCTCCTACAAGTACCCCGTAGCATTCAGGTCGGTCGAAATCCTGTGGAAGCGGGTTTACCCGCGAAGAGGCCCGCACAGGCAGATTCAATCCATCGGCGGCAACCGCCGCTTGACCGGTGTCTTCTTGATGATCGCCGTATTGGTTTCGGCCACCGTATAGAGGCGGTCGAGCAGGGTGTCCAGTTGCTCCATCGAGCGAACATGCAGGCGGGCAATGAAGCAGTCTTCGCCGATTACCTTGTCGCACTCGGTGAATTCGGGAATGGCGATGATCTGCCGTTCCACCTCCTGCAGCTTCCCGGGTAGCGGGCGGATGCGCACGATGGCCTGCAGCTGGTAGCCAAAGGCACGCGGGTCGACCTCTACGGTGTAGCCGCGCAACACGCCGCGTTCCTCCAGCCGGCGAAGGCGTTCGCTGACGCTGGGGGAAGACAGCCCGCTGATTTGCGCCAGGGCCTTGAGCGAGCGGCGCGAGTCTTCCATCAGCGCGTTGATCAGCAGTTGGTCGATGGCATCGGTCATGGTCACCTCAATCAGGTTATTCGCGTGATTTGCCTTGATAGTAAAGGCAAACTGGCCAATCTTCCTTCGTTATGCGCTGGAAGGCCGGGCAGCAACCTTTGCATACTGTTGCCATCGTCAACAGGAGGTTTGAGATGGACAGTTCATTGCGTCGTGGCTCGCTGGAAATGGTTGCCGCCATGCTGATTTCCGGGACCATCGGCTGGTTCGTGCTGGTGTCAGGCCAGCCGGTGCTCGAAGTGGTGTTCTGGCGCTGCGTGTTCGGTGCCGTGACCTTGCTGGCGATCTGCGCGGGGTTCGGCTTCCTGCGGCCGGGCGTGATCAGCCGCACGGCGTTCCTGCTGGCGATTGCCAGCGGTGTGGCCATTGTCGGCAACTGGGTGCTGCTGTTCGCCTCCTACTCGCGGGCGTCGATTGCCATCGGCACGGCGGTGTACAACGTACAGCCGTTCATGTTGGTGGGGCTGGCGGCGGTGTTCCTGGGCGAGAAGATCACCCTGGCCAAAGTTACCTGGCTGAGCGTGGCGTTCCTCGGCATGCTGGCCATTGTCAGTGCCCATGGCGCGGGGCAGGGTGGCGGTGAGGACTATTTGCTGGGCATTGCGCTGGCGCTGGGGGCGGCCTTCCTGTATGCCATCGCGGCGTTGATCATCAAGCGCCTGAGTGGCACGCCACCGCACCTGATCGCGCTGATCCAGGTGGCCACGGGTGTGCTGTTGCTGGCGCCGTGGGTCAAGCTTGGCGGGTTGCCGGGTGAAGTGCCGGCGCTGGCCAGCCTGGTGACCTTGGGCATGGTGCACACCGGGTTGATGTATGTGTTGCTGTACAGCGCCATCCAGCGCTTGCCCACGGCGCTGACCGGGGCACTGTCGTTCATCTACCCGATTGCGGCGATTCTGGTGGACTGGGTGGCGTTCGGGCACCGACTGGCACCCTTGCAGTGGCTGGGGGTGGCGTTGATCCTGCTGGCGGCGGCGGGGATGCAGCAGGGGTGGTGGTTCCGGCCAGCGCGGGTTGTGGCAGAGGAATGAGGTGGTCTTGCGGGCCCTTTCGCGGGTAAACCCGCTCCCACAGGTGCTGCACACGGTTCGGGCCTGTGGTGATCCTGTGGGAGCGGGTTTACCCGCGAAAGGGCCCGCAAGGTAGAATGCCGCTTTTACCAGCTTGCGACCCATGATGACTTCGCCGATCCAGACTCTGGAGCAACACCTGCTCGCCGCCCTCGACCCTGCCCCGCAGGAAACCCGCCGCCTGTTCCACGGCCGCGGCCGCTGCTGGGCGGGCCTGGAGCAGGTCACCGTGGACTGGCTGCAAGGCGTGCTGTCGGTCGCCCTGTTTCGCGAGCCGGCGCAAGGCCAGCTGGCCGAACTGGAGGCCATGCTGCGTACTCTCGCCGAGCGTCCACAGTGGACTGGTCAAGCCATCCTTCTCCAGCATCGCTACCTGCCCGACAGCCCGGGCCAGTGGCTGCTGGGCGAACCGTGCCAGCAGCGCGAGGTGGTCGAGGATGGGCTGACCTACCTGCTGGACCTGGGCGTGCGGCAGAACAATGGCCTTTTCCTCGACATGCGCTATGGTCGGCGCTGGGTGCGCGAGCAGGCGGCGGGCAAGCGCGTGCTGAACCTGTTCGCCTACACCTGCGGTTTCTCGGTGGCGGCGATTGCCGGTGGCGCCGAGCAGGTGGTGAACCTGGACATGGCCAAGTCGGCGTTGTCCCGGGGCCGCGACAACCACCGCCTCAATGGCCACGATGCGTCGCGGGTGGCGTACCTGGGGCACGAGCTGTTCAAGTCGTGGGGCAAGGTGCGCAAGTACGGGCCTTATGACCTGATCATCATCGACCCGCCGACCTTCCAGCGCGGCAGCTTTGTGCTGACCCAGGATTACGCGAAGATCCTGCGGCGCTTGCCGGAGTTGTTGAGTGAGGGCGGGACGGTGCTGGCATGCGTGAACGACCCGGGCATCGGGCCAGAGTTTCTGATCGAGGGGATGGCGGAGCAGGCGCCGTCGCTGAAATTCGTCGAGCGGCTGGAGAACCCACCGGAGTTTCCTGACGTGGACCCGGCGGGGGGCTTGAAGGCCCTGGTATTCCGTCAGGCCTGATGTTGCCCTTGCTGGCCTCTTCGCGGGTAAACCCGCTCCCACAAGTACAGCGCAAAACCTGAGGGCTGTGGGGTTCCTGTGGGAGCGGCTTTAGCCGCGAAGAGGCAGGTAAGGCTTACATCAATTACTGATTGTTGGTGTAGATCTGGTCAAACACCCCACCATCATTGAAGTGGGTCTTCTGCACGGTGCGCCAGTCACCGAAGGTCTTCTCCACCGACAGGAAGTCCACTTTCGGGAAGCGGTCGGTGTACTTGGCCAGTACCGTCGCATCGCGCGGGCGCAGGTAGTTCTGTGCGGCGATTTCCTGGGCGGCTGGCGACCACAGGTACTTCAGGTATTCCTCGGCCGCGGCCTGGGTGCCTTTCTTCGCCACTACCTTGTCGACCACGGTGACCGGTGGCTCGGCTTCGGCCGACACGCTCGGGTAGACCACTTCGAACTGGTCGCGGCCGAACTCGCGGGCGATCATTTCGGCTTCGTTCTCGAAGGTCACCAGCACGTCGCCGATCTGGTTGGTCATGAAGGTGGTGGTGGCGGCGCGGCCACCGGTGTCCAGCACCGGCGCCTGCTTGAACAGCTTGCCGACAAAGTCCTTGGCCTTGTTTTCATCACCGCCTTGCTTGAGCACATAGCCCCAGGCCGACAGGTAGGTGTAGCGGCCGTTACCCGAGGTCTTTGGGTTGGGCACGATTACCTGCACGCCATCCTTGAGCAGGTCGGGCCAGTCTTTCAACGCCTTGGGGTTACCCTTGCGCACGATGAACACAGTGGCCGAGGTGAACGGCGCGCTGTTGTTCGGCAGGCGGGTTACCCAGTTGTCCGGCACCAGCTTGCCGTTGTCGGCCAGGGCGTTGATGTCGGTGGCCATGTTCATGGTGATGACATCGGCCGGCAGGCCATCGATCACCGCTCGCGCCTGCTTGCTCGAGCCGCCGAAGGACATCTGCACGTTGACCTTCTCGTTGTGCTCTGCTTCCCAGTGCTTCTGGAAGGCCGGGTTGTAATCCTTGTAGAAGTCGCGCATCACGTCGTAGGAAACGTTGAGCAGGGTGGGGGCAGCCTGGGCGAAATTGCCCAAGGTAAGGCCTGCGGCGAGCAGCGAGGCGGTGAAGAGTTTTTTCACGTTGCTTCCTTGTTCTTGAAGGTTATTGGGGCAGATTGCCAGCGACTATAGCGGGTGGGTTTGCGCGGGTTAAAGAACAAAAACGACTTTGTTTATGCTCCTGCCTGTGCTGGCCTCTTCGCGGGCAAGCCCGCTCCTACAGGGACCGCGCAGGGTTTGGGCCTGTGGTGATCCTGTGGGGGCGGGCTTGTCGGCGATAGGGCCGGAACAGGCGGAATCATTGTTTGGGAAACAGCACATTCCCGCACCGCGAACAGAACGCCGCGCCATGCTCATGGCTTTTCTTGCTGCAAGTCGGGCAATCATGCTGCAGCTGCTCCCCGCGCATGGCATTGGCCAGCTCGGCGGTAAAGATCCCGGTCGGTACGGCGATGATCGAATAACCGGTAATCATCACCAGCGACGACAGCACCTGCCCCAGCGGGGTCTTCGGCACGATGTCGCCAAAGCCTACCGTAGTCAGGGTAACGATGGCCCAGTAGATGCCCTTGGGAATGCTGGTGAAGCCATGCTCCGGCCCTTCGATCACATACATCAAGGTGCCGAACACCGTCACCAGGGTCGATACCGTCACCAGGAACACGATGATCTTCTGCTTGCTGCCGCGCAGCGCCTCCATCAGGTAATGGGCCTGCTTGAGGTAGGGGCTGAGCTTGAGCACACGGAAGATCCGCAGCATCCGTATCACGCGGATGATCAGCAGGTACTGGGCGTCGCTGTAGTACAGCGCGATGATCCCCGGCACGATCGCCAGCAGATCGACCAGGCCATAAAAGCTGAATGCGTAGCGCAAAGGCTTGGGCGAGCAGTACAGGCGGGTGAGGTACTCGGCCAGGAAGATCGCGGTAAAGCCCCACTCGATGCCGGCCAGCAGGCCGGCGTAGCCCTGGTGCACTTCGTCGATGCTGTCGAGTATCACCGTCACCAGGCTGGCCAGGATGATCAGCAGGAGGATCTTGTCGAAGCGTCTTCCAGCCACGGTATCGGTCTGGAAGACGATGATGTAGAGCTGCTCGCGCAGGCTCGCAGGGTTGTTCATTGGCTCGTTCCACAAAAGCGATGGGCTGAGCCTAGGGGCTGCACTTCAGCTGTGCAAGCGGCTGGCGTCACGCTGCCCGGGCTGGGCCAGGTGGTTGCCCAGGTGCATCAGCCAGCAGGCGGCGACGAAGGGCGCGGTCAGGCCGGGCACCGGTAGCAGCTTGAACAGTGGTTGCAGTAGCAGGGCCAGGGTGATGGCCAGCACTGTCAGCCACGGCTTTTCACCTTGTCTACTGAACGCGAGTGCCGCCAGCGCAGCGTTGAAACCGTAAAGGCCCATCCACGCTGCCTGTGCCTGGTCCGCGAGCAGCGCTACGCCGCCCCCGATGGCCGAGCCGATCACCGCCCACATTGCGGCATAAGGGTTTGCGATGAACATGCCGATGACGATCAGCAGGCCGGCCAGGGGCTGGTCGAGCAGGAAGATCTGGCCCACGCCGCGCGCCAACGCGTACAGCGGCTGGGCTTCGACGAAGCCGCTGGGCGAGGGGCTGGCGATCAGCAATACGGCCCAGCCAAGCAGGACGAAGGGTGCGGTGTAGGCGATCAGCAGCTTGCCGCCGCGCTTGCGCCACTGGTGGGTGATGATGCTGGACAGGCCGCCAGCGGCGATGATCAGTGGCGGCAGGATGACCGACCAGGGCAGCACGGCGCTGATCAGGATGCCGATCAGCACGCCGTTGTAGCTGTACAGGCCGGCTTGGCGGTCGGCACGGTCGTAGCCGCGAGCCTGGGCGGTGAGCAGGCCGGCCAGGGCGCCGAGCAGGGCGCCACCGACCAGGCCGGGGGCGGTCAGCAGGATGGCCAGCAGGCAGCACAGGCCGCACAGGGGGTTGCGCAGCAGCAGCACCTGGCTGAAGCCGTTGAGTAACGCCGTGGCCCAGTCGGGGCACGGGTTGACGAAATTTTTGGTGTACATCGGGGCAGTCAGTGAGGTTGATGGGGCGCGGTGGGCCTCTTTGGGCCTCGGGTTTTCCGCAGTTGTGTGTGACACCACCGACCCTGTGGGAGCGGGCGTGCCCGCGAATGCGTCAGCTCAGGCAACGTCGTTGTCCCTGCTGGCCTCTTCGCGGGCACGCCCGCTCCCACAGGAGAGATGCGGTGGTTTAGATCAAGGTCTCGATCCGCAGCGTGTTAGTCGACCCTGGTTTGCCGAAAGGCACACCGGCGGTGATCAGCAGCGTGTCGCCACGGCTGGCCATGCCTTGTGCCTGGGCAATTTCCAGTGCGGTGGATACAACTTCGTCCACCTGGCGCAGGCGGTCGTTGACCACCGAGTGCACGCCCCACGCCACGCTCAGGCGACGCGCGGTGGCCAGGTTCGGGGTGAGGTTGAGGATCGGTGCCCGTGGCCGCTCGCGTGCCGCGCGCAGGGTCGAGGCGCCCGACTCGCTGTAGTTGACCAGCACCGCCACCGGCAGAATGCCGCTGATACGGCGGATGGCGCAGCTGATGGCGTCCGATACGGTGGCCTCGGCCTTCGGCCGGCCAACGTCGAGCTGGGCCTGGTAGTCCGGGCCGTTCTCCACCTGGCGGATGATCTTGCTCATCATCTGCACGGCTTCCAGCGGGTACTCACCCGAGGCAGTCTCGGCCGACAGCATCACCGCATCGGCACCTTCGGCCACGGCGTTGGCCACGTCGGTGACTTCGGCGCGGGTCGGCGCTGGCGAGAAACGCATGGATTCGAGCATCTGCGTGGCCACCACCACCGGTTTGCCCAGTTGGCGGCAGGTGCCGATGATGCGTTTCTGGATTTGCGGCACGCTTTCGGCCGGCACTTCCACGCCCAGGTCGCCACGGGCCACCATGATTGCATCCGCAAGTTCCGCGATGGCTTGCAACTGTTCGACCGCCGATGGCTTTTCGATCTTCGCCATCAGATAGGCACGGTCACCGATCAGCTGGCGTGCTTCGGTGATGTCTTCGGGGCGCTGCACGAACGACAGGGCCACCCAGTCCACGCCCAGTTCCAGGCCGAAGGCCAGGTCGCGGCGGTCTTTCTCGGTGAGCGGGGAGAGGTCGAGCACCGCTTGCGGCACGTTGACACCCTTGCGATCGGACAGCTCGCCACCGGCCAGCACTTCGGTGTCGATGGCGTCGCTGTGCTTGGCGGTGACGCGCAGGCGCAGCTTGCCGTCGTCCAGCAGCAGGTCCATGCCCGGCTCGAGGGCGGCGATGATCTCGGGGTGCGGCAGGTTGACCCGGCGGCTGTCGCCCGGGGTGTTGTCCAGGTCCAGGCGCAGGGCCTGGCCGCGTTGCAGCTGCACCTTGCCGTCGGCAAAGCGGCCGACGCGCAGCTTCGGCCCCTGCAGGTCCATGAGGATACCCAGCGGGTAGTTCAGTTGCTGCTCGACTTCGCGGATCCACTGGTAGCGCAGGGCGTGGTCGGCGTGCTCGCCGTGGCTGAAGTTGAGGCGGAAGATGTTCACGCCGGCTTCTACCAGTTGGCGGATGTCGTCGATGCCTTTGATCGCAGGGCCGAGGGTGGCGAGGATCTTTACTTTTTTATCAGGCGTCATGATTGGGCAGTCTCGAGGATCAGGATGGCGCGGAAGTCGTTGACGTTGGTGCGGGTCGGCTCGGTGACGATCAGCGCATCCAGGGCGGCGAAATAGCCGTAGCCGTTGTTGTTGTCCAGTTCGTCGCTGGCCGACAGGCCCAAGGCTTCGGCGCGGGCGTAGCTGGCGGGGGTCATGAAGGCGCCGGCGTTCTCTTCCGAGCCATCGATACCGTCGGTGTCACCGGCCAGGGCGTACACGCCCGGCAGGCCTTTCAGGCTTTCGGTGAGGCTGAGCAGGAATTCGGCGTTGCGCCCGCCACGGCCATTGCCGCGCACGGTCACGGTGGTTTCGCCGCCGGACAGGATCACGCAGGGCGCTTTCAGCGGCTGGCCGTGCTGGACGATCTGCCGGGCGATACCGGCGTGCACCTTGGCCACTTCGCGTGATTCGCCTTCCAGGTCGCCGAGGATCAGCGGGCTGAACCCGGCCTGGCGGGCTTTGACCGCGGCGGCTTCGAGCGACTGCTGGGGCTTGGCGATCAGCTGGAAGTGGCTGCGGGCCAGGGCTGGGTCATCGGCCTTGACGGTTTCCGAGGCGGGGTTGTTGAGCCAGTCGATAACCGCCTTGGGCGCTTCGATGTTGTAGCGCTTGAGGATGGCCAGGGCATCGGCCGAGGTGCTCGGGTCGGCCACGGTAGGGCCGGAGGCGATCACCGTGGCGAGGTCGCCCGGGACATCGGAAATGGCATAGGTGTACACCGTGGCCGGCCAGCAGGCCTTGGCCAGGCGGCCGCCCTTGATCGCCGAGAGGTGCTTGCGCACGCAGTTCATCTCGCCGATGGTGGCGCCGGATTTCAGCAGCGCCTTGTTGATCTGCTGCTTGTCGGCCAGGGTCAGGCCTTCGGCGGGCAGGGCCAGCAGCGCTGAGCCACCGCCGGACAGCAAGAAGATGACGCGGTCGTCTTCACTGAGGTTGCTGACCAGTTCCAACACGCGTTTTGCCACGGCCAGGCCGGCGGCATCGGGGACCGGGTGGGCGGCTTCGACCACCTCGATCTTCTGGCAGTTGGCACCGTGACCGTACCGTGTGACAACAAGCCCGGAGACTTCGCCCTGCCAGCACTTCTCGACCACTTCGGCCATGGCGGCTGCGGCCTTGCCGGCACCGATGACGATGACCCGGCCGCTGCGGTCGGCGGGCAGGTAGGGTTCGAGGACTTGACGGGGGTGGGCGGCGGCGATGGCTGTGTCGAACAGCTCGCGGAGAAGTTTTTGCGGATCGACCGACATGGCAGGCTCCCAATTATTGTTGTTCTGCAGAATCAAAAACGCCCCTGGAACTGCCTCCGTGCAGGCCGAACCAGGGGCGGGTGTTGCTCGGTGCCACCTTTGAAGCTGTGGTCGCAGGTTCAACGGTGTTGGCTTCTTCGCGGGTAAACCCGCTCCCACAGGGACTTCACAGAGGCTGAAGACGGCGTAAATCCTGTGGGAGCGGGTTCACCCGCGAAGAGGCCGGTGAAGGCTAAAAATTACTTACTTGTCGTCGCGGATCGAGAAGTTGGCCATGTGCTCCAGGCCTTTGATCAGCGCCGAGTGGTCCCAGTTGCCGCCGCCCAGGGCCTGGCAGGTGTTGAACACTTGCTGGGCATTGGAGGTGTTGGGCAGGTTGATGCCCAGTTCCTTGGCACCCTGCAGGGCCAGGTTCAGGTCCTTCTGGTGCAGGTTGATGCGGAAGCCTGGGTCGAAGGTGCCCTTGATCATGCGCTCGGCGTGCACTTCGAGGATCTTCGACGAGGCGAAGCCGCCCATCAGGGCTTCACGTACCTTGGCGGGGTCGGCGCCGTTCTTGGCGGCGAACAGCAGGGCTTCGGCAACGGCCTGGATGTTCAGGGCAACGATGATCTGGTTGGCCACCTTGGCGGTCTGGCCGTCGCCATTGCCACCGACGCGGGTGATGTTCTTGCCCATGGCTTCGAACAGCGGCAGGGTGCGCTCGAAGGCTTTCGGGCAGCCACCGACCATGATGCTCAGGGTCGCGGCCTTGGCACCGACTTCGCCGCCGGACACCGGGGCGTCCAGGTAGGCGGCGCCGGTAGCCTTGATCTTCTCTGCGAAGGCTTTGGTAGCGGTAGGGGAGATCGAGCTCATGTCGATCACGACCTTGTTCGGGCCCACGCCTTCGGCCACGCCGTTGTCACCGAACAGGACGCTCTCGACCTGCGGGGTGTCGGGGACCATGACGATGATGAACTCGGCTTCCTGGGCAACTTCCTTCGGGTTGGCCAGGGCCACGGCACCGGCGGCGATCAGGTCGGCCGGAGCAGCGTCGTGGTGGGTGGAAATGAAGATGCTGTGACCTGCTTTCTGCAGGTTCTGAGCCATGGGCTTGCCCATGATGCCGGTGCCGATGAAACCGATTTTAGCCATGAGAGATTACCTCGTTGTATTTGTTGAATCTCGATGGAGCAGGCTGCACAGGCCCCATTGTTGGACACAAAACTCTGTGGGAGCGGGTTTACCCGCGAAAGCGGCAGTGAAGCCAACATCGCATTCGCGGGTGAACCCGCTCCCACAGGGTCAGGCATGTGTCACGGGACCCGATCAGCCTTAGATTGCGTTATGGGTCTTCAGCCAGCCCAGGCCCGCTTCGGTGGTGGTCAGCGGCTTGTACTCCGCGCCCACCCAGCCCTGGTAGCCGATGCGGTCCAGGTGTTCGAACAGGAAGCGGTAGTTGATCTCGCCGGTGCCTGGCTCGTTGCGGCCGGGGTTGTCGGCCAGCTGGATGTGGTTGATCAGTTTCAGGTTGGCTTCCATGGTGCGAGCCAGGTCACCTTCCATGATCTGCATGTGGTAGATGTCGTACTGCAGGAACAGGTTGTCGCTGCCAACCTCGGCCTGGATTTCCAGGGCCTGTTTGGTGGTGTTCAGGTAGAAGCCTGGGATGTCGCGGGTGTTGATCATTTCCATGACCAGGCGGATCCCGGCGGCTTTCAGCTTGTCGGCGGCGTAGCGCAGGTTTTCCACGAAGGTCTTGCGCACGGTGGCGCAGTCCGGGCCTTGTGGGCGAATGCCGGCCAGGGCGTTGACCTGGGTGTTGCCCAGCACCTTGGCGTATTCGATGGCCTTGTCGACACCAGCGCGGAATTCCTCGACGCGGTCAGGGTGGCAGGTGATACCGCGCTCACCCTTGGCCCAATCGCCCGCCGGCAGGTTGAACAGCACCTGGGTCAGGCCGTTGGCGTCCAGCTGCTGCTTGATCTCGGCAGCGCTGAAATCGTACGGGAAGAGGTACTCTACGCCGCTGAAACCAGCATCGGCGGCAGCCTTGAAGCGGGCCAGGAAGTCCTGTTCGGTAAACAGCATGGACAGGTTGGCAGCGAAGCGAGGCATGTTGTGTCTCCTAGCGATGAAGGCCCCCGGCGCCCTGAGGTAGGGGTCGGCACGGGGGCGTCAGGCGATCAGTCCAGCAGCGAGATGGCGGTTGGCGCGTCGTTGCCGACCAGGGCCAGGTCTTCGAACTCGTTGACCGCGTTGATCTCGGTGCCCATGGAAATGTTGGTCACACGTTCGAGAATCACTTCGACCACCACCGGTACGCGGAACTCTTCGGCCATCTTCTGTGCCTTGAGCAGGGCAGGGGCGATCTCGGCCGGCTCGAATACACGGATGGCCTTGCAGCCCAGGCCTTCGACCACGGCGACATGGTCGACACCGTAGGTGGCGGCGTCGGTCGAGTTGATGTTCTCGAACGCCAGTTGTACACAGTAATCCATGTCGAAGCCACGCTGTGCCTGACGGATCAGGCCCAGGTAGGCGTTGTTCACCAGCACGTGCACGTACGGCAGGTTGAACTGTGCGCCCACCGCCAGCTCTTCGATCATGAACTGGAAGTCGTAGTCACCCGACAGCGCGACCACCTTGCGCTTCGGATCGGCCTTGACCACACCGAGGGCGGCAGGGATGGTCCAGCCCAGCGGGCCGGCCTGGCCGCAGTTGATCCAGTGGCGTGGCTTGTACACGTGCAGGAACTGCGCGCCGGCGATCTGCGACAGGCCGATGGTGCTGACGTAGCAGGTGTCCTTGCCGAATACCTGGTTCATTTCTTCGTAGACGCGCTGCGGCTTGACCGGCACGTTGTCGAAGTGGGTCTTGCGCTGCAGGGTTGCCTTGCGCTCCTGGCAGTCTTCCAGCCAGGCCTTGCGGCACTTCAGCTTGCCAGCGGCTTTCCATTCGCGGGCCACTTCGAGGAACACGTCCAGTGCCTTGCCAGCGTCGGAAACGATACCCAGGTCCGGGGTGAACACGCGGCCGATCTGGGTCGGCTCGATGTCCACGTGCACGAACTTGCGGCCTTCGGTGTAGACGTCGACGGAACCGGTGTGGCGGTTGGCCCAACGGTTACCGATACCGAACACCAGGTCAGATTTCAGCAGGGTGGCGTTGCCATAACGGTGCGAAGTCTGCAGGCCGACCATGCCGACCATCTGTGCGTGGTCGTCCGGGATGGTGCCCCAGCCCATCAGGGTTGGAATCACTGGTACACCGGTCAGTTCGGCGAACTCGACCAGCTTGTCGCTGGCGTCGGCGTTGATGATGCCGCCACCGGCTACCAGCAGCGGGCGTTCGGCGTCATTGAGCAGGGCCAGGGCTTTTTCGGCCTGTACGCGGGTAGCGGACGGCTTGTGCACTGGCAGCGGTTCGTAGGCGTCGATGTCGAATTCGATTTCGGCCATCTGCACGTCGAACGGCAGGTCGATCAGTACCGGGCCTGGGCGGCCGGTGCGCATTTCATAGAAGGCCTTCTGGAAGGCGTAAGGCACCTGGCCTGGCTCCAGAACGGTGGTGGCCCACTTGGTGACCGGCTTGACGATGTTGGTGATGTCGACGGCCTGGAAGTCTTCCTTGTGCAGGCGGGCACGTGGGGCCTGGCCGGTGATGCAGAGGATCGGGATGGAGTCGGCGGAGGCACTGTACAGGCCGGTGACCATGTCGGTGCCGGCTGGGCCGGAGGTGCCGATGCACACGCCGATGTTGCCTGGGTTGGCACGGGTGTAACCCTCGGCCATGTGCGAGGCGCCTTCGACGTGACGAGCGAGGACGTGATCGATGCCACCGACTTTCTTCAGGGCCGAGTACAACGGGTTGATGGCAGCCCCCGGGATGCCGAACGCGGTATCTACACCTTCACGGCGCATGACCAGAACGGCTGCATCGATTGCTCTCATTTTGCTCATGGTTTGTGCCTCATCGATTTTGTAATTGTATACAACTTGCTTTGTGCCAGAGTGTATTCACGGCTGGCCGCTCAGGTCAACGGGTTTTCGTCGGACGAGGTCGCTTTCGTTCAAGCGCCCGTGAAAACGAGCGTTTGCAATCTCGCATACGATCGTTTCAATTTATTGTATACAAAAAAAGATTCAGTTGTGTTCTATTGGCCTATCGGTTTTTCACCTGCCCTCAGGGCTTCTCACAACAAGAAGAGGACCTTTCCATGAACGCTTTGAACCTGAAAGTCGCGGTCAGCCTGGTGAATGCCGCGCTGGCGGCGGGCCGCAAGATCAACGCCGCGCCACTGACCGTGGCGGTGCTGGATGCCGGCGGCCACTTGCTGGCGCTGCAGCGCGAGGATGGCGCCAGCCTGATCCGGCCGGAGGTGGCTACCGGCAAGGCCTGGGGGGCGATTGCCCTGGGCAAGGGGTCGCGCCTGCTGGCGCTGGACGCGCAGCAGCGGCCGGCATTTTTTGCCGCGCTGAACGGGTTGGGCGAGCGACCGGTGGTGCCGGCGCCGGGTGGTGTGCTGGTGCGTGATCAGGACGGCAAGGTGCTGGGTGCGGTAGGGATCAGCGGGGATACGTCGGATATCGACGAGCAGTGCGCGATCAGTGCGATCGAGGAGGTGGGGTTGAAGGCGGATGCGGGTGTAGCAGCCTAATTCTCTGTTGTCTGTTCCGGCCAATTCGCGGGTGAACCCGCTCCCACAGGATCATCACAGGCTTGAAGCTCGTGGTGTCCCTGTGGGAGCGGGTTCACCCGCGAAGAAGCCAGCGCCGGGGGTCAGGCTACCTCGGGCTCGCAGCCCTTGAGCACCATGCGGATGATGGTCTCCGCCGCCGCGTCATAATCGCTGTCGGCCAGCTTGGCCTTGCCGGTCACGGCAGAGATCTGCCAGTCGAAATCGGCATAAGTCTGGGTCGCTGCCCAGATGCTGAACATCAGGTGATGCGCATCCACATGGGCGATTTGCCCGCGGTCGATCCAGCGCTGGATGCACTCGATGTTATGGCGCGCCTGCTCGTTCAGCTGCGCTACCTGGTTCGGCGACAGGTGCGGGGCACCGTGCATGATCTCGCTGGCGAACACCTTGGACGCATGCGGCAGGTCGCGCGAAATGCGGATCTTCGAGCGGATGTACGCACTCAGCACTTCCTTCGGGTCACCGTCGGCATTGAACGGGGTCGACGCCTGCATGATCGGCGCGATGATGCTTTCCAGGACCTCGCGGTAGAGGTTGTCCTTGGATTTGAAGTAGTAATACACGTTCGGCTTGGGCAGGCCGGCCTTGGCCGCGATATCGCTGGTCTTGGTGGCGGCGAAGCCCTTGTCGGCGAATTCCTCGCTGGCCGCGCGCAGGATCAGTTCCTTGTTGCGCTCGCGAATGGTGCTCATGGTCAGGGATCTTCCTCGTGTCTGGCCACCTCTAAGAGGGATCGGGCATGGTAGCACCGGGCTCGACGGGCGCTCAAGGCAGCGGCTTTGGGCTAGAATCCTGGACACTTACTCTTCTGGATGCAGGCAAACATGGCAGGAAGCAGTCTACTGGTACTGATCGACGACATCGCCACTGTGCTCGATGACGTCTCGGTGATGACCAAGGTGGCGGCGAAAAAGACCGCAGGCGTGCTGGGCGATGACCTGGCGCTGAATGCCCAGCAGGTCACCGGGGTACGTGCCGAGCGCGAGATCCCTGTGGTGTGGGCAGTAGCCAAGGGCTCGATGGTGAACAAGGCCATCCTGGTGCCGGCAGCGCTGCTGATCAGTGCGTTCATTCCCTGGGCGGTGACGCCGTTGCTGATGCTGGGCGGTGCCTACCTTTGCTTCGAGGGCTTCGAGAAGCTGGCGCACAAGTTCCTGCACAGCAAGGCCGAAACTGACGCCGAGCACGAAGCGCTCAAGGAGGCGGTGGCCGATGCCAATGTTGACCTGGTGGCGTTCGAGAAAGCCAAGATCAAGGGCGCGGTACGTACCGACTTCATCCTGTCGGCAGAGATCATCGCCATCACCCTGGGCATCGTTGCCGACTCGCCGTTGACCCAGCAGATCGTCGTGCTGTCGGGTATTGCGGTGGTCATGACCATCGGCGTCTACGGGCTGGTGGGCGGTATCGTCAAGCTCGATGACCTGGGGCTGTGGATGACCCGCAAGGCATCACGCCTGGCCAGGGCGGTGGGTAACGGCATTCTGCGTGCCGCGCCATACATGATGAAGAGCCTGTCGGTGATCGGCACGGCAGCCATGTTCCTGGTTGGTGGCGGGATCCTGGTGCATGGCATCGCACCTCTGCATCATGCGATCGAGGCATTCAGCGAATGGCGTGGCGGGGCGTTGACCGTGGCACTGCTGAACGGCGGTGTGGGAGTTGTGGCCGGTGCTGTGGTGCTGGCCGTGGTGGGCATTGCGGGGAAACTGTGGCGAGCGGTTCGGCCGGCCAGTTGATGCTGCCTGGCCGGGGCTTCGCCCCGGTTCGCGGGTGAACCCGCTCCCACATGTATAGCGTCTGCCATGAATCCGGTGCGGACCCTGTAGGAGCGGGTTTACCCGCGAATGGGCCGCAAGGCGGCCCCTGTACTCAGATCAGAAGTGAACCTTGAGCAGGAAGCTCATGGTGTTCTGGTCCGTGGTGAAGGCATCGGAATCCTTGATGCCGTACTTGTTCTTCCAGTAGTCGTACTCCACACCCACATACAGCTGCTTCTCGCCCAGGTGCAAGGCCTTGCCCAGGTCATACTTGATCTGCGGGTTGAAGTGCAGGTTGGCCTGATAGGTGCCGCGGCGGTTCTCGTCGTTGTCCACCACCCAGTCCATGAAGCCGTCGATCAGTACATCGGACGAACCGACCGGAATGGTGTACGACCACACCGGGGTGATCTGCCACACGTTGTCGCCGGCGCGGCTGCCGTCGGTGGTGCGGTTGTAGAAGTTCAGCTGGAAGTAGTCGAAGCCCGGGATGTCCAGGTCGAAGCCAGGGCCGATCAGGTACGACTCGGTATCACCTTCACCGAACTCGTAGGTCATCGCCAGCAGTACGTCCTTGACCGGGCCAAACCCGATCTTCTGGTCGAAGATCTTGCCGAACGACAGGCGCGGGCTGATTTCGCCGTAGTAGGTGTTCGGGCCGTTGCCCTCATCTTTCTGGCCCTGGTAGAAGATCTTGTCGACAAAGATGAAGTTATCGCCGTACTTCCAGCCATCAGCGTGCTCGAAGGTCACGGTTTGCTGGATCGACGGGTTGACCTTGAAGTTCTTGCCCCACAGGTAGGTCAGGCTGTTGTTCTGCCATTGCAGCAGGTCGCCGCCGAAGGTGGTGCCACAGGCCAGCAGGCCGCCGGCGAGGATCAGGCTGTTGATGGTACGCATTGCGAATGTCGCTCCCTTGATTGATCTGTTGTCAGCGCTCGTTATTGGCGCTTTTTGTCTTTTGAGTCAGCTTTTTTCGATAGGCCACAGCTGTCTGGCAAGGGTTGAGCCAACTTTCCTGGGCTGGCAAAACCTTCCTGCTCGACTTCGTTCTGAACGGATGAAAAGGGTCTTTCAGGCTGGCAACACGTTGGCCAACCGCCCGAATTCATTGACTGAGCGGTCAGTAAACGCAGGCAGAATCCGTTCTGCCCTGATCGAGGGGCGCGCAGATTACTGGCTTGCGCGCCTTGCCTCAAGTGCTCCGTCCTGGAGCAGAGTGGAACAAACTTGTGCGTTTGGTCAGCTTTCTAGAAGTGCACCTTGATCAGGGCACTGGTGACGCTCTGGTTACTGTCGATATTGCCTTGGCTGTCGATGCCGTACTTGTCCTTCCAGTAGCTGTACTCGATGCCCACGTACAGCTGCTTGGCGCCCAGGTTCAGGGCTTTGCCCAGGTCGTACTTGACCTGTGGGTTGAACTGCAGGTTGGCGTGGTAGGTGCCACGGCGGGTCTGGTCGTTGTCGACCACCCAGTCCATGTAACCGTCGATCAAAATGTCGGATTTGCCCACCGGAATGGTGTACGAGAAGGCCGGGGTGATCTGCCAGACGTTGTCACCGGGGCGGCTGCCTTCGGTGTTGCGCAGGTAGAAGTTGAGGGTGAAGTAGTTGAAGCCGGGAATGTTCAGGTCGAAGCCGGGCCCGATCAGGTAGGCCTCGTTGTCGCCCTCGCCACGCTCGTAGGTCATGGCCAGCAGCACATCCTTGATCGGGCCGAACGCCAGCTTCTGGTCGAAGATCTTGCCGAACGACAGGCGCGGGCTGAATTCACCGTAGTAGGAGGTGACGCCTTTGCCCGGGTCGGGCTTGCCGTTGTAGAAGACCTTGTCGACGAACATGAAGGTATCGCCGTACTTCCATTTGTTGGCGTGCTCGAAGGTCACCGTCTGCTGGATGCGTGGGTTGACCTTGAAATCCTTGCCGTACAGGTAGGTCAGGCTTTCGCCATGCCACTGCAGCCATTCACCAGCGTGGGCGGGGAGGGTGGCCAGCAGGCTGCTGCCCAGCAAGAGGGACGAGGTGATGCGTTTCATGTTGTGGTTCCCGGACTTATTGTTTTTGTTTGGTTTTTTTGGCGCGCAGGCGCCCCGGACGGCCCATTCCGGCGGGCCGACGGTGTAGCGTTTACGGCGAATTCGAGGCGGGGCGGCAGCGCGCCGCCCCCCTTTGCTCAATGTTGGTGACAGGCTTCGTTGTGCACCGCGCGGTCGGCACCACCAAGGATGTTGAACAGCACGTTCAACACCAGGGCACTGACCGTGGCCATGGCGATGCCACTGTGGGTGATGGGCTCCATCCACTGGGGCATCTGGGCGAAGAACTCCGGACGTACCACGGGGATCAACCCGAAGCCGACGCTCACTGCAACCAGCAGCTGGTTGCGACGGTCGCCGATGTCCGCCTCCTGGAGAATCTTGATCCCGGTGGCGGTGACCATGCCGAACATGGCGATGGACGCGCCGCCCAGTACCGCTGGCGGGATCGAGGCAATCAGGAAGGCCGCCTTGGGCAGCAGGCTGAGCAGGATCAGCAGTGCACCGGCCACGATGGTGACATAGCGGCAGCGCACCCCGGTCATCTGCACCAGGCCGATGTTCTGGGCGAACGAGGAGTGAGTGAAGGTGTTGAAGAAGCCGGCAATGAACGACGCACCGGCATCGCACAGCAGGCCGCGACGCAGCATCCCTGGGGTAACTTCACGATCGGTCACCTTGCCCAGGGCCAGGAACATGCCGGTGGACTCGACGAAGATGATCACCACCACCAGGCACATGGACAGGATCGGCGCCAGGCTGAAGGTCGGCATGCCGAAGTGCAGTGGGGTGACCACTTGCAGCCACGGTGCGTCGTTCAGGCCCGACAGGTCGACCATGCCGATGGAGCCGGCCAGGATGTAGCCCAGGCCCATGCCCACCAGCACCGACACGTTGACCCAGAAACCGCGCATGAAACGGTTGATCAGCAGGATTACCGCCAGTACCAGGCCGGCCACCAGCAGGTAGATCGGCGAGCCGAAGGTATCTGCCTGTTGGCCACCACCGGCCCAGTTGACTGCCACCGGGAACAGCGACAGGCCAATCGAGGTGATCACCGTACCGGTAACCAGAGGCGGGAAGAAGCGGACGACCTTGGACATGAACGGCGCGATCAGCATGCCGAAGAACCCGGCGGCAATGGTCGCGCCGAAGATCCCCTGCAGGCCCACGCCGGGCATGCCGGCCATGGCCACCATGCTGCCGACGGCAGCGAAACTGGCACCCATCATCACCGGCATGCGGATGCCCACCGGGCCGATACCGAAGGACTGGATGATGGTGGCGACGCCAGCGACCAGCAGGTCGGCATTGATCAGGAAAGCGACTTCTTCACGGGACAACCCGGCGGCCTGGCCGATGATCAACGGCACGGCGATCGCGCCGCCGTACATCAGCAGAACGTGTTGCAGGCCAACCAGGATCAGTTGGAACAGGGGCAAGGGCTCGCGCGGCGGCGCAACAGGGATGTACGCCTTGCGTGACTCGGACATGCAGCACCTCGAGTTTTGTTTTTATTCTCGGATCCAAGCGCCGGCCTCAGGCGGCAGGCTCGCTATGAAGAGAGCCTGGGGTTCCCGCCTGACGCTGAACGCTCGATGCTTGCTTGTTGCATATGTCTTGAAACAGAGGCCGGGAGTGCCGGCCTCTTCGCGGGTGAACCCGCTCCCACAGGGGGCGGTGTTATCCCGACAATTGTGTTTCAGTTGACCGGGGCGCCTTTGGCGATCCAGTCACCGACGAGCTTGCGCTCTTCGGTGGTCATCTGGGTAATGTTGCCCAGCGGCATGATCTGGCTGGCGACCGCTTGCGCCTGGATGCGCGCGGCCTGGGCCTGGATCTGCTGCGGGGTGTCGAACATCACGCCGGCAGGGGCGGCGCTGAACAGTGGGCTGGTCGGCTTGGACGAGTGGCACACGGTGCAGCGTTCCTGGATGACATTGTGGATCTTGTCGAAGCTCTCGCCGCCAGCCTGGGCGGTGGCCTGGGCAGGGGCTTCGGCCGGCGCGGCAGGCGCTGCGGCAGCCTTGGCGGCGTCTTCGGCGCGTTGCTCGGCGGCGGTCTTGCCACCTACAGCGGTCGCGGGCAGTGGCTGGTACTCGACCTTCGCCGCAGCTTGCTCCGGGCTGACGGCCATCGGTTTCGGACCGGTGACATAGGCCAGGCAGATCATCGCCAGGGCGCCGACCGGCAGGGTCCAGGCGTACTTGTTGCTGTCGTGGCGGGTGTTGAAGTAGTGGCGGATCAGGACCGCGGCTACTGCGATACCGGCCAGGATCAGCCAGTTGTACTGGCTACCGTAGGTGCTCGGGAAGTGGTTGCTGATCATGATGAACAGCACCGGCAGGGTGAAGTAGTTGTTGTGGCGCGAGCGCAGCAGGCCCTTGGCCGGCAGTACCGGGTCTGGGGTCTGGTTGTTCTCGATCGCCGCAACCAGCTGGCGCTGGGCCGGCATGATGATGCGGAACACGTTGCCGACCATGATGGTGCCGATGATCGCGCCGGTGTGCAGGTACGCACCACGGCCGCTGAACACCAGGCTGAAGCCCCAGCATGCGGCGATGATCAGCACGAACAGTACTGCACCGAGCAGCGCTGGCTTCTTGCCCAGAGGCGAGTCGCACAGGAAGTCGTAGATGAACCAGCCGGCGATCAGCGAGCCGATACCGATGGCCACGCCTTCGGCACCGCTCAAGGTGCTGCCAGGGGCCAGCAGGTACAGGGTCGGGTTCCAGTAGAACACCACGCACAGCAGGGCAATACCGGACATCCAGGTGAAGTAGGCCTCCCATTTGAACCAGTGCAGGTTCTCGGGCATTTTCGGGGGGGCGAGCTTGTATTTCTCCAGGTGGTAGATACCACCGCCGTGAATTGCCCAGAGATCACCCGACAACCCATCGCGCGGGTTGCTTCGGTTCAGGTGGTTCTCCAGCCAGACGAAGTAGAACGATGCACCGATCCAGGCGACACCGGTGATCATGTGAACCCAGCGAATGCTCAGGTTCAGCCATTCGTGAAGGTGTGCTTCCACAGTATGTACCTCTTGCCGGTCACCCGCTCGGGCAATGCCCTTGAATGACCGACCTTTTCTTATTGGTGGGGATTGAGGACCAGCATCTGTTCCTCGGTGAAGTAATGCTCGTCGCAGTTGTTGCCGGAACCACTGCGATCAACCACCAGGAAGTCATCCCGCTTTTCGATCGTCAGCACCGGGTGGTGCCAGACGCCGCGATGGTAATTAACGCCCTGCCTGCCATTACTGCGGAAGGCTCGGACCAAACCTGATACAGGTGCATCGCCAACTGGCGCGACCACGATCAGAAAGGGGTTGCCGAGCAGCGGGATGAAAGCCTGGCTGCCCAGCGGATGGCGTTCCAGCATGCGCACGGTCAGCGGCATGTCCAGCGCGTCGGCGCGGAAGATGCTGATGATCGCCTTGTCTTCAGGCTCGGCGGTTTCGACCGTGGCGAGCTTGTGGAAGCGCATGGTCGAGCCGTTGTTGATCATGAAGTGGTCGCTGCCGTCGGTTTCGATAACGTCTCCGAAGGGGGCGAAGGCTTCTTTGGTCAGGGGCTCGATCATCAGGGTGCGCATGCGGATATCTCTTCTATGTTCGTTGTTCTGGATAAGGCTCAAGCGTTGCGGCGGCTTTACAGCTGCAGCAGGCGGAACAGGGCGATCAGGTTGATCTGCGCCAGGGCTTCCTTGAATTCGGCATCGGCATCGTTGTGGATGCGTTTTTCGAAGGAGGCGAGGATCTGGTGCCGGTTGCTGCCTTTTACCGCCATGATGAACGGGAACTGGAACTTGGCCTTGTAGGCGTCGTTCAGTTCGGTGAAACGGGCGAACTCTTCGGCGGTGCACTGGTGAATACCGGCGCCGGCCTGCTCGTTGGTGCTCGATTCGGTCAGCTCGCCCTGGATGGCGGCCTTGCCGGCCAGGTCCGGGTGAGCGTTGATCAGCGCCAACTGGTCGGCGTGGTTGGCGCTGAGCAGGATGTCGCTCATGCGCTGGTGCAGCGCCTCGATCTCGTCCAGTTCGCCCAGTTGGCCCAGGTCATAGGCTTTTTCGGCTACCCACGGCGAATGCTCGTAGATGTCGGCGAAGGCCTTCACGAAGGCGTCGCGGTCCAGGGCGGATGGCTTGAGGGTCTTGAAGGCGGTCATCAGGCGTTCTCTTTCTTGTACGGGTGGGTGGCGTGCCAGTGGCGGGCGATGTCCACGCGACGGGCGAACCAGACCTGGTCATGGCTTTTTGCGTAATCGACGAAACGCTTCAGTGCGGCCAGGCGCGCCGGGCGGCCGACCAGGCGGCAGTGCAGGCCGATGGACAGCATTTTCGGTGCTTCGGCGCCCTCGGCGTACAGCACATCGAAGGCGTCCTTCAGGTACTGGAAGAACTGCTCGCCGCAGTTGAAGCCCTGTACCTGGGTGAAGCGCATGTCGTTGGTGTCGAGGGTGTAGGGGATCACCAGGTGCGGCTTGCCGGTAGGGTTGTTCGGCTCCCAGTAGGGCAGGTCGTCGTCGTAGGTGTCGCTGTCATACAGGAAGCCGCCTTCCTCCATCACCAGGCGACGGGTGTTCGGGCCGGTGCGGCCGGTGTACCAGCCCAGCGGGCGCTCGCCGGTGATTTCGGTGAGGATGCGGATGGCTTCGAGCATGTGCTCGCGCTCCTGGGCCTCGTCCATGTACTGGTAGTCGATCCAGCGGTAACCGTGGCTGCAGATTTCATGACCGGCCTCGGCCATGGCACGGATCACGTCGGGGTGGCGCTGGGCGGCCATGGCCACGGCGAAGATGGTCAACGGCACGCCGCTGTCCTTGAACAGCTTCAGCAGGCGCCACACGCCGGCACGGCTACCGTACTCGTACAGCGATTCCATGCTCATGTTGCGCACGCCCTGCAGTGGCTGGGCGGCGACCATTTCCGAGAGGAATGCTTCGGACTCCTTGTCACCGTGCAGGATGTTGCGTTCGCCACCTTCCTCGTAGTTGAGGACGAAAGACAGCGCGATGCGAGCGTTGCCCGGCCATTGCGGGTGAGGAGGGTTGTTGCCGTAACCGATCAGGTCGCGAGGGTAGTCAGCGCTCACTGCAGTCTTCCTTCTTGTGCGTTTGTGCGGGGGTGGGCGGACCGCGTCGGGATGTCGCACCACCGGATGGGCTGATTGTATACAACTTCTGAAATCTTTTGTAAGCCTGTTTTTCCGCATTTCTTCCCTTTTGTCGCCTCGTAGCGACCTGGAAAAACAGTGCAAGAAACCTGCCTGATTGGTCAGCTAATGATGTTGGTGTCGTTACCAGGCCTGTCTTTGCGATCGGTGGGTCGCTCAGTGGCAAGATTTGCTGCGGGCGACAGATGGGTTGAAAAAATTGTGTACAATCTTGGCTCGGAATGTCTTAATGACGTCATTCCCGCCTGCCGCAGGCGCTATGCTGGTGCGACGGCTGAGTATTTTTTGCCCACAGATTGAACAAGAGGCGACAAGCAATGGGACGTTTGACCACACACGTACTGGATGCCGCGCATGGCTGCCCGGGCAGCTCGATCAAGGTCGAGCTGTACCGTGTCGAAGGCCAGCAGTTGGAGCTGGTGAACACCGCCCTGACCAACAGCGATGGCCGCGTCGATGCGCCGCTGCTGCAGGGTGACGACTACCGTACCGGCGTCTACCAGCTGCAGTTCAGCGCTGGTGACTACTACCGCGCTCGCGGTGTACAGCTGCCGGCCCAGGCGTTTCTGGATGTTGTCGTGCTGCGCTTTGGCATCGACGAGCAGCAGGAGCACTACCACGTGCCGCTGCTGATCTCGCCGTACAGCTATTCGACCTATCGTGGAAGCTAGTTGGTCGCTAGAAGAATCTTCGTAGGTCCTTTGGCCCGCTCTCACACTGGCGGGCTTTTTTTCGTCTGCGTTTTTTATATCAGTTCAAATCACTCACATTTCTGCCAGTACTCTCTTTTTGGTTCATCTGGGATGATCAGCTACCAAGTTGAGGAGCCGGCCTGATGGACACAAAAAATGCGTATGCGCCCTATGGCTACCATCTGCCTGATCAGGGTGTACTCGGCTTCAACGGTGAACAACTGGACCCAGTCACCGAGCATTACCACTTGGGTAATGGTTATCGAGCATTCAATCCCTCTTTGATGCGGTTCAACAGCCCGGACAGCTTGAGTCCGTTCGATCAAGGTGGCTTGAACGCGTATGCCTACTGCCAGGGGGACCCAGTGAATTACCAGGATCCAAGCGGTCATAGCCTTTGGAAAATGCTGATGGGGGTTGCAAAGCCGCCCAAGCGAGTAGAGGTTCTGGCTGCAGTTGCTAACAAGGGGGGATTTACAAAACTGGTTGGCTGGCACGGGACGAGCCGAAAAAATATTCCTTCATTGGCTAAGGGGCTATCGCCAGTGTATTCAGAGCCTCATAGGCGAGCCCAAGGGCAAGGCTTCTATGTCGCGCCAACCCCTGAACACGCCAAAACATACGCTAATGCCTACGACGATGGTGTTGTCCTGCCGGTACTCGTGCGCAAGGATCTTAATCTGGTCCCCGGTGTAGGTTATAAAAAGGATGTATTTGATGTAGTAGCGATCTTGCCGGCGGCATTTGAGGTTGTAAGCGTGCGGGAAACCGTTCCTTCAGGCGTGACGCCAGCTGAACTCCCTCGAACGGGCATCTTCGCGAAAAAACCAGCACCGGCTAAATAAAAGAGAAGGGCGCCGGAGCGCCCTTTTTGGATGTGGAGGGTTCAGAGGAACACGAACTTGGCAATGAAGATTGCGCACAGCACCCACAGGCTGGCGGAGATTTCCTTGTACTTGCCGGTACCTGCCTTCAATGCCACATAGCTGATGAAGCCCAGGGCAATACCGTCGGCCACCGAGAAAGTCAGCGGCATCATGATCACCGTGACGATCGCCGGAATGCTGTCGGTAGCTTCGTCCCAGTGGATATGCGCCATGCTGCCCATCATCAGCATTGCCACGTAGATCAGTGCGCCCGCGGTGGCATAGGCCGGAATCATTCCGGCCAATGGCGCGAAGAACATGGCGGCAATGAACAGCAGGCCGACCACCACCGCCGTCAGGCCGGTACGGCCACCAGCGGCCACACCGGCAGCACTTTCCACATAACTGGTCACCGGCGGCACACCGACCACGGCACCGAACACACTCGAAGCGCTGTCAGCCTTCAGCGCCTTCGACAAGTTCTCGATACGCCCGTCCGGTGCCACCAGGTTGGCTCGCTGCGCCACGCCCATTAGCGTGCCGGCGGTGTCGAACATGTGCACGAACAGGAAGGCCAGCACCACGCTGATCATGCTGACGTTGAATACGCCAGCCACATCCATGGCCATCCAGGTCGGTGCCAGGCTCGGCGGCATCGACATCACCCCGCCGAATTTCACCAGGCCCAGGCCCCAGCCGGCCAGGGTGACGCCGATGATGCTGATCAGGATCGCGCCGAATACCCGCTTGTAGCTGAGGATGGCAATCAACAGGAAGCACACCGCCGCCAGCAGTGGCCCCGGCTCATGCAGCGAGCCCAGCTTGATCAGGGTGGCCGGGCTGTCGACGATGATGCCGGCGGTCTTCAGGCCGATCAGCCCGAGAAACAATCCGACGCCGGCCCCCATGGCATGGCGCAGGCTGACCGGGATGCTGTTGAGCAACCATTCGCGCACTTTCGACAAGGTCAGGAACATGAACAGCACACCCGAGACAAAGACTGCCCCCAGCGCCGTTTCCCAGTTGTAGCCCATGGTGCCAACCACGGTGTAGGTAAAGAAGGCATTCAACCCCATGCCCGGCGCCAGGCCCACCGGCCAGTTGGCGTACAGGCCCATCAACAGGCAGCCCAGCGCGGCGGCGATGCAGGTGGCGACAAAGGCGGCACCGTGGTCGATGCCTGCGTCGGCCATGATGTTGGGGTTGACGAAGATGATGTAGGCCATGGTGATGAAGGTGGTCACGCCGGCGATCATTTCGGTTCTGACGGTGCTGCCGTGCTGCTTGAGTTTGAAAATCCGCTCCAGCCAGCTCGTTTCGAGCGGTGGAGCAAGATCCAGCGTAGGGGCTTCGGATTTGCGGCTTTCCACAGCGAGTACTCCTCAAGTCTTTCTTGTTGTTCTGGAACCATGGGCCTGCGCAATGCACTTGGCGGCTCCGCGAGGGAAGGCAGACGTCTGACTGGTTTGTTGACTTATGGGTCAAGAAGTTGCTCGGTGGATTATGCTTTTGTGTACAAATAAAGCAAATAATGTTTTATCTTTTGTGTGCGCAATACGTCGTACAACGGCTATATAGGTAAAAGGCCACCTGCAGAAACGGCTCAGCCTGTGTACAATGGCGCCATACTTTCCTTCGTGCCTCGAGAGCCCATGAACGAACAGCTGCAACCTCTGAAGAAACCTGCGCGTACCGGCAAGGCTGGCCGCAGTGGTACCCAGGACGACATCGTCTACGCGCATATTTTCGAGGCAATCCTCGAGCAGCGTCTGGCACCGGGTACCAAGTTGAGCGAGGAAGCGCTGGGCGAGATCTTCGGCGTCAGCCGCACCATCATTCGCCGCGCGTTGTCGCGGCTGGCCCATGAAAGCGTGGTGCTATTGCGGCCGAACCGCGGCGCAGTGGTGGCCAGCCCTACGGTGGAAGAAGCCCGTCAGGTGTTCTTCTCCAGGCGCATGGTCGAACGGGCCATTACCGAACTGGCCGTGCAGCACGCTACCCTCGAGCAGCTCAACGAGCTGCGGCAGATGGTGCGGGAGGAGCGCGACAGCTTCTCGCGTGGTGACCGTGGTGCCGGCATTCGTCTTTCCGGCGAATTCCACCTCAAGCTGGCCGAGGCTGCGGGCAATGCGCCGCTGGTCAGCTTCCAGCGCAGCCTGGTGTCGCAGACCTCGCTGATCATTGCCCAGTACGAAAGCGGCAACCGCTCGCATTGCTCGTATGACGAACACATGCAGCTGATCGATGCCATCGAGGCACGCGATGCCGAGCAGGCGGTGAGCCTGATGATGCACCACATGGACCACATCGACAGCAAGCTGAACCTGGACGAGGAGAGTGCCTCGGACGATCTGCATGCGGTGTTCTCGCACTTGCTGAAAAAGCCCAAGGTATCGGTCAAGGGTTGATCGTTTGCTCAAGTGAGCGTAGTGCGCCGTTGTGGGAGCGGGTTCACCCGCGAACACCGGCGCAGCCGGTGCCATTCACCGTGTCGCCTTCTTCGCGGGTAAACCCGCTCCCACAAGAAGCACGGCCATTTCTGGTCATTGATCAAAGGTCTGCTAAATTCTTGTGAGCAAACCTTCATCAAGCAGTTGGGCTTGCGCATTCGTTGCGTTCAACTTCTTGAGGAATGGACTCATGAGCATGTCCCTCGGTAAACGCATGGGGGCCGAGCTGGTCGGCACCTTCTGGCTGGTGCTTGGCGGCTGCGGCAGTGCGGTACTCGCCGCCAGCTCGCCCATCGGCATCGGTGTACTTGGCGTCGCCTTCGCCTTCGGCCTGACCGTGCTGACCATGGCCTTCGCCATCGGCCATATCTCCGGCTGTCACCTCAACCCCGCCGTGTCGTTCGGGCTGGTGGTGGGCGGGCGCTTTCCGGCCAAAGAGCTGCTGCCCTACGTGATCGCCCAGGTGATCGGCGCCATTCTGGCGGCAGGTGTGATCTACCTCATCGCCAGCGGCAAGTCAGGTTTCGAGCTGTCTGCGGGATTGGCTTCGAACGGCTACGCCGACCACTCGCCTGGCGGCTACACGCTCGGGGCGGGCTTTGTCAGTGAAGTGGTGATGACGGCGATGTTCCTGGTGGTGATCATGGGCGCTACCGACGCCCGGGCGCCAGCGGGTTTTGCGCCGATCGCCATCGGTTTGGCTTTGACCCTGATCCACCTGATCTCTATCCCGGTGACCAATACTTCGGTCAACCCCGCGCGTAGCACGGGGCCGGCCTTGTTCGTCGGTGGCTGGGCCCTGCAACAGCTGTGGCTGTTCTGGGTGGCGCCGCTGATTGGTGCTGCGATCGGCGGCGCACTGTACCGGGGCCTGGCAAAAGAACCTTAGCGCTGGTGCACGCAACGCCCAGCGGCGTAGGTTTCACGCACGGTGCGGTCGTCGCCTAGGGTGGTCAGCACGAACAGGGTTTCCTCGATGCTGTTGGACTGCTGGATGCGGTAGTCCAGCAGTGGCGTGGCCTTGTAGTCCAGCACCACGAAGTCGGCATCGTTACCCGGGCGTAGGCTGCCGATGCGGTCGTCCAGGCGCAGCGCGCGGGCGCCGCCGAGCGTGGCCAGGTACAGTGACTTGTACGGGTGCAGGCGTGCGCCCTGCAGTTGCATCACCTTGTACGCTTCGTTCAGGGTGTTGAGCAGCGAGAAGCTGGTGCCGGCGCCAACGTCAGTGCCCAGGCCCACATTGACCTTGAAGCGCTCGGCCTGGGGCAGGTTGAACAGGCCGCTGCCGAGGAACAGGTTGGAGGTGGGGCAGAAGGCCACCGCCGAGCCGGTTTCGGCCAGGCGCTGGCATTCGTCATCGCACAGGTGCACGCCATGGGCGAATACCGAGCGTTCGCCCAGCAGCTCGAAGTGGTCGTAGACGTCGAGGTAACCCTTCTGCTCGGGGAACAGCGACTTGACCCACTCGATTTCCTTGAGGTTCTCCGACAGGTGCGTGTGCATGTACACGCCCGGGTGCTCCTTGAGCAGTTGGCCCGCCAGCGCCAGCTGTTCAGGCGTACTGGTCGGGGCGAAGCGCGGGGTGACTGCATAATGCAGGCGGCCTTTGCCGTGCCAGCGCTCGATCAGCGCCTTGCTTTCGGCATAGCCGGACTCTGCGGTGTCGGTCAGGTAATCCGGGGCGTTGCGGTCCATCATCACCTTGCCGGCGATCAGGCGCAGGTCCAGGCGTTCGGCTTCTTCGAACAGGGCATTGACCGATTCCGGGTGCACGCTGCCGAACACCAGGGCGGTGGTGGTGCCGTTGCGCAGCAGTTCCTTGAGGAAGATTTTCGCCACTTGGTCGGCGTGTTCCTTGTCGGCGAACTGTTTTTCGCAGGGGAAGGTGTAGGTATTCAGCCAGTCCAGCAACTGTTCGCCGTAGGAGCCGATCATGCCGGTCTGCGGGAAATGGATATGGGTGTCGATGAAGCCTGGGGTGATCAGTGCGTCCTGGTAGTGCTCGACCGGGATATCGGCATCCAGGGTCGGCAACAGTTCGGCGGCGTGGCCTACGGCGCTGATGCGGCCATTGTCGACCACCAGCAGGCCGTCCTCGAAGTATTCATGGGAAGCCTCCAGGCCCACCTCGGCCGGGTCGGCGATGCTGTGCAGGATGGCGGCACGGTAGGCTTTGCGGGTAACGGTCATAACACACTCGTCAAATGGCTTGGCTGCGCCGGGAGGGCGGCAGCAACTGGGCAATGGGGCCGGCATTGGCGGCAGCGTCGTGCTGGCCGAAGCAGGCGTTGTAGGTGGCAATGATTTCACCGGCGATGGACACGGCGATCTCGATGGGCAGCTTGCCCTTGACCTCGGCCAGGCCCATCGGGCAGCGCATGCGCGACATCACGGCCTCGTCATAGCCGCGCTCGCGCAGGCGGTGTTCGAACTTGACCCGTTTGGTCTTCGAGCCGATCAGGCCGAACCAGGTGAAGTCGTTGCGCTTGAGAATGGCGGCGGTCAATTCCAGGTCGAGCTGGTGGTTGTGGGTCATGACGATGCAGTAGCAGCCTGGCGGCAGGTCTGCCACTTCGTCGACCGGCTCCTCGCTGACCACCTTGGTCACCCCGTCGGGGATCAGGGCAGGGAATTCCTGCTCGCGCGAATCGATCCAGCGCACCCGGCAGGGCAGCGCGGCGAGCAAGGGTACCAGAGCCCGGCCGACATGGCCCGCGCCGAACACCGCGATCTGCGCCTGCACCGCGGCCATGGGTTCGAACAGCAGCACAGTGACGCCGCCGCAGCACTGGCCAAGGCTGGCACCGAGGCTGAAGCGCTCCAGATGCGGGGTGGTGCGGTGCTCTTCGAGCATTTGCCGGGCGATGTGCAGGGCCTTGTATTCCAGGTGGCCGCCGCCGATGGTGTCGAACAGGCCGCTGGCGCTGACGACCATTTTCGAGCCGGCATTGCGCGGGGTCGAGCCGCGCTCCTCGATGATGGTAACCAGCACGCAGGCTTCGCCACGGGACTGATGGTCGGCGAGGGCGTTGATCCATTGGTGCATGATGCAACCTCTCTATAGTCGCGTCGCGATCCCTGTGGGAGCGGGTTCACCCGCGAATGCGGCGGTGAAACCACTATCGCATTCGCGGGTAAACCCGCTCCCACAGGGCCCTGCATTGTCAGTGAGACACGGTTTCCAGCTCCGGCTCGGCAGGTTGCGCTGCAGCCACTGCCTTGCGCATCTGCTCGCAACCCCACAACACCCGCTCCGGCGTCGCCGGCGCATCCACCTGTGGCTGCACGCGGTAGTCGGCGATGCTGGCCACGGCGTCCTTGATCGCGCACCAGGCGGCGATGCCGAGCATGAACGGTGGTTCGCCCACAGCCTTGGAATGGAACACCGTGTCCTCCGGGTTCTTGCGGTTTTCCACCAGCTTTACCCGCAAATCCAGCGGCATGTCCGCCACTGCCGGGATCTTGTAGCTGGCCGGGCCGTTGGTCATCAGCTTGCCCTTGGCGTTCCACACCAGTTCTTCGGTGGTCAGCCAGCCCATGCCCTGGATGAAGCCGCCTTCCACCTGGCCGATGTCGATGGCCGGGTTCAACGAATCACCCACATCGTGCAGGATGTCGGCGCGCAGCATCTTGTATTCGCCGGTCAGGGTGTCGACGACCACCTCCACGCAGGCGGCGCCGAAGGCGAAGTAGTAGAACGGCCGGCCACGTGCCTGGCTGCGGTCGTAGTAGATCTTTGGCGTGCGGTAGAAACCGGTGCTGGACAGCGACACTTGGGCAAAATAGGCCTGCTGCACCAGCTGCTCGAAGCTGACGATCTGGTCGCGCACGCGCACATGGCCGTTGCGGAACTCGACGTCTTCCTCGGTCACCTGGTAGTGCCGTGCGGCGAACTCGGTCAGGCGTTTCTTGAGGATCTCCGCAGCGTTCTGCGCTGCCTTGCCGTTCAGGTCGGCACCACTGGAGGCAGCGGTCGGTGAGGTGTTGGGCACCTTGTCAGTATTGGTGGCGGTGATCTGGATACGGCTGAAATCGACCTGGAAGATCTGCGCCACCACCTGTGCCACCTTGGTGTTCAGGCCCTGGCCCATCTCGGTGCCGCCATGGTTCAGGTGGATACTGCCGTCGGTGTAGATATGGATCAGCGCACCGGCCTGGTTGAGGAAGGTGGCGGTGAACGAAATACCGAACTTGACCGGTGTCAGTGCCAGGCCCTTCTTCAGGACCGGGCTGTTGGCGTTGAAGCGGCGTATCGACTCGCGGCGCTCGGCATAGTCACTGCTGGCTTCCAGTTCGGCGGTCATCTCTTCGAGCATGTTGTGCTCGACGGTCTGGTAGTAGTGGGTGACGTTGCGCTCGGTCTTGCCGTAGTAGTTGGCCTTGCGCACCGCCAGCGGGTCGCGGCCCAGGTGGCGAGCGATGTGGTCCATCACCTGCTCGATGGCGACCATCCCCTGCGGGCCGCCAAAGCCGCGATAGGCAGTGTTGGAGGCTGTGTTGGTCTTGCAGCGGTGGCCGTGCACGGTGGCATCGCCCAGGTAGTAGGCATTGTCGGAGTGGAACATGGCGCGGTCGACGATCGAACCGGACAGGTCGGGCGAGTAGCCGCAGTTGCCGGCCAGGTCGAAGTTGATGCCGTGCAGGCGCCCGTCGTCGTCGAAGCCCACGTCGTACTCGACGTAGAACGGGTGGCGTTTGCCGGTCATGGTCATGTCTTCGACCCGTGGCAGGCGCATCTTGGTCGGCTGGCCGGTCAGGCGCGCCACCACTGCGCACAGGCACGCCGGGCTGGCGGCCTGGGTTTCCTTGCCACCAAAACCGCCACCCATGCGGCGCATGTCCAGCACCACCTTGTTCATTGGCACGTCGAGTACTTCGGCGACCAGTTTCTGCACTTCGGTGGGGTTTTGCGTGGAGCAGTAGACGATCATGCCGCCGTCTTCGGTGGGCATCACCGAGGAAATCTGCGTTTCCAGGTAGAAGTGCTCCTGGCCACCGATGTGCAGGGTGCCCTGGATGCGGTGCGGTGCACTGGCCAGGGCAGCGACGGAATCGCCACGCTGGTGGGTGTGGCTGTCGAGCACGAAGTGCTTCTTGCGCAGTGCTTCGACCACATCCAGCACCGGCTCCAGGTCTTCATACTCGACGATGGCGGCCATGGCCGCACGGCGCGCGGTATCGAGGTCACGGGCGGCCACGGCGAGCACCGGCTGGCCGAAGAACTCGACCTTGTCGATGGCCAGCAGCGGGTCGCCGGCTACCACCGGGCCGATGTCCTTTAGGCCAGGGATGTCTTCGTGGGTGATGGCGATGCGCACGCCCTCGAAGGCATAGCACGGCGTGGTGTCGATGCGCAGGATGCGCGCGTGGGCGCGGTCGGCGGTGCGCGCATAGACGTGCAGCTGGTTGGGGAATTCCAGGCGGTCGTCGATGTACACCGCCTCGCCGGACACATGCTTGTCGGCGCTGTCATGCTTGACGCTGCGGCCGACCCCGGTGGTCAGGTCCTGGCTGAACAGTTCGGCCATCTCGGCCTGGCTCTTGGCTACGTGATGGTTAGACATAAGCGGTCACCCGGGTTTCGATGTACGGCGTTTGCTGTTCGATGAAGTACTTGCGCAGCAGGTTCTGGGCGGTCAGCAGGCGGTATTCCTTGCTGGCGCGGAAGTCGCTGAGCGGGGTGAAGTCTTCGGCCAGGGCCTGGCAGGCGCGCTCGATGGCAGCCTGGTTCCACGGCTTGCCGCGCAGCGCCGCTTCGCAGGCACGGGCCCGTTTGGGGACTGCCGCCATGCCGCCGAAGGCGATGCGCACACCGCTGACCACGCCGTCTTCGATGCTCAGGTTGAAGGCGCCGCATACGGCAGAAATGTCATCGTCCAGGCGCTTGGACACTTTATAGGCGCGGAACGCCCAATCGCTGGTGGCGCGCGGCACGATGATCTTCTCGATGAACTCGCTGTCCTGGCGGGCGGTGATGCGGTAGTCGATGAAGTAGTCTTCCAGTGGCATCACCCGCTGGCGATCGCCCTGGCGCAGGACGATCTGCGCATCCAGGGCAATCAGCAGGGGTGGCGAGTCACCGATTGGCGAAGCGTTGCCGATATTGCCGCCCAGGGTGCCCTGGTTGCGGATCTGCAGCGAGGCGAAGCGGTGCAGCAGGGCACCGAAGTCCGGGTATTCCTCGTTCAGCGCACCGTAGCAGTCGGTGAGCGGTGTGGCGGCGCCAATTTCCAGATGGCTGGCGGTTTTCTCGATGCGCTTGAGCTCGGCCACATGGCCGACGTAGATCATCACCGGCAAGGTCTTGTGGAACTGGGTGACTTCCAGTGCCAGGTCGGTACCGCCGGCCAGCAGCCGCGCTTCGGGGTGCGAGCTGTACAGGTCGGCCAGGTCGGCCACGGTCAGTGGTACCAGGCAGCGCTTGTCGCCACTGTTCAGTTCGCCGGTCTGGGTTGGGGCAATGGCCTTGAGGCGGCTGATGGTCTGTGCCTGCTGGGCATCGAACTGGTCGCGGCAGGGCTGGCGGCAGCTCTGCTCGGCGGCGTCGAGGATCGGCCGGTAGCCGGTGCAGCGGCACAGGTTGCCGGCCAGGGCTTCCTGGGCCTGGTGCAGGTCGGGGCCGCTGCTGTTCTTCTGCAGGGCGAACAGCGACATGACGAAGCCGGGTGTACAGAAGCCGCACTGCGAGCCATGGCAATCGGCCATGGCCTGTTGCACGCTGTGCAGCTGGCCCTGGTGCTTGAGACCCTCGACGCTGATCAGTTGCTTGCCGTGCAGCGACGAGACGAAGGTCAGGCACGAGTTGAGGCTACGGTAGCGGATGCTGTCGTTGCCTTGGTCGTCCTGGGTCAGTTCGCCGACCACCACGGTGCAGGCACCGCAGTCACCACTGGCGCAGCCCTCCTTGGTGCCAGGTTTGCCCAGGTGCTCGCGCAGGTACTGCAGCACCGTCATGTTCGGGTCCAGGGCATGCTCACTACGCAGCTCCTGGTTTACGAGAAACTGGATCACGGGGATGGCCTCGCAATGGTTTTATTGTTGTTGGGCGGACTCTAAGCAAGAGCTGTCCAGCTGGTCAATATTTTTCTGACTCAAAGGTCAAGAAATTGCTCATGTCCAAGCCCGGCCGCACACATTGCCCATATTCCAAGCATAGATCGCGCCGGGCGTGTGGTTGCCTTGCAGGTCAAATAAACCGCCAGGCCCCTCTGCGCGATCAGCGGCCAAGTACGCTACAATCCGCTCCTTGTGCCCAGTTCAATGATTTTGAAGGAAAACCATGACGTTCAAGGCCCCGGACAGCCTCTCCGAGCAGATTGCCGATTACCTGGCCGAACGCATCATCCGTGGCGAGCTGGCGCCAGGCGAGCGTATCCAGGAGCAGAAGGTCACCCAGGCACTCAACGTCAGCCGCGGCTCGGTGCGCGAGGCGCTGCTGATCCTCGAACGCCGCCACCTGGTGGCGATCCTGCCGCGCCGGGGTGCCCATGTGACCGAGCTCGACGAGCGCAGTGTGCGCAGCCTGTGTGCACTGATGGGCGAGTTCTACATCCTGCTGGGTAACGCGGTTGCGCAAAAATGGCGCACCGATGCCGACCTGCGCCCGTTCCTGGAGATCCAGCAGCGCCTGCAGCGAGCCCATGACCAGCTGGACATCAAGGCCTTCGTCGCCGACAGCTTCGCAGTCATGCGGGCGGCCTACCCGTTCGCCGACAACCCGTTCCTGCAGGAAACCGTGGAAAACCTGCAGCCGGCGATGAGCCGTGCCTACTACCTGTCGCTGGACCAGCGCCAGGCCAGCATGATCGACTATCTGGACCTGTTCGCCCGCCTGCTCGACGCCGTGATCGCCCGTGACCTGCCGCGCATTCGCGAGGTGCTCACCGCCTATGGCCAGCGCAGCTGCGAACTGGTGCTGGCGGCGTTGGCCCGAGGCTGACCGATGCGCCTGAAGTGCATTCGCCTGGCCGGGTTCAAGTCGTTCGTCGACCCCACCACGGTCAACTTCCCCAGCAACATGGCGGCCGTGGTCGGCCCCAACGGCTGTGGCAAGTCCAACATCATCGATGCCGTGCGCTGGGTGATGGGCGAGAGTTCGGCGAAGAACCTGCGCGGCGAGTCGATGACCGATGTCATCTTCAACGGCTCCAGTGGCCGCAAGCCGGTCAGCCAGGCCAGCATCGAGCTGGTGTTCGACAACAGCGAAACCACCCTGGTCGGCGAATACGCCGCCTACGCCGAGATCTCGATCCGCCGCAAGGTCACCCGCGACGGGCAGAACAGCTATTACCTCAACGGTACCAAGTGCCGCCGGCGCGATATCACCGACATCTTCCTTGGCACCGGCCTGGGGCCGCGCAGCTACTCGATCATCGAGCAAGGCATGATCTCCAAGCTGATCGAGGCCAAGCCCGAGGAGCTGCGCAACTTCATCGAGGAAGCCGCCGGTATTTCCAAGTACAAGGAACGCCGCCGGGAAACCGAGAGCCGCATCCGCCGCACCCAGGAAAACCTTGCGCGCCTGACCGACCTGCGCGAAGAGCTGGAACGCCAGCTGGAGCGCCTGCACCGCCAGGCCCAGGCAGCCGAGAAGTACCGGGAATACAAAGCCCAGGAACGCCAGTTGAAGGCGCGCCTGTCGGCCTTGCGCTGGCGTGATCTGGACGAACGGGTGCGCCAGCGCGAGGCGGTGATCGGCGACCAGGATGTGTCCCATGAGGCGCTGGTGGCCGAGCAGCGCAATGCCGATGCCAGCATCGAGCGCCTGCGCGATGGCCATCACGAATTGTCCGAGCGCTTCAACCAGGTGCAGGGCCGCTTCTACTCGGTGGCCGGTGACATCGCCCGGGTCGAGCAGAGCATCCAGCACGGCCAGCAGCGCCTGCGCCAGTTGCAGGATGACTTCAAGGAAGCCGAGCGCACGCGCCTGGAAACCGAGTCGCACCTCGGGCACGACCGCACCCTGCTGGCTACCTTGGGCGAAGAGCTGGCAATGCTCGAACCCGAGCAGGAAATGACCCTGGCCGCTGCCGAAGAAGCCGCCGCTGCCCTTGAAGAGGCCGAGCTGGGCATGCACGGCTGGCAGGAACAGTGGGACAGCTTCAACAGCCGTTCTGCCGAGCCGCGCCGCCAGGCCGAAGTGCAGCAGGCGCGTCTGCAGCAGCTGGAAGCCAGCCTGGAACGCCAGGCCGAGCGCCAACGCAAGCTGGGCGAGGAGCGCGAGCTGCTGGGCAGCGACCCGCAGGATGCGGCCATGCTCGAACTGGCCGAGCAGCTGGCCAGTAGCGAAATGTTGCTGGAAGAGTTGCAGTTGTCCGAAGAGCAGGTGGTCGAGCGCCTGGAAGGCGCGCGTGAGCAACTGCAGCAGGCCACCCAGGCCCAACAGCAGGCGCAGGGCGACCTGCAACGCCTGGGCGGGCGCCTTGCCTCGCTCGAAGCCTTGCAGCAGGCTGCCCTGGAGCCCGGTGCAGGTGCTGCGGACTGGCTCCAGGGCCAGGGCCTGGAGCAACGGCCGCGGCTGGCTGAAGGGTTGCGGGTTGAGCCGGGCTGGGAGCTTGCGGTAGAAACCGTGCTTGGCGCCGACCTGCAGGCTGTACTGGTGGACGACTTCAGTAATCTGGATTTTGCCGGCCTGGAGCAGGGCGAGTTGCGCTTGCTGCTGGCGAGCGGTACCGGCTCGTCGCTGCCCGGCAGCCTGCTGGAAAAGGTCGAAGGCCGTGTCGACCTGTCGCCCTGGCTGGGCCAGGTCAAACCCGTGGGAGACCTTGCCCAGGCACTGGCGCAGCGCGCCTCGCTCGGCGAAGGCCAGAGCCTGGTCAGCCGCGATGGCTACTGGGTTGGCCGACACTTCCTGCGGGTGCGCCGTGGCGGCGAAGCCGAAGGCGGCCTGCTGGCACGCGGCCAGGAGATCGAGCGCCTCGGCCAGGAGCAATTGGAGCAGGAAGCGGCGCTGGAGCAGTTTGAACAGCAACTGCAGGCCCTGCGCGAGCAGCAGCTGGACCTTGAAGAGCAGCGGGAACAACTGCGCCGTCGCACCCAGGAAGAAAGCCGCCTGCATGGCGAGCTGAAGGCCAACCTGTCGGCTGGCCGCGCACGTGCCGAGCAGGTCGAGCTGCGCCGCCGGCGCCTGCAGGAAGAGCTGGCCGAACTGGAAGAGCAGCGCGCTCTGGAACATGAGCAACTGGGCGAAGCCCGCCTGCTGCTGCAGGAGGCCCTGGAGCTGATGGCCCAGGACACCGAGCAGCGCGAGCAGTTGATGGCCCGCCGCGACACTTTGCGCGAAAGCCTCGATCGCGTGCGCCAGGAGGCCCGCCAGCACAAGGATCACGCCCACCAGCTGGCTGTCCGTCTGGGCTCGCTGCGTGCCCAGCACGACTCCACCCGGCAGGCACTGGAGCGCCTGGAGCAGCAGGCCGCGCGCCTGACCGAGCGCCAGGAGCAACTGAGCCTGAACCTGGAAGAGGGTGAGGCCCCGCAGGAAGAACTGCGCCTGAAGCTGGAAGAGCTGCTGGAGCGGCGCATGAGCGTCGATGAGGAAATGCGCCAGGCCCGCCTGCACATGGACGAAGCCGACCGCGAACTGCGTGACGCCGAAAAGCGTCGTACCCAGGCCGAGCAGCAGGCCCAATTGCTGCGTGGCCAGTTGGAGCAGCTGCGCCTGGAGTGCCAGGGCCTGGATGTGCGGCGCAAGACCTTGCAGGAGCAGTTGCTGGCCGACGGCTACGACCTGCAAGGTGTGCTCGCCACTCTCGAGGCCGAAGCCAGCGAGCAGGGTACCGAACAGGAGCTGGAGCAGCTCGAGGCGCGTATCCAGCGCCTGGGGGCGATCAACCTGGCGGCCATCGAAGAGTACGAGCAGCAGTCCGAGCGCAAGCGCTACCTGGACGCCCAGGACGCCGACCTGGTCGAAGCCCTGGAGACCCTGGAAAACGTCATTCGCAAGATCGACAAGGAAACCCGCAACCGCTTCAAGGATACCTTTGATCAGATAAATGCCGGATTACAGGCACTTTTCCCAAAAGTTTTCGGTGGTGGCAGCGCTTATCTGGAACTGACGGGCGAAGATCTACTCGATACAGGGGTAACGATCATGGCGCGACCACCGGGCAAGAAGAACAGCACCATCCATCTGCTGTCCGGCGGTGAGAAGGCACTGACCGCATTGGCGCTGGTGTTTGCCATCTTCAAGTTGAACCCCGCACCGTTCTGCATGCTCGACGAAGTCGACGCGCCGCTGGACGATGCCAACGTCGGGCGCTACGCCCGTCTGGTCAAGGAAATGAGTGAAAGCGTGCAGTTCATCTACATCACCCATAACAAGATTGCCATGGAGATGGCGGATCAATTGATGGGGGTGACCATGCATGAACCGGGCTGTTCACGTCTGGTTGCCGTCGACGTGGAGGAGGCCATGGCCATGGTCGATGCCTGATGCTCGACGATAAGGGCATATTCCGTAGCGAAATGCCCCCGCCATGTGCGACAGACGGTGTAAAGTTGTCTTTGGTCGTGCTAGCTTAATGTCACTCGTTTTTTGCGTGGGTAAAACGCCTGTCAGAACATAGAGTTGGCGCCACGTGTTAAAGGGCTTTGAACCCTTTGTTTTCAAGCATATTTTTATAGAGGCACGGGATTACATGGAAATCGGTCTGCGCGAGTGGCTGATCGTCATCGGCATCATTGTCATTGCCGGGATTCTTTTCGACGGCTGGCGCCGCATGCGCGGCGGGAAAGGCAAGTTGAAATTCCGTCTGGATCGCAGTTATTCCAACCTGCCGGACGAAGAGGGCAATGCCGAAGTGCTTGGCCCGTCGCGGGTGCTGGATACCCACAAGGAGCCTGAGCTGGACGAAAGCGACCTGCCGTCGCTCAGTGCTTCTGCGCGTGATCGCGAGCGCGAGCCCAAGCCGGCCAAGGCTGCCAAGCGCGGCAAGCGCGCCACCGCTGCTGCGGATACACAGCAGGGCGACCTGAACCTCAGCGCCGAGCCACGCGAGCCGGACCTGTTTGCCGACAGCGATGATGACTTTGCCGCGGAAAATACCCGCAGCAACGGTGCGGCGCCTGCCAGCAGCAGCGTCAAGGAGCTGCCGCCGGCCGAGGAAGTGTTGGTGATCAGCGTCATCTCCCGCGACGAGGGTGGCTTCAAGGGCCCGGCGCTGCTGCAGAACATTCTGGAAAGCGGCCTGCGTTTCGGCGAAATGGACATCTTCCACCGTCACGAGAGCATGGCCGGTCACGGCGAGGTGCTGTTCTCCATGGCCAACGCCGTCAAGCCCGGCGTGTTCGACCTGGACGACATCGACCACTTCAGCACCCGCGCGGTGAGCTTCTTCCTCGGCCTGCCGGGCCCGCGTCATCCGAAGCAGGCCTTCGACGTGATGGTGGCTGCGGCGCGCAAGCTGGCGCACGAACTGAACGGTGAGCTCAAGGACGACCAGCGCAGCGTGCTGACCGCCCAGACCATCGAGCACTATCGCCAGCGCATCGTCGAGTTCGAGCGCCGTGCGCTGACCCAGAAGCGCTGACAGATCCAGACGAAAGAGCAGCCTCAGGGCGTGCTGGTCGGTTCGGGTGTTGTTATCGCCTGTTCCGGCCCCTTCGCGGGTAAACCCGCTCCTACAGGGACACCACAGCCCTTGAGGTTTGTGGTGTCCCTGTAGGAGCGGGTTTACCCGCGAAGGGGCCGGAACAGGCAATAAATACCTCAAACCCCCGGCACCACCCCCAGGCTGCTCTTTTGCTTTGCAAGAGAAGACAAATCCCATGACCGCCGAAACCCGTATCCACGAACTGCGTGCCGAGCTCGACCAGCACAACTATCGCTACTACGTGCTCGATGAGCCAAGCGTGCCCGATGCCGAATACGACCGCCTGTTCAACGAGCTCAAGGCGCTTGAAGCCGAATACCCGCACCTGGTAACCCCCGACTCGCCCACCCAGCGCGTCGGGGGCGCAGCCCTGGCCGCGTTCAGCCAGGTCCGCCACGAAGTGCCCATGCTCAGCCTGGGCAACGCTTTCGAAGAAGCCGACCTGCGTGAGTTCGGCCGCCGCGTGGTAGACGGCCTCGACCAGCCCGGTGCGGTCGACTACAGCTGCGAGCCCAAGCTCGACGGCCTGGCCGTGAGCTTGCTGTACCGCGACGGTCTGCTCGTACAGGGCGCCACCCGTGGCGACGGCACCACCGGCGAAGACATCAGTGCCAACGTACGCACCGTGCGCAACATCCCGCTCAGGCTGCAAGGCGAGGGATGGCCTGCGGTGCTGGAGGTGCGCGGCGAGGTTTACATGAGCAAGGCCGGTTTCGACCGGCTCAACGCCGCCCAGGCCGAAGCCGGTGGCAAGACCTTCGCCAACCCGCGCAACGCCGCAGCCGGCAGCCTGCGTCAGCTGGACTCGAAAATCACCGCCAGCCGCCCGCTGGAATTCTGCTGCTATGGCGTCGGCCAGGTGTCCGCGAGCATCGGCGACAGCCACATCGGCATCCTCGAACAGCTCAAGGCGTGGGGGTTGCCGATCAGCCGCGAACTCAAGCATGCCGCCGGTATCGAAGAATGCCTGGCCTACTATCGCGACATCGGCGAGCGACGCAACAGCTTGCCCTACGAAATCGACGGCGTGGTGTTCAAGGTCAACAGCCTGGCCGCCCAGCGCGAACTGGGCTTCCGTGCCCGTGAGCCCCGCTGGGCGATTGCCCACAAGTTCCCGGCCATGGAAGAGCTGACCGAGGTGCTGGATGTCGAGTTCCAGGTCGGCCGCACCGGCGCCGTAACGCCCGTGGCACGCCTGAAGCCGGTCAAGGTGGCCGGTGTGACCGTGTCCAACGCTACCCTGCACAACATGGACGAAATCGCCCGCCTGGGCCTGCGCGTTGGCGACACGGTTATCATCCGCCGCGCCGGTGACGTGATTCCGCAGGTGATGCAGGTGGTGCTGGAGCGCCGCCCAGAGGATGCGCGCCCGGTGCAGGTGCCGAGTGAGTGCCCGGTATGCGGCTCGCAGGTCGAGCGTACCCAGTTGGTCAAGCGTAGCAAGGGCAAGGAAACAACCAGCGAGGGGGCGGTGTACCGCTGCGTCGGTCGCCTGGCCTGTGGCGCCCAACTCAAGCAGGCGATCATCCACTACGTGTCACGCCGCGCCATGGACATCGATGGCCTGGGCGAGAAGAGCGTCGAGCAACTGGTGGACGAAGGCCTGATCGGTTCGCCGGCCGACCTGTACAAGCTGGAATTCGACCAGATCGTCGGCCTGGAAGGCTTTGCCGAAGTGTCCAGCAAGAAGCTGCTGGATGCCATCGAAGCCAGCAAGCGCCCGGGCCTGGCGCGCTTCATCTACGCCCTGGGTATCCCGGACGTAGGCGAGGAGACCGCCAAGGTGCTGGCCCGCTCGCTGGGCAGCCTGGCGCGGGTGCAGCAGGCGCTGCCGCAGGTGCTCACCTACCTGCCGGACATCGGCCTGGAGGTGGCGTACGAGATCCACAACTTCTTCGAGGACGAGCACAACCGCAAGGTCATCAAGCAGTTGCTCGACAGCGGCATGCAACTGCAGGACGAAGGCGAGCTGGCTGCCGAGTTCGCCGCCAGCACCACCCTGGCCGGCATGATCGCCAAGCTCGACATCGCCTCGGTTGGCCCGACCGGTGCCGAGAAGCTGGTGGCCAAGCTAGACAGCCTGGACAAGATCATCGCCGCCGATGGTATCGACCTGCGCCAGGCCCTGGCGGCCAAGCAGGCCGAAGCCGTGCGCGAGTTCTTCAAGGATGAAGCCAACCAGAAGCTGGCCCGGGACATCGAGGCACAGTTGCTGGCGTTCGGCATGCACTGGAGCAGCGAGAAGAAAGTGGCCGAAGGCTTGCCGCTGGCCGGCCAGACCTGGGTGCTGACCGGCACCCTGGAGCGCATGAGCCGCGACATCGCCAAGGAAAAGCTGGAAAGCCTGGGGGCCAAGGTGGCGGGTTCGGTATCCGGCAAGACCCACTGCGTGGTGGCGGGGCCGGGGGCGGGGTCCAAGCTGGCCAAGGCCAGTGAGTTGGGTGTGAAGGTGCTTGATGAAGATGCCTTCGTCACCTTCCTGGGCGAACAGGGCATCGCTGTCTGACGCCCTGCGCAATCCCCTGTGGCTTGCGCGGTCCTTGTGGGAGCGGGCATGCCCGCGAACACGGGCGAAGCCCGTGCCATCCATCGCGGCGCCTGCTTCGCGGCGGTTCGACGCCTCGACACGCCCGCTCCCACAAGTCCTGCGCTGGTCTTGCTGTCAGCGCTAACCCTGTAGGAGCGGGTTCACCCGCGAATTGCCAGCTCCAGGCCATCCCGGCCCGGACAAGTCATTGAGAAATGATGACTTTTTCTCCTCCAGAGGTTGTATCTGCCCCCAAGACCGGTACAATGGCGCCACTCGCTGTTCAGCGAGCCTTGTAGTGGTGGCCCCATCGGTCCCCCCGCATTGATTACCCGTTAACCTGGTCAGGCCCGGAAGGGAGCAGCCATAGCGGGAACATCGAGTGCCGGGGTGTGGCTGGTGGGGCCGCCTCCATTTCAGGTCCTTGAATTTTCAAGGATTTCTCGCTCGAAAATCTCGAAGTGTGACAACGTTTAGGGACACCTGAGTGGTGCACCGTAAACGGCATGTTAGCTCGTCTCAACGAAAAACTGATGACTCAGGCCTCAAGCTATAAGAACCTAATCATGGTGGCAGGGTAGCAATAGGTGATCTGAGAACACTTACACTGGAAGCGACGACACCGATGCCTGACAGCAAAGGCATCGGTGTCTCTTGCCTGCTCTGGCAGTCCGCCGGGGTCAACTCATCTCTGGAACGAGGTGACTCATGAACGTCAGGTTTTCAATAGCGTACATATACTCAGAGAATCTCGGATCTCCATCGTTGAACGCCTTTGCCACTTTTTGTGCGTTCTCAAGACTATCCCACATTGCTAAATCCGCGAAGATTCGTTCGTCGCTCATAGGGCAGTAGGCGCGGTATTCAATCAAGCCAGGAAAGGTCTTTAATGTTTCACGAAGTCCTGCGCGGAGCACCGGCACTTGCGCAACACATTCCTGTTTGACCTTGAAAATGGCTAATTCGAGTACATGAGATGAGTGCTGCATAGGGATGACCTTCTGTGTATTAGGGAGTCCCAATGATCAGTGGTTCATACTGACAGCGTAGTGTCAGTAGTGGTGATCGCTTTCCACTGGCTTGCCTGGTGCTTCATATACGCTTGGAGATCAAGGGCAGGATTGTCGGGTGATGGTTGTTGAGCAATAGCGATGGAGGCTATGCGATCGACCCGAAAATCGCGGTAAGCTGCCCTGGTACTACACCAGCTTCCAACCGTCCACTTTCCTCCCCAGTAGAAAAGGCCAAGGGGGGAAATGAGGCGTTGCGAAACTGCACCATCCAAGCTGGTATAAGTTATCGTCAGCGCCTGAGCGTTTTCGATGGCATTTCGAAGGGTTGCCAGATGGCCACGCGTCGAGGAAGGAGTGGTTCCAAGTGCCCTGATTTTTGCCGTGCTGGGGTCAACCTGATGATGGACTATGGACGCTGAGATTTTGCTCAACAACATCCTTGCAGCAGCACTTAGATCGTTATCGGCGGAAGCTGAAAGCATTTCCATCCCGAGCATCAGTGCATCCAGTTCGAGCCTGTTCAACGTTAATGGCGGCATCTCAAAATCGGCATCCAAGGCATACCCCACGCCAGCGGTACCATAGACTGGGATTCCACTGAAGGAAAGGTCGTCGATGTATCGATAGATTGAGCGAACGGAAACGCCAATTCGGCTAGCCAGTCGTTCAGCAGAGATTGGCTGATGGACACGAATCAGATTTACCAACTGAAATAAACGATCAGCTTTACGCACTTGGTGTGCTCAACTGAGAGTCCTTTGCAAGCTCAATGGCTGCGTCAATGGCGGCCCGAGCTTGGGGGCTATTCTTCCAGCAAGTCGATCCCACTGCTGCCGACGCCTGAGCCAGGATGTCACCAGCATTCGCTCTGCTGAGCACAGCTAGCGAGTCAATGCCCATCTGCTCAAGGCGAGCAATGACGGCCGGCCCTACGCCCTTTAGGGCCAACAAAGCATTATGTTCCTTCAGTGGAAATGGCATCCGTAAACTCCTGTTATCGGCCAATGAAGCAACCGGAGTTTGCCCGACGGCAGATGGCATCTCAATATATGGTTCCATCGCCCTACGCGTAGGCATCAGGAAGGTGGGTTCGGCAAACGCTTACAAACCTGATTGCAGAGGGTTGGCATTGGCCTGACTGCTGCAACTGGCTGATGCGCGTGTCCTGGCGTCCTGCGTTTGCCCGACTCGACAATTTCAACTTGGTGAGAGCTCCCCTCACCTCAGGCACATTGGGAAGCTAGGCGAACGAGATCTTCTGAAAAGAGCCCCCGCTGATAAATGTAGACTTTCCCGCCCGTGTCCCCTTTGAACGTCTCGATCACGTTATCCGCCGCAACAGGGCTGCTCAGAACCACGCGATAGCTTTGGCTCGTATGGGTGACGTTCGGTGATTGCTGATTCTCTTGCAGCTTCTGCATGACGCAGGTGGAAAAAGCTTCAGGAGATTTCGCGGTCACCAGTTCCTTTGTCGGCTGGTTAGGCGCGGATGCGCACCCCGCCAGCAGAGTGATAGTGAAGGAGGCAGCAGCGAGAGGCAGAAAGCGCATCAGACAGTTCCAGGCTTGAGTTCAGCCGCTATTCTCCATTTCATTTAGCTGATAGAAAATAGGTGAATATCGATGTTACCTATCATTGATCTTGATGATTAACAGGCGCCTCGCGGGGCTTCAGAATCAGGGGCGTTGCAGGTGTGGTCTCAGGTGCCAAGGATAGCCCAGCGTCTATTCAATCTGTTTAAGCGATGGTTTAGACCAGTTTCTGATGTTTTTCTTCGATCATACTCTTCTCTAAGCTGCGCTCTCTTTGAAGCAATGCATTTCGGTGTGAGCATGAAAGAGATCCGCAAGGCAGGTGATCGGGGTGCCACCCGTTTGCCGTGGCTGAAATCCCGGCATTCCTTCTCGTTTGGAAGCTGTAGAAACCCGCAAGAGAACGGTTTCTCCGATCTGCGCGTCATAAATCGCAAGGTGAGTCGCATACTCTGGCCCTCGCAGGGCGACGACAGGCCTATGTCCATGTTGTCGCTGGCAAGCTCCGGGTGAACGGAGAAAGTGTTGTGGAAGGCGACGGATTGAAGCTGACGGAAACCCAGGCGGTCACGTTCAGCCACGCTACGGATGCGCAGGTGCTTGTATTCGATCTTCGGGCAAAGGAGTCGGCACCTTCCAGAAAGCAATCTTCCGGGGGCTGCAAGACGCAGGCATGTGCCCGGCGCCGCTAGGTGCCATCTGCCTTCCATTCCTGCCGCGACCGTGCCGATGCGGTCGGGTGATGATTCAATCTGGGCGCTTCAAGACAACTGTTGAACTGCCTTGTTTCTTTCCATGCCCCGCCGCCGACAGCTTCATCAGCCGCTGGAATTTCGGGCATTCCAGATGATCTTCCTCAGGGCACTGCGCCGCATGCCGCAGGCCCTTGCTCATCGCCTGCAAGCGCCTGATTCGTGCGTCCAGTTCGTCGGCCTTGGAGATCAGCATCTGCCGGTCGACCTGCAGGTCCACCAGCATCGCCCCCACTTCATCCAGCGAAAACCCCGCAGCCTGGCCGAGGGCGATCAGCGCCAGCCGGTCTGCAACATCGGCTGCGAACTGCCGCCGCTGGCCAGGCCCGGCGAGTGACTTGAGCAGGCCTTTCTTCTCGTAGTAGCGCAGCGTCGAGGCGGGTACGCCTGTGCGCTTGGCGACGTCGGCAATGTCCATTTCGGGCCCTTGACTTGAAGTTGACTTCAACTTCTATGCTGCGCGGCATGGTGATGACCGTCAATCTTGGAGGGCTTGTTCAATGACCCTTACTGCGATGTTTTCCGCTGCCTTGCCGATTGGTATCGGTGCCACGATGGTGATGGACTTGTGGGGGCTGCTGCTTAGGCGGATGGGTGTTGCCACGCTGAACTTCGCCATGGTCGGGCGTTGGGCGGGGCATTTGCTGCACGGGCGTGTGCGGCACCAGGCGATTGCCAAGGCGGAACCGGTGCGGCATGAGCTGGCGTTGGGGTGGGGGATTCATTACGCCATCGGCGTGCTGTTCGCGATGCTGCTGGTCGTGATCGTGGGGGAGGGCTGGTTGCTGGCACCTACATTGTTGCCCGCGCTGGTTGTTGGTGTGGTGACGGTCGTGGCGCCTTTGTGCTTCATGCAGCCGGCGATGGGCGCGGGGTTCTTTGCGTCGAGGACGCCGACGCCTGTGCGCAATTGCCTGAAGAGCCTGGCCACGCATTTTGTGTTTGGCGTGGGGATGTTCTTGAGTGCGGGTTTGGTTGCGGCTGTGTGAGAGCGACATTCCTCAAGACGAGCAATCGGTAGCAGGAATGCGATCTGCTTTCAGGATGCTTCCTACAACGGTCAGGGCAATTTCCCGCTTTTTCTGTAGGAGGTGTCGAAATATCCTACGCACTCCGTCGACTCCCGTCTGATTGTCCCGGGAATCACCGCCCACTAGGCTTTTGCGGTCGCTGTCGGTTCAGCGATCGGGTGTGGAAGCCTGGGCAGTACACGGGACGGTTGTCATTTATGGCGGCTGTGCGCGGGAGGTATTCGTACCTGCCGGGTCTACCGTGTACCTGGTCTTCCACCCCGCGTACAGTTGCCACCCTAATGCGTGGAAGCGGAAGGGGACAACACAGCCAACACGGAGCTGTCATGAAAAAACTGGTCCCCGATCCACCCCACGTTTTCGAGCTTCCCCAAGGTAAATCCCTTTCCCGCGCGATCAGCGAAGGCATCGTGCCGATGGAGTTCGCGTTGATGAATGTCACCCACTATCTGATGTTTGCCTATAGCGACAGCCGGCGGGCGCTGGAGCGTATCCAGGACGAGGAGACGCGGCAGTTGCTGGAGCACGGGTTGCGGGCCATGCAGATTGCCTGGGGGCAGGCGGATGCTGTGGCACTGGCAGTTGAGCGTAGAAGCCAGTGAAGTCGGCCTTGGAGTAAGTAGAGATAGCAGGGATATCAATTAACCCTGTGGGAGCGGGTTTACCCGCGAAGAACGCGACACGATGGATGGCACCGGCTTTGCCGGTGTTCGCGGGTGAACCCGCTCCCACAGCGGGCGTGCAATTTTCGGGCAGGTTTGTCTTTCATCAGGTATGCGTGGCTCAGGGGCGAGCCACAGACATGGGTTCTTGGTTGCCCGTCCCCCCATACCGCTGCACAATCCGCTCGATCTCCCCCGACTGCTTCATTCGCACCAGCGCCCGCAGCAGCCCTTGGGTCGGTATCGACGGGTCATTGCGTACCATGCATCCCAGGTCCTGTTCTTCCAGTACTGCCAGCGCCTGCAATTGCTGTTCGGTGGGCAGGCCCTGGTTGAACCACTGCAACGACAGCTGGTTGCTTACCGCATGCCGATAGCGCCCGGCTTGCAGCTTCTGCAGTACCAGCAACTGGCTGCGGCTGTCCTCGCGGTGCAGGCGACCCTGGGCGAGCAGCGGTTGCAAGGTCGAATAGGTGTAGCCAAGCACCGTACCAATGACCTGGGCAGTCAATTGCTCCGGGGGCAGCGGAGTACTATTGCCAGCGCGTCCTACCAGCAGGTCTCGCTGGTGCAGCAGTGGAATGCTCCAGACAAAATCCCCTGGCCGGTCATTGAACCACTGGGTGCTGACATAGCAGCGCACATCGATATCACCGCTGTTCATCGCCTCCTGCAGACGCAGGCGGGCCATGACGTGGTATTCAGGGCGGATGCCCACTTCCTTGGCCAAGGCCTGCATCAGGTCGTACAGCATGCCTTCCACCGGCTGGTCGCCTTCGATGCGTACCAGCGGCATGCTCCAGCTCTCGGCGACAGAAAAACGCACCAGGGGCTGTTCAGCCTGGTTGTAGGTGCTCCACAGCAGCAACAGGGCCAGCAGTCTTCGCAAAGGCGATCCTCCCTGGATGGCGCGCCAGTTTCAAAGCTTAGACGACTTGCGCAGGGTGCAATTTTGCCCCCGCTCCGCTAGCATTAGCGATCTTCCGCTCGATCAGGCTGCGATGGTTTTTCGATGAGTTATCAGGTTCTTGCACGTAAATGGCGTCCGCGCTCGTTCCGCGAAATGGTCGGCCAGACCCATGTGCTCAAGGCCTTGATCAATGCCTTGGACAACCAGCGCCTGCACCATGCCTATCTGTTCACTGGTACCCGGGGTGTGGGCAAGACGACCATTGCCCGTATCATCGCCAAGTGCCTGAACTGCGAAACCGGCATCACCTCAACGCCCTGCGGTACCTGTTCGGTGTGCCGGGAGATTGACGAAGGCCGTTTCGTCGACCTGATCGAGATCGACGCCGCCAGCCGCACCAAGGTCGAGGACACGCGCGAACTGCTCGATAACGTGCAGTACGCCCCGAGTCGTGGGCGCTTCAAGGTCTACCTGATCGACGAAGTGCACATGCTCTCGACTCACTCGTTCAACGCCTTGCTCAAGACGCTGGAAGAGCCACCGCCCTACGTCAAGTTCATCCTCGCCACCACTGACCCGCAGAAACTGCCGGCCACCATCCTGTCGCGCTGTCTGCAGTTCTCGCTGAAGAACATGAGCCCGGAGCGGGTGGTCGAGCACCTCAGCCATGTTCTGGCCGCCGAGAACGTGCCGTTCGAGCCGGATGCCCTGTGGCTGCTGGGGCGCGCGGCCGATGGCTCGATGCGCGACGCCATGAGCCTGACCGACCAGGCCATCGCCTTTGGCGAAGGCAAGGTACTGGCCGCCGATGTGCGGGCCATGCTCGGCAGCCTTGATCATGGCCAAGTCTACGGGGTGCTGCAGGCGTTGCTCGAAGGCGATGCCCGGGCCTTGCTCGAGGCCGTGCGCAACCTGGCCGAGCAGGGCCCGGACTGGGCTGGCGTGCTGGCCGAGATGCTCAATGTGCTGCACCGCGTGGCCATTGCCCAGGCGCTGCCGGAAGCGGTGGACAACGGCCAGGGCGACCGTGAGCGGGTGCTGGCGCTGGCCTCGGCATTGCCAGCCGAGGACGTGCAGTTCTATTACCAGATGGGCCTGATAGGCCGCCGTGACCTGCCACTTGCGCCGGACCCGCGCGGCGGCTTCGAAATGGTCCTGCTGCGCATGCTCGCGTTCCGCCCCGCCGACACCGACGACGCGCCGAAGCCGGTACTAAAGCCAGTGGGGATCAGCCAGGCCACAGCTGATCCTGCAACACCGGTGGCAGCGCCGGCGGTTGCCGTGGCGCCGCCGGCCGCTGCTGTCGTGGCGCCGGTTGCACCGGTTGCCGAGCAACAAGTGCAGGCGCCCGCACCGGTCGAACCAGCGCCACAGCCGGTTGTCGAGCCTGTGGTGGCAGCTGAGCCTGCCCCGGTCAGTGAACCTGAGCCAGCACCAGAACCCGTGGCAGAGGTGGTTGACCTGCCATGGGAAGAGCCCGCGCCAACGCCCGCACCGGTAGTGGCCGAGCCTGCGCCGGCTCCTGCACCGGCCGCTGTGCCCACGCCGGCACCTGCCGCCCCGGCACACGACGACGAGCCACCCTTCGACCCGTCCGCCTATGCCGCCGTGGGCATGGACCGCGACGATGAACCGCCACTGGACGAAGACTATTACGGCGGCGAAAGCGACCCGGTCGGCTTCAGCTACCTGGACGAACTGGCCGAACACGTCCAGGAAGAAGCACCCAAGCCGGCAGCCGTACCGCTGCCCGCAGCCAAGCCGGCTACCGGCCTGGCCCTGCAATGGCTGGAATTATTCCCACAGTTGCCTGTATCCGGGATGACAGGCAACATCGCGGCAAACTGTACGTTGATTGCCGTCGATGGCGACGACTGGCTGCTGCACCTGGACCCTGGCCAGGGTGCGCTGTTCAACGCGACCCAGCAACGGCGCCTTAACGAAGCGCTCAACCAGCACCTGGGGCGCACGCTGAACCTGCGCATCGAGCTGATCCTGCCCGAGCAGGAAACCCCGGCCCAGGCAGCGGCGCGCAAACGCGCCGAGCGCCAGCAGGACGCGGTCACCTCGATCGAGCAGGATCCGTTGATCCAGCAGATGATCAAGTTGTTCGGCGCCAAGGTGCGGCAGGATACTATTGAGCCTGTAGAAGCCCTGGTTAATCAGGGCCAGTAACGGATAACCATGCGGCCGGCCCGGTGCCGGGCCGCATCACATGACCCAATCGAGGTATACCCCCATGATGAAAGGTGGCATGGCCGGCCTGATGAAGCAGGCCCAGCAGATGCAGGAAAAGATGCAGAAGATGCAGGAAGAGCTGGCCAACGCCGAAGTCACCGGCCAGTCCGGTGGTGGCCTGGTGAGCGTGGTGATGACCGGTCGTCACGACGTCAAGCGTGTCAGCATCGACCAGAGCCTGATGTCGACTGATGAAGACGACAAGGAAGTGCTGGAAGACCTGATTGCCGCGGCACTGAACGACGCTGTGCGCAAGGTCGAGCAGAACAGCCAGGACAAGATGGGCAGCATGACCGCCGGCATGCAGCTGCCGCCGGGCTTCAAGATGCCGTTCTAAGGGCATTTGCGTTACCGAAAACCGCCGCTGATACCAGCGGCGGTTTTTTTTACAGAGATTTCAACCCAGGCGCGGTCTGTTTTTTTGTGGGAGCGGCCTTGTGTCGCGAAAGGGCTGCGCAGCAGCCCCGGCAATTCACGCTGCGAAGCTGAAATCGCGCGGCCGCTTCGCGCCCCTTTCGCGACACAAGGCCGCTCCCACAGAAAACAGACCGCGCAGGTCGCATGGCTGATTTGACGCCACTGCCCCTGCTGGGTATAAACCGCCTCTTATTGATTTGTCAGGCCTTTCCCATGAGCTTCAGCCCACTCATCCGCCAACTGATCGATGCCCTGCGTATTCTCCCGGGTGTCGGCCAGAAAACCGCCCAGCGCATGGCCCTGCAACTGCTCGAGCGTGACCGTAGCGGTGGCCTGCGCCTGGCACAGGCCTTGACCCAGGCCATGGAAGGGGTTGGGCATTGCCGTCAGTGCCGTACCCTGACCGAGCAGGAGCTGTGCCCGCAATGCGCCGACACGCGCCGTGACGATACCCAGTTGTGTGTGGTCGAAGGGCCGACCGATGTGTATGCAGTGGAGCAGACCGGCTACCGTGGCCGCTACTTCGTGCTCAAGGGCCACTTGTCGCCGCTGGACGGGCTGGGGCCCGAGGCGATCGGGATTCCGCAGCTGATGGCGCGGATCGAGGAGCAGGGCACCTTCACCGAGGTGATCCTGGCGACCAACCCGACGGTGGAAGGGGAGGCGACGGCGCATTACATTGCCCAGTTGCTGAGCGAGAAGGGCCTGGTGGCGTCGCGGATTGCCCATGGTGTACCGCTGGGCGGCGAGCTTGAGCTGGTGGATGGTGGGACCTTGGCCCATGCTTTTGCGGGGCGTCGGCCGATTTCGCTCTGATTCAGAATTGTTGGGGCCGCTTTGCAGCCCCAAAACCCAACTCAGTACTCGCTAAGAGAAAACTCGGTCAGGCAGAAAGTCGGTACCCCGGCCGCCTGCAGCCGGCGCGACCCGTCCAGCTCCGGCAGATCGATGATCGCTGCCGCCTCGAACACCTGCGCACCGGTCCGGCGCACCAGGTTGGCCGCTGCCAGCAGCGTACCGCCCGTAGCAATCAAGTCATCGAAGATCAACACCGAATCCCCTTCGCACAGGCTGTCGGCGTGCACTTCCAGGAAGGCTTCGCCGTACTCGGTCTGGTAACCCTCGCTCAGCACATCAGCCGGCAGCTTGCCCTGCTTGCGGAACAGGATCAGCGGCTTGTTCAGTTGGTGTGCGATGATCGAGCCGATCAGGAAGCCCCGGGCATCCATGGCACCGATGTGGCTGAACTCGGCTTCGACATAGCGTTCGATGAACTGGTCGGCCACATAGCGCAGCCCGCGCGGCGACTGGAACAGCGGGGTGATATCGCGGAAGATCACACCCGGTTTGGGGAAGTCCACTACCGGGCGGATCAGGGCTTTGAGGTCGAAGGCGTCGCTGTGCATTGTTGCGGGTATCCTGGGAAACGAATGCCCAAGTATACCCGCTAAACGCCGGCCTCAGGCCTCCATTGCTCCGCCGGCCAGCGCGCACAGCTGGATCGGGTCGAGAATGTGCACTTCCTTGCCTTCGGCGCGGATCAGGCCATTCTGCTGGAAGCGGGTGAACACCCGCGACACGGTTTCCACCGCCAGGCCCAAGTAGTTGCCGATTTCGTTGCGCGACATGCTCAGGCGGAACTGGTTGGCCGAATAGCCGCGGGCGCGGAAGCGTGCCGACAGGTTGACCAGGAAGGTGGCAATACGCTCGTCAGCGGTCTTTTTCGACAGCAGCAGCATCATCTGCTGGTCGTCGCGGATTTCCCGGCTCATTACCCGCATCAGTTGGCGGCGTAGCTGCGGTAGCTGCACCGACAGCTCGTCGAGACGTTCGAACGGGATTTCGCACACCGAGGTAGTTTCCTGGGCCTGGGCCGACACCGGGTAGGCTTCGGTGTCCATGCCCGACAGGCCGACCAGCTCGCTGGGCAGGTGGAAGCCGGTGATCTGCTCTTCGCCGCTGTCGCTGAGGCTGAAGGTTTTCAGCGCGCCGGAACGTACCGCGTAGACCGAGCCGAAATTGTCGCCCTGGCGGAACAGGAACTCGCCTTTTTTCAACGGCCGCCCACGTTTGACGATTTCATCCAGTGCATCCATGTCTTCCAGGTTGAGCGACAGAGGCAGGCACAGGGGGGCCAGGCTGCAGTCCTTGCAATGGGCCTGGTTGTGTGGGCGCAGTTTGACTGGCTCGGACATTTTCATTCGATCCTTGTGGGAAAGCACACATAAGACGTAAGGGTAACTCACGGCATAGGTTGTAGGCCAGCGTGCGCTGTTGTGGTGCGAGCTGGCCCGGCCCCGGCGGGTGTGCGCCGGGGCCTTCGCTGTGCCCATGGTGTGCCTGGCAAGGAACTTTGTCCATGCGGTTGAACGACTCGGTTCAGATCACCCGCGAGAAGCGCTGGCGGTTGTGCATCGCCAGGTAAGCGTCGAACACCATGCATACCGAGCGCGCCAGCAGGCGGCCGGCCGGCAGGATGCGGATGCCTTTGTCGTCCAGGCGGATCAGGCCGTCGCGCTGCAAGGTCAGCAGTTCTGGCCAGAGGTCGTTGAAGTAGCCGCGAAAATCAATGGTGAATGCCTGTTCGATCGGCTCGAAATCGAGCTCGAAATGGCAGATCAGTTGCTGGATCACTGCACGGCGGATACGGTCGTCGTGGTTGCACAGCAGGCCGCGCTGGGTGGCCAGTTGGACGTTGGACAGGCTGTCCTGGTAGGTGTTGAGGTCGCTGCTGTTCTGGCAGTACAGGTCGCCGATCTGGCTGATGGCCGACACGCCCAGGCCGATCAGGTCGCAGTGCCCATGGGTGGTGTAGCCCTGGAAGTTGCGCTGCAGGGTGCCTTCCTCCTGGGCGATGGCGAGCTCGTCGTCGGGCAGGGCGAAGTGGTCCATGCCGATGTAGCGGTAGCCGGCTGCGGTCAGCTGGTCGATGGTGGCGTGCAGCATCTCCAGCTTAGCGGCCGCGCTGGGCAGGTCATTGCTGTCGATGCGCCGTTGCGGCATGAAGCGCTCGGGCAGGTGGGCGTAGTTGAACACCGACAGGCGGTCGGGTTGCAGGCGGATCACTTCTTCGACAGTGCGGGCAAAGCCTTCCGGGGTTTGCTTGGGCAGGCCGTAGATCAGGTCGAGGTTGATCGAGCGGAACTGCAGGGTGCGCGCGGCTTCGATCAGGGTGCGGGTCTGCTCCAGGCTCTGCAGGCGGTTGACCGCGCGCTGCACGGCTGGGTCGAGGTCCTGCACGCCCAGGCTGACGCGGTTGAAGCCCAGTTCGCGGAGCAGGCCCATGGTCGACCAGTCGGCTTCGCGCGGGTCGATCTCGATGCCGTAGTCGCCGGAGTCGTCGTCCAGCAGGTGGAAGTGCTGGCGCAGGGTGGCCATCAGCTGGCGCAGTTCCACATGGCTGAGGAAGGTTGGCGTGCCGCCGCCGAAGTGCAACTGCTCGACACGCTGCTTGGGATCGAGGTGGCAGGCGATCAGCTGGATTTCCTGCTCCAGGCGCTGCAGGTAGGGCGCAGCGCGGGCGCGGTCTTTGGTGATGACCTTGTTGCAGGCGCAGTAGTAGCAGATGTTGGCGCAGAACGGCACGTGCACGTACAGCGACAGCGGGCGCACGGCCCGACGGCTCTCGCGCAGGGCGTGGAGCAGGTCGAACGAGCCCACTTCGCTGTGCAGTTGCACGGCGGTCGGGTAGGAGGTGTAGCGTGGCCCGGCCAGGTCGTAGCGGCGGATCAGGTCGGTATCCCAACGTAGGTCGTCGAGCATGAGGGTGGTCCCCGGAAAGAGCAGCAGTGCCCCGGAGTCTATGGCTGTCTGCAGGAACCGGTGTTGATTTGTATCAAGGGCATAGGGGCTGCTATCAGCCGTTCGCAGGGCCCTGTGGGAGCGGGCATGCCCGAAAAGGGCCGCACGGCGGCCCCCATCAATGCCCCATCAACCAATGCTGATGCGGCCCGGGCAGGGTCCATACCCCAAACAGCATCACCAGCACCCCGCCAGCCACCCGCACACTGCGCCGTTTCAACAACCGGTTTACTCGCTCAGCCGCCAGTCCCGTGGCCAGTAGCACCGGCCAGGTTCCCACGCCGAACGCCAGCATCAGCGCCGCGCTGTACCCGGCATTGCCCTGGCTGGCCGCCCACAGCAAGGTGCTGTACACCAACCCGCATGGCAACCATCCCCACAAGGCCCCCAGCAGCAACGCCCGGGGCATGCTGGATACCGGTAGCAAGCGCGACGCCACTGGCTGAATATGCCGCCACAGTCCCCGGCCCAGCGCCTCGATGCGGGTCAGCCCGCTCCACCAGCCGGCCAGGTACAGCCCCATGGCGATCAACAGCAGCGCCGCCACCACCCGCAGTGCCAGCGCCGCCGGGCTGCTGGCCACGGCCCAGCCGGCCAGGCCCAGCAGCAGGCCGGCACAGGCATAACTGAGAATGCGGCCAAGGTTGTACGCGAGCAGCAGGCGCATGCGCCGACCACGTTGTTCAGGCGGGATGGCAAGGGTCAGCGCGCCCATCAGGCCGCCGCACATGCCCAGGCAGTGGCCGCCGCCGAGCAAACCGAGGATCAACGCCGAGCCCAGCAGGGGCAGCAGGTCAGGCACGGGGCGGGTTTTCCTTGTCGGTGTCGGCCTTGCTGTCGTCAGGCTTCACCGCCGCCTGATGGCGCGGGTCCTGGTCGTCGAACAGGATGCTGTGGGCAGGGCTTTCCAGGTCGTCGTACTGGCCGCTGTCCACCGCCCAGAAGAAGATGTACACGGCCACGCCGACCAGCAGCAGGGCCGCGGGAATCATGACATAGAGGGCGGGCATGGCGTCTTCCTCCCAGGCAGGGGCGCTTCGGTCGATGGCAAACCCGATGCCGGGGGCTGGCGGGTCAGGCGCAGGGCATTGAGCACCACGATCAGCGAACTGACCGACATGCCGATGGCTGCCCATACCGGGGTGATCCAGCCGAGCGCGGCGAACGGCAACATCAGGCCATTATACAGGGTCGCCCACAGCAGGTTCTCGAGGATGTTGCGGCGGGTGCGGCGGGCCAGCTCGAAGGCCTGTACCAGCGCCTGCAGGCGGTTGGACAGCAGCACGGCGTCGGCGCTGGTCTTGGCCAGGTCGGTGGCGCTGCCCATGGCGATGCTGATGTCCGCGGCGGCCAGTACCGGCACGTCGTTGACCCCGTCACCCAGCATCAGCACCTTGCGCCCGGCCGCCTGCAGCGCCTTCAGCCGGTCCAGTTTGTCGTCCGGGCGCAGGCCGCCGATGGCCTGGTCGATGCCCAGCTGCGCGGCCACTTCGGCGACCATCGGCGAGCTGTCGCCCGACAGCAGCAGCGTGCGCCAGCCACGGGCCTTGCAGGCTGCTAGCAGGGCAGGGGCATCGTCGCGCAGGCGGTCGTCCAGGCCGAACCAGGCCAGTGGGCCCTGGCGGTCGCCCAGTAGCAGCCACTGGCCGCGCGGCTCTGGCACGCCAGGGATTTCCGCTCCGCTCAGGGCGCAGACGAAGGTGGCCTGGCCAATGCGCAGGCGCTGGCCGTCGACCAGCCCTTCCAGGCCCAGGCCCGGCACGGTCTGCACGTCGTCAGCAGGCGTGGCGGTGCGGCCGAAGGCACGGGCGATGGGGTGTTCGGAGCGGTTCTCCAGCGCTGCGGCCAGGGCCAGGCAGCGGTCGGCGGGCAGGCTGCCGAGCGGTCGAATGCTGCGCAAGGTCAGGCGGCCTTCGGTCAGCGTTCCGGTCTTGTCGAAAATCACCGTGTCGATCTGGTTCAGGCCTTCCAGCACATGGCCACGGGTCACCAGCAGGCCGAGCTTGTGCAACGTACCAGTGGCTGCGGTAAGCGCCGTTGGCGTGGCCAGGGACAGCGCGCAGGGGCAGGTCGCTACCAACATGGCCAGCACGATCCAGAACGCCCGCGTCGGGTCCAGGTGCCACCACCACAGGCCGATGGCCGCGGCGGCCAGCAGCGAGAACAGCAGGAACCACTGCGAGGCCCGGTCGGCGATTTCGGCCAGGCGGGGTTTTTCGGTCTGGGCGCGTTCCAGCAGGCGGACGATGGCCGACAACCGCGAGTCGTGGCCGAGGGCTTCGACTTCCACGTTCAGGGTGCTTTCGACGTTCAGGGTACCGCCCGTGACCCGCTCGCCGACCCGCCGTGGTTGCGGCAGGTATTCACCGGTCAGCAACGATTCATCGACGCTGGAGCGGCCTTCGACGATGCGCCCGTCGGCGGGGATTACCGCGCCTGGCAGCACCTGCACCGTGTCACCGCGCTGCAGTTCGCTGAGCAGGATGCGTTCGCTGCGGCCGACGGCGTCCAGGCGCAGGCACGAGGCCGGCAGCAGGTTGACCAGCTGCGCAGTGGCCGCTGCGGTGCGTTCGCGGGCGCGGCGCTCCAGGTAACGGCCAGTGAGCAGGAACAGCGCGAACATGCCCACGGTGTCGAAATACAGCTCGCCGCTGCCGGTGATGGCGGTCCAGATGCCGGCGCCAAAGGCCAGGCCAATGGCCAGCGACACCGAAACGTCCATGGTCAGGTGGCGGGTACGCAGGTCGCGTGCCGCGCCCTTGAAGAACGGTGCGCAGCTGTAGAACACGATGGGGATGGTGAGAAATAGCGCCACCCAGCGCAGGATGGTGTGCAGTTCGGGCGACAGGTCGATGTTGAATTCCGGCCAGGTGGCCATGGTTGCCATCATCGCCTGGAACCACAGCAGCCCGGCCACGCCCAGGCGGCGCAGGGCGCTGCGGTTCTCGCGGGCCAGTTGCTCGGCGGCCTGGTCGGGCTGATAGGGGTGGGCGGCGTAGCCGATCTGGCGCAGCTCGGCGAGCAGGCGCGAGAGCGGCAGTTGCTTGTCATCCCAGTTCAGCAGCAGGCGGTGGTTGGACAGGTTCAGACGCGCCTCGGCGACGCCGGGCAGGTTGCGCAGGTGCTTTTCGATCAGCCAGCCGCAGGCGGCGCAGCTGATGCCTTCGACCAGCAGGGTGGTCTCGGCCAGGTCGCCAGCATGGCGAACGAAGGTTTGCTGTAAGTCGCTGCGGTCATAGAGGGCGAGCTCGTCCTGCAGTTGTTTGGGCAGGGCCTCGGGGTTGGCACTGTTGTCGCTACGATGCTGGTAATAGTGCTCCAGGCCACCGGCGACGATCGACTCGGCCACCGCCTGGCAGCCGGGGCAGCAGAACTGCCGGGACTCACCGAGGACCACGGCGTTGAAGCGGCTGCCGGCAGGGACGGGCATTGCGCAGTGGTAGCAAGGGGTGGGCTGGGTCATCACATCATTGCCTTACACAAATCGGCTGGTTGGGCACAGCACCTGTGGGAGCGGGTTCACCCGCGAATGCGTCAGATCAGGCAATGATGTTTTCAGGTTAGACGCATTCGCGGGTAAACCTGCTCCTACAAGTACAAGGAGCGGCGGAGGTGCGATTATTGGTGCTCGGCACCTTGCAGTGCTTCATCACCCAGCTGCAAGGTCACACCATGCTCGACCTTTTCTTCCTCGAACAAGCGCCAAACCTGGCCACCTTCACTACCCAGCAGCTCAACGAAGCGCCGCCCGTCAACCTTGTCCTCCAGCTGCCCTACATAGCGCCCAGCCTCGACCCGGCTCAACAGCACCTTGCGGTCTTTCTCCGGCTGGGTTGGCGAGATCAGGTTCAGCTCCAGGCTCTGCGGGTCGCTGTTGCCGGTCAGGCGCACGTCCACTTCGCCGGTCAGCTCGTCCAGGTGCACGCCGGCCTTCAGGCCCAGCGTCTGCGCCAGCAGTTCTCGGTCCAGCGAGCGGTTGATGCCCTTGCCAGCCTCGTAGTAGTTGTCGTTCACCAGGTTGTCCGGGTTGTGCACGGCGATGCTGACCATGGTCAGGCTCAGGCACACCGAGGTGGCGAGAATGCCGATGATGATCCAGGGCCAGAGGTGCTTGTACCAGGGGCTGGCGGCGGTGGCAGGCATTGTGGGTTATCTCTCTTAGCGGATCTGTGGGCCGATGAAGCGGCTCTTGGCTTCAACCTGGGCGTCGCTGTCATCGGCGCTCTTGAGGATGAAGGTAATTTCGTTGGTGGTCGATGGCAGTTTCTCGGGCGCGATCGACAGCTGCACCGGCAGGCTGACGATATCACCAGCGTCCACGCGGATCTCGCGCTGGCCTTCAAGCTTCAGGTCCGGCAGGCCGGTGGCGTCCAGCACGTAGACGTGGTCACGCTGGTCCTTGTTCATCACCTTCAGGCTATACACGTTCTCGATCCGGCCCTGGGCGTTCTCGCGGTACAGCACGCGGTCCTTGCTGACGTCGAAACCGACCAGCGAACGGGTGGCGAAGGCGGTGGCCAGGCCGACCATCATCACCAGCAGTACCACGGCATAGCCGATCAGGCGCGGGCGCAGCATGTGGGTCTTCTGCCCGGACAGGTTGTGCTCGGTGGTGTAGCTGATCAGCCCCCTTGGGTAATTCATCTTGTCCATGATGTTGTCACAGGCATCGATGCACGCGGCGCAGCCGATGCACTCGATCTGCAGGCCGTCACGGATATCGATGCCGGTGGGGCAGACCTGCACGCACATGGTGCAGTCGATGCAGTCGCCCAGGCCCGCGGCCTTGTAGTCCAGGTCCTTTTTGCGCGGGCCGCGGGTTTCGCCACGACGCGGGTCGTAGGAAACGATCAGCGTGTCTTTGTCGAACATCACGCTCTGGAAGCGCGCGTAGGGGCACATGTACACACACACCTGCTCGCGCAGCCAGCCGGCGTTGCCGTAGGTGGCGAGGGTGAAGAAGCCGACCCAGAAGTAGGCCCAGCCGTCGGCCTGGCCGGTAAAGAATTCGATGGCCAGTTCACGGATCGGCGAGAAATAGCCGACGAAGGTCATGCCGGTGACGAAACCGATCAGCAGCCACAGGCTGTGCTTGGCGAACTTGCGCAGGAACTTGTTGCCGCTCATGGGGGCTTTGTCGAGCTTCATGCGCTGGTTGCGGTCGCCCTCGGTGACCTTCTCGCACCACATGAAAATCCATGTCCACACGCTTTGCGGGCAGGTGTAGCCGCACCATACCCGGCCGGCGAACACGGTGATGAAGAACAGGCCGAAGGCGGCCACGATGAGAATGCCCGAGAGCAATATGAAGTCTTGCGGCCAGATGGTGGCGCCGAAGATGTAGAACTTGCGTTCGGGCAGGTTCCACCACACGGCCTGGTGGCCGCCCCAGTTCAACCACACCGTGCCGAAGTACAGCAGGAACAGCACAGCCCCGCCGACCATGCGCAGGCGTCGGAACAGGCCGGTGAAAGCGCGGGTGTAGATCTTTTCCCGGGAGGCGTAGAGGTCGACGGAATCCTTCCCTTTGTTGGCAGGCGGGGTGACGTCATGTACCGGAATTTGCTTGCTCATCATCAAGTCCCACGGCAGTGGAGAAGTGCCGCAGCCAGTGCATGCCGGCCGCAGTCTCGCGCAATCTGCTAGCGCTCTGCGGCCCATGATACGCCGCTGATGGCAGTATGGGGCTGCACTGCGACCTTTAGTCGCGTTGGGTTCGTGGTATGAATCGTGTTATGGCAGGTGTCAATTGATCCAAGTCATGGGGCCTGCAACAAATGTGTTTTCAGTACCGGCCTCTTCGCGGGTGAACCCGCTCCCACAGGGATCGCACAGATCCTGACGCGAGCGCAGTACCTGTGGGAGCGGGTTTACCCGCGAAGAGGCCGGGCCTGCCTTACTCGGCCTTGGCCGGTTCGGCCTGCTGCGACAGGCTGTACACATAAGCCGCCAGCAAGTGCACCTTGTCATTCCCTTGCAGCTGCTCCTGGGCCGGCATCTGCCCCTGGCGACCGTAGCGGATGGTCTGTTGCAACTGGGCAAAGCTCGAGCCGTAGATGAACGCCTGCGGATGGGTCAGGTTCGGCGCGCCCATGGCTGGCGTGCCCTTGCCCTCGGGGCCGTGGCAGGCCACGCAGTTGGCGGCGAAGATCTTCTGCCCGTTCTCGGCATCGGCCTTCACGCCCTCTGGCAGGGTGCGGCCATCGAGCTTGCTGACCACGAACGCGGCCACATCGGCCACGCCCTGGTCACCGATCACCTCGGCCCAGGCCGGCATCACGCCGTGGCGACCGCCCATGATGGTGGTCTTGATGGTGTCTGGCTCGCCGCCCCAGCGCCAGTCGTTGTCGGTGAGGTTAGGGAAGCCGAAGGCACCCTTGGCGTCGGAACCGTGGCACACCGAGCAGTTGGAGGCGAACAGCCGCGCGCCCATCTTCAGGGCCTGCGGGTCCTTGGCCACCTCGGTGATGGGCATGGCGGCGAACTTGGCGAAGATCGGCCCGAAGCGGGCGTCGGCCTTGGCCATTTCCTTTTCCCACTCGTGCACGCCGGTCCAGCCCGGCTGGCCGTTGGAAAACTCGGTCTGCTTGTCGTTATCCAGGTATGAGTAGCCTGGCAGGACGCCTTTCCAGTTGCCCAGGCCCGGGTACAGCACCAGGTAGCCGAGGGCGAAGATGATGGTACCGACGAACAGCCAGAACCACCATTTCGGCAGTGGGTTGTCGTACTCCTCGATGCCATCGAAGGCATGCCCGACGGTTTCGTCGGTGACCTCTTCGCGCTGGCCCTTGCGGGTCGACAGCAGCAGCCAGGTCAACGAGAAGATGGTGCCCAGGGTCAGGACGGTAACGTACAGACTCCAGAAGGTTGTCATTGTTTTTTGCTCCCAGAAGCTTTTGCGTGCTCTTGCTCGACGTGGCGGCAGGCCTCGGGGTCATCCGCGAAGGGCAGTTGGGTCGCTTCGTCGAAGTCCTTCTTGCGCCGTGGGTTGAACACCCACAGCGCCAGGCCCACGAAGGCCACCATCACCACGACGGTGCCCAGGCCGCGAATCATCCCGATATCCATCAGCGTCACCGTTTGCTCTTGATGATGGTGCCAAGACCCTGCAGGTACGCGACGATGGCGTCCATTTCGGTCTTGCCCTTGACCGCGTCGCGGGCCCCGGCGATGTCAGCGTCGGTGTATGGCACGCCGAGGGTGCGCAGCACTTCCATCTTCTTCGCGGTGTCCTTGCCGTCGAGCTTGTGCTCGACCAGCCACGGGTACGACGGCATCTTCGATTCCGGTACCACGTTGCGCGGGTTGTACAGGTGCGCACGGTGCCAGTCATCGGAGTAGCGGCCACCGACCCGCGCCAGGTCCGGCCCGGTACGCTTGGAACCCCACAGGAACGGGTGGTCCCACACGCTCTCGCCGGCCACCGAGTAATGGCCGTAGCGCTCGGTTTCGGCACGGAACGGGCGGATCATCTGCGAGTGGCAGCCCACGCAGCCTTCGCGGATGTAGATATCGCGGCCTTCAAGCTCCAGCGCGGTGCGCGGCTTCATGCCTTCCACGGGTTTGTTGGTGACGTCCTGGAAAAACAGCGGGACGATCTGGGTCAGGCCACCGACGCTCACGGCGATGACCATGAAGAAGGCCAGCAGGCCTATGTTCTTCTCGACGGCTTCATGCTTCATCAGTGCGCTCCCACGACGACGATCTTGGCGGCTTCCTCAGCCTGTGCCGGGTTGGCGGCACGTACGGTACGGAACACGTTGTAGGCCATCAGCAGCATGCCGGTGGCGAAGAACGCACCGCCCAGGGCGCGGACGATATAGCCAGGGTGGCTGGCCTGCAGGGCTTCGACGAAGGAGTAGGTGAGGGTGCCGTCGTCGTTGATGGCGCGCCACATCAGGCCCTGGGTGATGCCGTTTACCCACATCGAGGCGATGTACAGCACGGTACCGATGGTGGCCAGCCAGAAGTGCGCGTTGATCAGGCCGACGCTGTGCATCTGCTCGCGGCCATACAGGCGCGGGATCATGTGGTACACGGCGCCGATCGAGATCATCGCCACCCAGCCGAGGGCGCCGGCGTGCACGTGGCCGATGGTCCAGTCGGTGTAGTGCGACAGCGAGTTCACGGTCTTGATGGCCATCATCGGGCCTTCGAAGGTGGACATGCCGTAGAACGCCAGCGACACCACCAGGAAGCGAAGGATCGGGTCGGTGCGCAGTTTGTGCCAGGCACCGGACAGGGTCATCATGCCGTTGATCATGCCGCCCCAGCTTGGCGCCAGCAGGATGATCGACATGACCATGCCCAGCGACTGTGCCCAGTCTGGCAGGGCGGTGTAGTGCAGGTGGTGCGGGCCAGCCCAGATGTACAGGGTGATCAGTGCCCAGAAGTGCACGATAGACAGGCGATACGAGTAGATCGGGCGTTCGGCCTGCTTGGGTACGAAGTAGTACATCATCCCCAGGAAGCCGGTGGTGAGGAAGAAGCCCACGGCGTTGTGGCCGTACCACCACTGGATCATCGCGTCGGTGGCGCCGGAGTAGGCCGAGTACGACTTGAACAGGCTTACCGGCAGCGAGATGTGGTTGACGATGTGCAGCATCGCGGTAACCACGATGAAGGCGCCGTAGAACCAGTTGCCGACATAGATATGCTTGGTCTTGCGCTTGACGATGGTGCCGAAGAACACCAACCCGTAGGTGACCCAGACGATGGCCAGCAGGATCGCCAGCGGCCACTCGAGCTCGGCGTACTCCTTGGTGGTGGTGTAGCCCATCGGCAGGGTGATCAGCGCCCCGACGATCACCGCCTGCCAACCCCAGAAGGTGAAGGCGGCCATGCTGTCGGAGATCAGCCGGGTCTGGCAGGTGCGCTGCACCACGTAGTAGCTGGTGCCGAACAGCGCACAGCCCCCGAAGGCGAAGATCACCAGGTTGGTGTGCAGCGGGCGCAGGCGGCCGAAGCTGGTCCAGGGCAGGTCCAGGTTCAGTTGCGGCCATACCAGCTGCGAGGCGATGAAGACGCCGAGGCCCATGCCAAGGATCCCCCAGACCACCGTCATGATGGCGAACTGGCGGACGACCTTATAGTTATAAGCAGTCGGACTGATTGCTGTGCTCATTGCTAAGGTTCCACGGTTTTGATGTTCTTGTTGGTCGAAAAATCGGCGCCAGTATTGATAACCACCGGGGTTACCGCAACGCAACTTTGGTACGCCGACCCGTGCCCGAGCCCGTTCACTGATGTCCCGCAGCGATCGGGTCTGGACGATTGTACACAAATAAATATTTGTAATGTGTACCGTTTTTCGCCTTTTTCTGATCGATCGGTCAAGCTTTTTATCGGGACGGCGACAGGCTACGCGCCGCGTCTGCTTCGGTCCTTTCGGAGCGAGGCCCACTGAGGCAACAAGCTTAGTTGTGTTCGGAGGGGGTGCAAGGAGGGGTAGAGCGGGGAGAGGGGCTGCTTTGCAGCCCTTCGCGGGCTTGCCCGCTCCCACAGGTTCACCACAATGCTTGAAATCTGTGGTTAACCTGTGGGAGCGGGCGAGTCGGGACGCCGAACCGCCGCGAATGGGTGTTACTTGGCAGTCAGGTCTGGCGAAGCTTGATCCTGCGACAGGCTATACACATACGCCGCCAGCAGGTGCACCTTGTCGTTGCCCTGGATCTCCGCCTGCGCCGGCATCTGACCCTGGCGACCATAGCGAATGGTCTGCTGCAGCTGGGCAAAGCTCGAACCGTAGATGAACGCCTGCGGGTGAGTCAGGTCTGGTGCGCCCATGGCCGGGGTGCCTTTGCCTTCAGGTCCGTGGCAGGCCACGCAGTTGCCGGCAAAGATCTCCTTGCCCTTGGCGGCGTCAGCCTTGACCCCTTCCGGCAGGCTGCGGCCATCGAGGTTGGTGAGCACGAACGCGGCCACATCCGCCACGCCCTGCTCGCCGATCACTTCGGCCCAGGCCGGCATCACGCCGTGACGACCGTTCATGATCGACGCCTTGATGGTTTCCGCTTCGCCGCCCCAGCGCCAGTCTTTGTCGGTGAGGTTGGGGAAACCATAGGCACCCTTGGCATCCGAGCCATGGCAAACCGAGCAGTTGGAGGCGAACAGGCGGCTGCCCATCTTCAGTGCCTGCGGGTCCTTGGCCACTTCTTCCACGGGCATGGCGGCGTACTTGGCAAAGATCGGGCCGAATCTTGCGTCAGCCTTCTCCATCTCCTTCTGCCATTCGTTGGCGCCAGTCCAGCCATTTTCATAGCCCGGCAGGATGCCCTTCCAGTTGCCCAGGCCCGGATAGAGGATCAGGTAGCCGACCGAGAACACCAGGGTGCCGACGAACAGCCAGAACCACCACTTGGGCAGCGGGTTGTCGTATTCCTCGATGCCGTCGAAGCTGTGGCCCATGGTCTGGTCGGTGGTGTTGTTGCTCTGGCCCTTGCGGGTGGCGAGCAGCAGCCAGGTCAGGCCAATCAGGCTACCGATGGTCAGTACGCAGATGTACGTACTCCAGAAGGTGGTCATTGCCCGTTACTCCTTTTTGCAGCAGGTTCCTGTCCGGCAGAGGGCAGGCGGTCGTCGACGAAGGGCAGCAGGCGCGCTTCGGCGAAATCACGGTCGCGGCGGCGGTTGAATACCCACAGGGTGAGGCCGATGAAGGCGATCATCACCACCAGGGTGCCCAGGCCGCGGATCATGCCGATGTCCATTCCCATCGCATTCACCTCTTGTTCTTGATCGCGGTGCCTAGCACCTGCAGGTAGGCGACCAGGGCATCCATTTCGGTCTTGCCCTTGACCGCGTCGCGGGCCCCGGCGATGTCATCGTCGGTGTACGGCACGCCCAGGGTGCGCAGGGTGCGCATCTTGGTGTCGGTATGGCTGTTGTCGACCTGCTGGGCGACCAGCCATGGGTACGACGGCATCTTCGACTCCGGTACCACGTTGCGCGGGTTGTACAGGTGCGCACGGTGCCAGTCGTCCGAGTAGCGGCCACCGACCCGGGCCAGGTCCGGCCCGGTGCGCTTGGAGCCCCACAGGAACGGATGGTCCCACACGCTTTCACCAGCCACCGAGTAGTGGCCATAGCGCTCGGTTTCGGCGCGGAACGGGCGGATCATCTGCGAGTGGCAGCCCACGCAGCCTTCGCGGATGTAGATATCGCGGCCTTCCAGCTGCAGCGCGGTGTAGGGCTTCATGCCTTCCACCGGCTTGTTGGTGACGTCCTGGAAGAACAACGGGACGATCTGGGTCAGGCCGCCGATGCTGACGGCGAACACCATCAGCAGGGCCAGCAGGCCGACGTTTTTCTCGATGACTTCATGTTTCATCAGGCAGGTCTCCTCAAGCCAGCTGGGCGTTCGCAGGGGCGACATCGAGCGCCGGCGAACGCACGGTGCGCCAGGTGTTCCAGGCCATCAGGAACATGCCGCTGAGGAAGATCGCACCGCCGACGAAGCGCACGATGAAGCCTGGGTGGCTGGCCACCAGGGTTTCCACGAACGAGTAGGTGAGCGTGCCGTCGCTGTTGACCGCGCGCCACATCAGGCCCTGGGCGATGCCGTTGACCCACATCGAGGCGATGTACAGCACGGTGCCGATGGTGGCCAGCCAGAAGTGCGCGTTGATCAGGCCGATGCTGTACATGCGCTCCTTGCCGAATACTTTCGGGATGGTGTGGTACAGCGCGCCGATCGAGATCATCGCCACCCAGCCGAGGGCGCCGGCGTGCACGTGGCCGATGGTCCAGTCGGTGTAGTGCGACAGCGAGTTCACGGTCTTGATGGCCATCATCGGGCCTTCGAAGGTGGACATGCCGTAGAACGCCAGCGACACCACCAGGAAACGCAGGATCGGGTCGCTGCGCAGTTTGTGCCAGGCGCCGGACAGGGTCATCATGCCGTTGATCATGCCGCCCCAGCTTGGTGCCAGCAGGATCAGCGACATCACCATGCCCAGCGACTGCGCCCAGTCGGGCAGGGCGGTGTAGTGCAGGTGGTGCGGGCCGGCCCAGATGTACAGGGTGATCAGCGCCCAGAAGTGCACGATCGACAGGCGATAGGAATACACCGGGCGTTCGGCCTGCTTGGGCACGTAGTAGTACATCATCCCCAGGAAGCCTGCGGTCAGGAAGAAGCCCACGGCGTTGTGGCCATACCACCACTGCACCATGGCATCGGTGGCACCGGCATAGACCGAGTAGGACTTGGTCAGGCTGACCGGCAGTTCCAGGTTGTTGACGACGTGCAGCATCGCCACGGTGAGGATGAAGCCGCCGAAGAACCAGTTACCGACGTAGATGTGCTTGGTGTTGCGCTTCATCAGCGTGCCGAAGAACACGATGGCGTAGCTCACCCAGACGATGGTGATCAGGATGTCGATCGGCCATTCCAGTTCGGCGTATTCCTTGGAGCTGGTGTAGCCCAGCGGCAGGCTGATGGCCGCCAGCAGGATCACCAGTTGCCAGCCCCAGAAGGTGAACGCGGCCAGGCCCGGTGCGAACAGGGTGGTCTGGCAGGTGCGTTGCACCGAATAATAGGAGGTGGCGAACAGCGCGCAGCCGCCGAAGGCGAAGATCACCGCATTGGTATGCAGGGGGCGCAGGCGGCCGAAGCTGGTCCAGGGGAGGTCGAAGTTGAGGGAGGGCCAGGCGAGCTGGGCGGCGATGAAGACGCCGAGCCCCATCCCGACGATTCCCCACACCACCGTCATGATGGCGAATTGGCGGACCACCTTGTAGTTATAGGCGGTACTGCTGGTTGTGTTCATGTATGGGTTCCCATCCACGGTTATTTGGCAGGCTTTACAGCGAGGCAAGCATGATTAATGGGCAAAGTGCCGGTATTGACGGGGATCAATGGGCGAAGGTCGGAAATGTCCCAGGCTTGCGCTGCGATCCCCCGCATGCTCGGGGCAAGGACGGCTACAAGGGCTGCCTGATCCTGGCCCATGGCGCAGGTGCGCCGATGGACAGCGGGTTCATGGACGAAATGGCGCAAAGGCTTGCGGCGCTTGGGGTAGCGGTAGTGCGCTTCGAGTTCCCGTACATGGCCGAGCGCAGGGTTGCCGGCGGCAAGCGGCCGCCGAACCCGCAGAAGGTGTTGCTGGAATGCTGGCGCGAGGTGTACAGGCAGGTGCGACCTTTGGTCGCGGGCAAGTTGGCGGTGGGTGGCAAGTCCATGGGCGGGCGCATGGCCAGCCTGCTGGCCGATGAACTGGAAGCGGATGCACTGGTGTGCCTGGGCTATCCGTTCTATGCAGTGGGCAAACCGGAAAAGCCACGGGTCGAACACCTGGCCGAATTGAAGACGCCGACGTTGATCGTGCAGGGCGAGCGGGATGCACTGGGTAACCGCGAGGCGGTGGCAGGGTATGCGTTATCGCCGGCGATCGAGGTGAGCTGGCTGGTGGCGGGGGACCATGACCTGAAGCCGCTGAAGGTCTCGGGGTTCAGCCATGAGCAGCACTTGCAGGCGGCGGCTGAGAAGGTTGCGGCATTCCTGTCGCAATAGTGCTGGATTCTTCGCGGGCTTGCCCGTTCCCACAGGTTCACTACAGGTCTGAAACTTGTGCAGCACCTGTGGGAGCGGGTTTACCCGCGAAGAGGCCGGACCAGACTGACGCTTAGTCGCGGTACTCGCACAGGTAGGCGGTATCCACCTTCACCTGCAGCTGGAACTTGCTGTCAGCCGGCACGTTGAACTTGTCGCCCGCATTGAAGGTTTCCCAGTTGTCGCTACCTGGCAGCTTCACGGTCAGCGCACCCGAAACCACGTGCATGATTTCGCGCTTGGCAGTGCCGAATTCGTATTCGCCCGGGGCCATCACACCGACAGTGGCCGGGCCTTCTTCGCCAGCGAATGCGATCGACTTGACGGTGCCGTTGAAGTACTCGTTGACCTGGAACATGGGCGACTCCTGAAAAGGGGGGATGAAAAACGGCTGGCCAGTATGCCCAAGCCCACCGGCCCCGTCATCTGCTTTCAGGTAGCGTCTGCCGGCAGGCTCAACGGCAGCAGCCGCGCGGTATTGCGCGCATCTTCCAGGGCCCGGTGCTGCTGCCCGCAAAAGTGCATGCCGGCCAGCTGCAGTGCACCGTTCAGCCCAGCGGGGCGCTGCAGGTGGCGGGCCTTGGCGAAGCGTTGCTTGAGGTTGATGTGCGGCAGGGTCCGCAGCAGGCTGTCCAGCCCATGCTGCTGCCACTCCTGGTGCAACTGCTGGCGGTCGTAGTCGCCCCAGCTGACCCAGGCCTGAAGCTGCCCGCGGTGGTGCCCGAGCCAGCGCTCGAAGCTTGCCCATACCTCGCGGAACGACGCGGCACTGTCCACGCTGGCCTGGCTGATGTGGGTCAGCTCACGGCAGAACGGGGTCAGCTGCGGCCGTCGCCGAGGCTTCACGAAGCGCTGGAAGTGGTCGACCTCGCGGCCATCGCGGGTAACCAGGCTTGCGCCGATTTCAATGACTTCCATCTCTATGACCGGCCACCCACCATCGTCGGTGGTGGCTTCCAGGTCGATCACCAACCAGTGGCCCATACCAGGCTCCCTTGCAGATCCTGCTAGAGCGTAGCGAAACTCCGGGCATCCGGCATCCCCTGGCAGTTTGCCCGCAGCTTTGGCGCAAAGTGCCACTAACCGGCAGTTGTGTCCGGCCCGGAAAACGCCTAGCTTAGGCGGACCCCGGCATGAACCGTGATGAGTGTCCGTCTTGACTCCAGCGACCGGCCTGAAGGCCCTGTCTTCCCTGATGCTGCTAGCCGTGTTCTGGCTGGCGGCGCCGGCATGGGCTGCCGATGCCGTCGAGGTAAAGATTGGCGCTGCGCATTTCCCTCCGTACACGGTACGCCCGGAGCAGGGCGCCGACAGCGGTTTGCTGCGGCAGTTGGTCGACGCGCTCAATCGCGCGCAGCAGCGCTACCACTTCGTCGTGGTGCCCACCTCCATCCAGCGGCGTTTTGCTGACCTCCAGCAAGGCCGCACCGACATGGCCATTTTCGAGAACCCGGCATGGGGCTGGCAGCATATTGCCCACCAGAGCGTGGACATGGGCCTGGAAGATGCCGAGGTGTTCGTCGCCCGCAAGGCCAATGGCCGTGACCCGCATTACTTCGACGACCTGCGCGGCAAGCGCCTGGCGCTGTTCAACGGCTACCACTATGCGTTCGCCGGCTTCAACTCCGACCCCGACTACCTGCGCAACGCCTACAACGCGACTCTGACGTATTCCCATGACAGCAACCTGCTGATGGTGCAGGCCGGCCGCGCCGACATCGCCTTGGTCACGCGTTCCTACCTCAGCGATTTCCTGGCGCGCAACCCGGCCAGTCGGGAGCAGTTGATGCCCTCGCAGCGCATTGACCAGGTCTATCATCACTACGCCTTGCTACGCCCGGGGGCACCCATCGGTGAACAATCGTTCGCGGCGCTGCTGCGTGCCCTGCGCGACAGTGGTGAGCTGGCGCGTATCTTCGAGCCATACCGGATCACGGTGGCGGCCCCGCGCGACTAAATTCCCGTGATGCGGCAACGTTCTCAGCAGTGAGCCTTTTCTTCATTGCCGCGAGTCAAGCCCATGCCGTTCGATGCCGCATCACAGCCCCAGTCAGCGCCACGCTGGCGCAGCCTCAGTGCCGAGGAGGGTGACAGCTGGCTGAGCCTCTCCCTCGAAGGCCGCGCGTTGATCCAGTTGCGCCTGGAGATGGGTGCTACTCTGCATGTCCACCTCGAGCGGCTGTGCCCCGAGCGCCCCTATGTGGCCTTGTGGGCCGCCTGTTATTGGCTGCTGGCCCGCGATGCGGCCTGCCAGCGTCTTGCCTGGCACCTGCCTGAGCCGTTGCCTCAGGCATTGACCAGTGGCCTGCTGCTGGCCGGCGACCAGCCTGGTCAATACCTGTGCGAGCGGGCGCTGTTCTGGCAGCTGCCACAGCCGTGGTTGGGCGAGTCGGCCAGCGTCGCCTACCCACAGCAGATGCAGATCAGCAACGGCAAGCGCCACCCCCGCCGCGCGCCCAAGCCTCGTGGCGAGGTGTACCGGCGCTTCGATACGCGCCTGGGCAGTTGGGTATCGCTGCGTACCTTGGAGATCGAGCATGACCTGGAGCGCTTCAACCGCTGGCAGAACAACCCGCGGGTGGAGACGTTCTGGCAGGAGGGTGGAACCCTTGCGCAGCATCGCGAATACCTGGGCAAGCTCGAGGCCGACCCGCATGCCCTGACGCTGATCGGTTGCTTCGATGACCAGCCGTTTGCCTACTTCGAGGCGTACTGGGCCAAGGAGGACCGCATTGCGCCGTTCTACCCGGCCGATGACTACGACCGTGGCATCCACATGCTGGTGGGGGAGGAGAGCCACCGCGGGCCGCACAAGGTGGCCAGCTGGCTATCGGCGCTGGTGCACTACCTGTTCCTGGATGACCCACGCACCCAGCGGGTGGTGGCCGAGCCGCGTGCCGACAACGGCAAGATGATCGGCTACATGCACGACCAGTGCTTCCATTGCGACAAGGAGTTCGACTTCCCGCACAAGCGTGCGGCGTTGATGATTCTGGGGCGGGAACGGTTTTTCGATAAGTGTAAATTGGCTTGAGTGCCAGGGGGCCGCTGTGCGGCCCTGTGGGAGCGGGTTTACCCGCGAAGAATGCGACATGGTGCATGGCACCGGCTATGCCGGTGTTCGCGGGTAAACCCGCTTGTATGGTTAGACTTGAAGGGGTGGTGGGACTAAATG
>NZ_JALLKV010000259.1:0-260 GCF_023093815.1 Pseudomonas sp. PNPG3
CCCGCCGCAGGAGATCATCACCCGTGACAACGTGCCGGCTCGTGTCAACGCCGTCGTCCTATTCAACGTGACGGACCCCATGGATGCTGTCATGAATGTGGAGAATTACGCGATCGCGACGAGCCAGATCGCTCAGACGACGTTGCGAAGTGTCCTAGGCCGGGCGGATCTCGACACCCTCCTCGCCCACCGGGAGGAACTCAACACGGACCTCCGTGAGATCATCGAGGTGCAGACGCACCCGTGGGGTGTCGATGTGT
>NZ_JALLKV010000260.1:0-260 GCF_023093815.1 Pseudomonas sp. PNPG3
GCTGGACCAGGCGGATGTCGTCGCGTCCCAGCAAGCGGTCGCGGATCTGCAGGCCGGTGGTGCCGGCCTCGCCATCGATGAAGACGCTGTGGGTCATGGGGCAAGCCTTTCGCAGGTGTCGCCCGTGTCTAGCGCAGCGCGGCCTTGGTCACAACGCTGCTTGGCGCTAGATGCTGCACATCTCGGATCGGGTCAGGAACCGCTTCTCGCGACCGTTGTCCAGACTGAACATGCCGCCCCGCCCAGGCACCACATCGATG
>NZ_JALLKV010000261.1:0-260 GCF_023093815.1 Pseudomonas sp. PNPG3
TCGTCACTTACCTCAATGACACGATTGGTCACCATGAGGGTGATCTCGTTGGGAAAGAAGCCGCCCGCACTGGAAAACCCGTTCGCGACGTCGTCCTCGAAAAGGGCTTGCTGAGCGCCGAGGAATACGACCGAATCATGACGAGGGAAAACTACTTGAAACCACGCTACACGGGACGCACGTATTCACCGAGCGAGCACGTCCTGTCGACTCACCGTTCGACGTCGATACGCAACGGAAGCTGACAACTAGACCAACCC
>NZ_JALLKV010000262.1:0-259 GCF_023093815.1 Pseudomonas sp. PNPG3
GCGCATCGCCTCCGGCCCCGAGGGCACCTCCCTCACCGCGATCCTCCCCGCCGCCGACGGGACGGCCCGCCCGTCGGCCGCGGCATCCGCCGCCCCGTCGGCCGACGACGGCCCCGCCTCCGAAGGAGTCCTCCGATGACCGCCGCGATCCGCATCGCCCTCGCCGACGACCAGGCGCTCCTGCGCAGCGGACTGGTCGCCCTGCTGCGTCTCGAGCAGGGGATCGACGTCGTCGGCGAGGCCGCCACCTGCGCCGATG
>NZ_JALLKV010000263.1:0-259 GCF_023093815.1 Pseudomonas sp. PNPG3
GACGGTCGGCGGGGTGGTCGCCTCGATCCCTCGCCAGGTGGGCAAGACGTTCACCGTCGGAAACCTGCTGATCGGGCTGTGCCTGCTGTTTCCTGGGTTGCGGGTTATCTGGACGTCACATCACGGGTCGACGACGAAGAACACGTTGCAGTCGATGCAGGGCATGGTTTCCAAACCGAAGCTCGCGGCTCAGGTGCGGAACGTTTATACGAACAACAATGACATGCGGATTGTGTTCACGAATGGCTCGGCCATCATG
>NZ_JALLKV010000264.1:0-259 GCF_023093815.1 Pseudomonas sp. PNPG3
GCTCGCGCTCCCGCACGGCCTGCTCGGCCCGCTCCTGGGCGAGCCGCAGCTGCCCCACGCGCACCCGCTGATAGCGGCCCAGCGCCCAGACGCCCAGCACGACGGCGCTGCCGAGCAGCATGTAGACGACGAACGCGATCGCCGTCATCACCCACTGCTCAGGGGTCGTGAACGATGCCCGGTTGGTGAGCGCCAGCAGCCCCGCCTGCATCGCGCAGCCGACGAAGGCGGCGGTCATCGCCAGGCGCCCGGTCCATCG
>NZ_JALLKV010000265.1:0-259 GCF_023093815.1 Pseudomonas sp. PNPG3
GGGCTGGCGGTCTGGACCGCCATCTCGACGCTGCGCCGCGACTTTCCCGACCCCCATCCCTCGGCCCACGGGCCGATCCTGTGGGTGCTGGCCGGCCTGACGGCCCAGCTCCTGCTGCTGAAGGTGGCGGGCTTCTCCATTGCCACGGGCCTGCTGTTCGCCCTGACCGCGCGCGGCTTCGGCAAGCGCAACCTCGCCGTCACCATCCCGCTGGGCATCGTGATGGCCTTTGTCGTCTGGGCCGTCTTCTCGCAGGTGC
>NZ_JALLKV010000266.1:0-258 GCF_023093815.1 Pseudomonas sp. PNPG3
CTCGGATACGCGACCGCGATGAGCCTGGTCCTCGGACTCATCATCTTCGTCATCACGCTCATCCAGTTCCGGCTGAACGCCCGGAACTCCTTCTCGGTGGAGTGAAGCCATGTCCCGCCACAGCACATACCGCATCACCAACGCCGTCGTCGTCACCCTGCTCGCCCTGGGCTCCGTGCTCATGCTCGCGCCCCTGATCTGGATGATCTCCACGTCGCTGAAGACGATGGAGGGCGTGTTCGAGCTGCCCCCGCAGTG
>NZ_JALLKV010000267.1:0-258 GCF_023093815.1 Pseudomonas sp. PNPG3
TGTCGCGCTATTTTTTAGCGAGGCGAAGCGACGTCGATAAAAAGGAATGTAAATTCTTTTGTTAATGCTGGAATCATTCGGCTGCCAATTGCCGGGACGCGATTTCCTGCAATGCCAATGCGGTCGCGGCATCGATGCCCAGCTCGCGCGCCACGCCGTCGTCGCGGCCCAGCGAACGCGGATCGCGCCGGGTGACGTGGCCGAAGATGGTCAGCGCTTCCAGGTAATAGCCGTGCACACTGCCATGGTAGGCGTCCG
>NZ_JALLKV010000268.1:0-258 GCF_023093815.1 Pseudomonas sp. PNPG3
TAGTACCCGGGCGGCGCGCCGCGGCGGTCCTGCTCGCTGACGTACGCGCTGAACGTGGTCTTGTACGGCGACTTGTCCTGACTGAACCGCACGTCGCGGTAGATGCGGAAGAGGCAGTCCCTGGGGTCCTTCCACCGCACCCGGTCGTCGAAGTCCGCCGTGCGCTCGATGGCCTGGCCCACGAACGCCGTGAACTGCTCGCGCAGGGCCTGGTACTCCGGCCGGTGCGCCTCGAACCACTCGCGGCGGTTGTTTTCC
>NZ_JALLKV010000026.1:0-77139 GCF_023093815.1 Pseudomonas sp. PNPG3
TTTGTCCCTCCTCCTCCCTTCAAGTCTAACCATACAAGCTGGCTTGCCGGCGATGAGGCCCTTGCAGGCAACAGCTGACGCCACTGGTCGGCACAGCCCAACCGCTCTGGAACCTCTATTCCCTATCTTTGTTGCGTGGTTATGCGCCGGGCCCGGTGCTATGATCCAGCCCTTGCGTCGCAAAGAGTACAAACTCGTCGACGCACATCGGGCCGCCCGTGATCGGCCTTGCGCAAACCGCAAACAGACCTGAATCAGGAGATCCACCATGGCTTTTGAATTGCCGCCGCTGCCGTACGCCCACGATGCCCTGCAGCCGCACATCTCCAAGGAAACCCTGGAGTATCACCACGACAAACACCACAACACCTATGTCGTGAACCTGAACAACCTGGTCCCAGGCACCGAATTCGAAGGCAAGACCCTGGAAGAGATCGTCAAGAGCTCTTCGGGCGGCATCTTCAACAACGCCGCTCAAGTCTGGAACCACACCTTCTACTGGAACTGCCTGGCACCAAACGCCGGTGGCCAGCCGACCGGTGCCCTGGCTGACGCCATCAACGCCGCTTTCGGTTCCTTCGACAAGTTCAAGGAAGAGTTCACCAAGACTTCGGTTGGCACCTTCGGTTCCGGCTGGGGCTGGCTGGTGAAGAAGGCTGACGGTTCCCTGGCCCTGGCCAGCACCATCGGCGCCGGCTGCCCGCTGACCAGCGGCGACACCCCGCTGCTGACCTGCGACGTCTGGGAACACGCCTACTACATCGACTACCGCAACCTGCGTCCGAAGTACGTCGAGGCGTTCTGGAACCTGGTCAACTGGGCCTTCGTCGCCGAACAGTTCGAAGGCAAGACCTTCAAGGCCTGAGTCATCCAGCCTTGAGACACAACCCCGGCGCCACGCCGGGGCTCTTCGAAAATCCGATGCCAGTCCCCTGGTATCGGATTTTTCGGGGCATGCGAGGGGCCAGAACGCCCTGTTTTCAGGAAGCGTACCGATCAAGCCAGCCAAGGCTATCTACGGTGGCACCCGTAGGCCGATACTCACATCCAACCCACCCCGCATACCCGCGCTGCTCCAGCGCCGCCAACAACCCCGCAACATCCATCTGTCCCGTTCCCGGCTGATGCCGCCCCGGACAGTCGGCCACCTGCACATGCACCGTCCGTTCAAAGAACTGCGCCAACACATCGGCAGCATTTCCAGTCAGCAACTGTGCATGATAAAGATCAAGGATCAGCCCAATACCGGGATGCGCCTCCAGTACCTGCTGCGCCTTGCCGAAATCGGACATGTAATACCCCGGCATTGCCTGCGTGCAGATCACCTCGATCAATGGCCGCAGCCCCTGGTCCTCAAAATACTTCACGGCATAGTCCAGGTTGCTCGCATACACCTTGTCGGCGCCATCCTCGTGGGTTACCCCAGACATCAGGTGCACATCCGCACACGCCAGTGCGCGGGCATAGCTGACGGCCTGGCTTAACCCGTCACGGAATTCGAGCTCCTTGCCCGCCACAGCAGCAATGCCCTTGGAAACGCCGGCCGGCGCGGCAAACTGGACCAATGGCAACGCATATTGCGCCAGTTGATCAGCCAACAAACTCGCGTCGAATTCATAGGGTGACGGGAATTCCACCGCGCGAAATCCGGCGGCGGCAGCGGCTTCGATACGCTGCAGAAAAGGCAGTTCAGTGAACTGGAAGCCGAGATGAGCATTGAATTTGAGCATACGTATAGATCCATCCGTGTGTGGTATTTTCCTGTCCCCAGTCCGACCCGAATCTGCTGGATCGACTGAAGTTAACCATTCGGAATACAGCCTGTGATAAAGAAAGATCTCGCCCTGCAGTTGGCCCCTCGCGTCATCGAGATGATCCGCGCCCGGTCGATGAAGGCCGGCGAGCCATTGCGCGAGCAGACCTTCGCCCAAGCCTTCGATGTCTCCCGCTCCCCCATTCGCAGGGTATTTGCCCTGCTCGCCGAGTGGAACATCGCGGTGCAGGAGCCCAATCGCGGCTACTTTCTGAAACAGGACGCCGGGCAGATCCAGGAAACCACTGTACCGCCCACCTGCGACCCATTCGAAGACTTCTACCTGCGCGTGGTGGACGACATCCTCAGCGGGGAAATCCCTGCCGAATTCTTTGAGGCCCAATTACTGCGACGCTACTCCGTGCCCCGCGGGCAAATGCTCAAGGTCCTCAACCGGCTGGCAAGCGAAGCCATGGTCGAGCGCAAGCCCGGGCAAGGCTGGAGCCTTAACGAATTCGTACACAACGCCCAGACCCACATCCAGAGCTACCGCTTCCGCATGGCCATCGAGCCGGCCGCACTGCGCGAACCAGGCTACAAGGTCAACCAGGCCGCATTTGCCAAAGCCCGGGAGCAACAGCAGGCCATGCTCGACGGCGAAATTCACCAGCTCTCACGTGCCCAACTGTTCGAAATTGGCGCCCAGTTTCACGAAATGATCGTGCAGTGCTCGGGCAATCTCTTCTTCATAGATGCCATACGTCGGCAAAACCAGCTCAGACGCTTCATGAGCTACAAAGCCAACGTCGACCGCAGTCGCCTGATGACGCAATGCCTGGAGCACCTGCACCTGCTCGACTTGATCGAGTCCGGTCGGCGTGAAGAAGCCGCTCAGTTTCTCTGGAAACATCTGGACGAAGTCGGCCGGCTCAAGACCCGTCAGGATGCCTTGCTGGAAAGCCAGCAGGCGTAAACCCCTTCCCCCGCCTACCTTTCATTACCCGCGCGTTCAGATCAGGGAAGGCAGCTTAGACATTGCCTTCTTTTAACGCAAGATACAAAACAACCCTGAGATCCAGCGCCAGGATTGAATTTCGCGCCACTTATTGTATTTCATTGCAAGAATAAGCAATTATGCGCGCCGCTCGGACGCACTGTGGCACCGAATCACACAGGGATGATTGCAATGAAACAAGGAACGTTGGCTAACGGGACGGGGGTCTCCAGCCTGCTGTTCGGGGTGTACACGATTCTGCTGGCCCTGCTTGGCCTGACGCTGGCCTGTCAGGGAAGCACGCTGGTCAGTGCCGGCGGCTCGCCTTACTACGCAATGATGGGTACCGCATTGCTGCTGTCAGCCGCACTCATGGGCCTGAAGAAGTCGCTCGGCATCTATCTCTACGGTGCAGCATCCCTGGCCACCTACGGCTGGGCAATCTGGGAATCCGGCTACAACGGCTGGGCCTATATCCCACGTCTGGCATGGCTGGTACTTCTCAGTGTGATCTTTCTGGCCTTCTGGCCTCTTGTCCGGCGCGACTTTGCCAAAGTCAACAAGGCACTGTATTTCAGCATCATGGGGGGGATGCCGCTGCTGATGGCGGCCACCATCCTGACACCGCTGTTCTTCCCCAACACCGTTCACCTGGCCGACTCGCCCGCTATCACCGCGCATACACAGCAACCCTTCAGCCGCAGTAGGTGACCTCACCGGACGCCAATGTCGCCGCGTCCCACGACAAGACCAACTGGACCGCCTATGCCGGCTCCAACCTCGGCAACCACTATTCCGCTGCGGCGCAGATTACCCCAAGCAACGTTTCCGGCCTGGTCAAGGCCTGGGAGTATCATCATGGCGATGTGAAACAGCCTGGCGAAAAAACCAAGTATCTGAACGAGGCCACGCCAATCAAGGTTGGCGACTCGCTGTATACCTGCACGCCCAAGCAAATCATCATTTCGTTGAGCGCCACTACCGGCAAAGAGAACTGGCGCTACGACTCGAAAGTCGACCCGGACTATTTCGCCAACGGTGGTGCCTATTGCCGTGGTGTCTCGTACTACGAAGTATCCAATGCCAGTGGCCTATGCGCCAAACGCATCATCTGGGGCACCAACGACATCCGCCTGGGTGCAGTTGATGCGCTCACCGGGCAGGCCTGCCCAGATTTCGGCACGGCAGGCTTTGCCGACCTCAAGGACGGCCTGGGCACGTTCCGCAAAGGCTCCACCGGCATCACTTCTGCACCACTGGTAATCCGCGGTGTGGTCATTACCGGTGGCCGCGTGCTTGATTCGGATGTGCGCCCAGCGCCATCAGGTGTGGTTCGCGCCTACGACGCAGTCAGCGGCAAACAGAAGTGGGCCTGGGACCTCGGTCGCCCCGACAGCACTGCGCCTGCCGACGCCGATGAAACCTATACGCTCAGCACGCCCAACTCATGGGCGCCGATTTCCGCCGACGACGAACTGGGGCTGGTCTACATCACCACCGGCAATGCTGCAGGCGACTTCTATGGCGGTACCCGTACCGAACAGGAAGACAAGTTCAGCTCTTCACTGGTGGCCCTGGATGCGCTCACCGGCAAGGTCAAATGGCATTTCCAGACCGTCCATCACGACCTCTGGGACTACATGAGCGAAGGGCGGCAGTACGTTGTTGCCGTGGTCGGCGGGCATGACCGGATTCCGACCAAGCTGGGTGACAGCATCATTGCCTGGGCGCTGCCGGAAAAATAGCGCGCCCGCTGCGTAAAGGCGCTGTTCGGCACTGAAAGCCAGGCGCTGACATACCCGCTATCAACCAATCATCGACAGCCGATGGCGCGCCGTGCGCCGTCGGGTGGTAGTTGCAGTTCATCGCAGGGACCCGTCCGCTTCTCCAGCGGCGTGCAAATCAGACCCGCCCCACAGGCGCTACTCCATTTGGAGGAATGTGCCATGCCTGAGGGGGCGGGCTTGCCCGCGAAGCGGTCGACACGGTTTTCATCCACGCCCCACCCGCAAAACGCTTGCTCAGCCCGCATACCACGCTAACATCAAACCTCTGGAAGATTGTCACGGCGCATTCAAGTTGCGGGGTCAGGCAACCGATACACTTCTGATGGTCGGCCGATAGTGTATCGTCATCGTTGATGGCAAAATGATGCCATGCGCATGGATTAAGGAAACCCCCATTGAAGCTGGAATTGCGGAACAGCTTGTCGGTCAAGTTGCTCAGGGTCGTGCTGCTGTCGGCGCTAGCGGTCGGTGTCGTGCTCAGCTGTGCGCAAATCGTCTACGACACCTACAAGACCCGCCAAGCCGTGAACAGCGATGCCCAACGCATCCTCGACATGTTCCGCGACCCCTCGACCCAGGCGGTATATAGCCTCGACCGCGAAATGGGCATGCAGGTGATTGAAGGCCTGTTCCAGGACGAATCGGTACGCATGGCCTCCATTGGCCACCCCAACGAAACCATGCTCGCAGAAAAGTCCCGCCCGCTGCAGGACATGTCCATGCGCTGGCTGACCGACCTGATCCTCGGCCAGGAACGTACCTACAGCACGCAACTGGTCGGCCGCGGCCCCTACAGCGAATATTACGGCGACCTGAGCATCACCCTCGACACCTCGTCCTACGGCGAAGATTTCCTGATCAACGCCGTGATCATCTTCATTTCCGGCGTGCTGCGGGCCCTGGCCATGGGCCTGGTGCTGTATCTGGTCTACCACTGGCTGCTGACCAAACCGCTGTCGAAGATCATCGAGCACCTCACCCAGATCAACCCCGACCGCCCAAGCCAGCACCAGCTGCCGCTGCTCAAGGGCCACGAGAAGAACGAGCTGGGCCTGTGGGTAAATACCGCCAACCAGCTGCTGGCCTCGATCGAGCGCAACACCCACCTGCGTCACGAGGCGGAAAACAGCCTGCAACGCATGGCCCAGTATGACTTCCTCACCGGCCTGCCCAACCGTCAGCAACTGCAGCAGCAACTGGACAAGATCCTCGTCGACGGTGGCCGCCTGCAACACCGCGTGGCGGTGCTATGCGTAGGCCTGGACGACTTCAAGGGCATCAACGAGCAGTTCAGCTACCAGGTCGGCGACCAGTTGCTGCTGGCCCTGGCCGACCGCCTGCGCGCCCACAGCGGCCGACTGGGCGCCCTGGCACGCCTGGGTGGTGACCAGTTCGCCCTGGTGCAGGCCAATATCGAGCAGCCCTACGAGGCCGCCGAACTGGCGCAGAGTATCCTCGACGACCTGGAAGTGCCGTTCGACCTCGACCACCACCAGCAGATCCGCCTGCGCGCCACCATCGGCATCACCCTGTTCCCGGAAGACGGCGACAGCACCGAGAAGCTGCTGCAGAAAGCCGAACAGACCATGACCTTGGCCAAGGCCCGTTCGCGCAACCGCTACCAGTTCTACATCGCCAGCGTCGACAGCGAGATGCGCCGCCGTCGCGAACTGGAAAAGGACCTGCGCGAAGCCCTGCCACGCAACCAGCTGTACCTGGTGTATCAGCCACAGATCAGCTACCGCGACCACCGCGTGGTCGGTGTCGAAGCACTGCTGCGCTGGCAACATCCGGAGCTGGGCATGGTGCCCCCGGACCAGTTCATCCCCCTGGCCGAACAGAACGGCAGCATCATCGGCATCGGCGAATGGGTGCTCGACCAGGCCTGCCGGCAATTGCGCGAATGGCACGACATGGGCTTCAGCGACCTGCGCATGGCGGTCAACCTGTCCACCGTGCAGCTGCACCACAACGAGCTGCCGCGGGTGGTCAACAACCTGCTGCAGGCTTACCGCCTGCCACCACGCAGCCTGGAGCTGGAAGTCACCGAGACCGGCCTGATGGAAGACATCAGCACCGCTGCCCAGCACCTGCTGAGCCTGCGCCGCTCCGGAGCACTGATTGCCATCGACGACTTCGGCACCGGCTACTCGTCGCTCAGCTACCTGAAATCGCTGCCTCTGGACAAGATCAAGATCGACAAGAGCTTCGTCCAGGACCTGCTGGACGACGATGACGACGCCACCATCGTCCGCGCCATCATCCAGCTGGGCAAGAGCCTGGGGATGCAGGTAATCGCCGAAGGCGTGGAAACCGCCGAACAGGAAACCTACATCGTCGCCCAGGGCTGCCACGAGGGCCAGGGCTACCACTACAGCAAGCCGCTGTCGGCCCGTGAGCTGACCAACTTCCTCAAGCAGGCACAGCGAAACCAGGTTTCGATGTTCTGAGCCGCCTGCCCGATTACAGCCCGTGACCGGCATTTACACGAATTGCATGCCCGCCCCTTTACAGCAAATGCAAATCTTTCGCATGATGTTGTCGTTTCGCGTGCCACGGCGCACCGTCCACCCCTTGGTCCAACCACACGACGCAGGAAACCAATAATGATTCGAATGCCTCTGGCCTCCGCCAGTCTGCTGGCCATTGCCATCGCTCTCGCCGGTTGCGGTGAAGGCAAGGACGACAAGGCCGCCGCGCCGCAAGCCCAGGCACCTGCTGCCGCCAGCACCACCGCTGCAGCGCCCGGGGCTGTCGACGAAGCCGCCGGCAAAGCCGTGGTCAAGCATTACGCCGAGCTGGTCTACGCCGTGTACAGCGACTCGCTGAGCACCGCCAAGACCCTGCAGACCGCAGTCGACGCGTTCCTGGCCAAGCCGAACGACGAAACTCTGAAAGCAGCCAGGGAAGCATGGGTCGCCTCGCGCGTACCGTACCTGCAGAGCGAAGTATTCCGCTTCGGCAACACCATCATCGACGACTGGGAAGGACAGGTGAACGCCTGGCCGCTGGACGAAGGCCTGATCGACTACGTCGACAAGAGCTATGAGCACGCCCTGGGCAACCCGGCGGCCAACGCCAACATCATCGCCAACACCGAGATCCAGGTGGGCGAAGAGAAGATCGACGTCAAGGACATCACCCCCGAGAAGCTGGCCAGCCTGAACGAACTGGGCGGCTCTGAAGCCAACGTCGCCACCGGCTATCACGCCATCGAGTTCCTGCTCTGGGGCCAGGACCTGAACGGCACCGGCCCGGGCGCGGGCAACCGTCCGGCGTCGGACTACCTGGAAGGCAAAGGCGCCACCGGTGGCCACAACGACCGCCGCCGTGCCTACCTGAAAGCGGTCACCGACCTGCTGGTCAAGGACCTCGAAGAGATGGTCGGCAACTGGGCCCCGAACGTTGCCGACAACTACCGCGCCAAGCTGGAAGCCGAGTCGGTCAACGACGGCCTGCGCAAGATGCTGTTCGGCATGGGCAGCCTGTCGCTGGGCGAACTGGCTGGCGAGCGCATGAAGGTTTCGCTGGAGGCCAACTCGCCGGAAGACGAGCACGACTGCTTCAGCGACAACACCCACTACTCGCACTTCTACGATGCCAAGGGCATCCGTAACGTCTATCTGGGCGAGTACACCCGCCCGGACGGCAGCAAGGTGACCGGCCCGAGCCTGTCGTCGCTGGTGGCCAAGGTAGACCCGGCTGCCGACGCCACCCTCAAGGCCGACCTGGAAGCCACCGAAGCCAAGATCCAGGTGATCGTCGACCACGCGCTCAAGGGCGAGCACTACGACCAGCTGATCGCTGCCGACAACGCAGCCGGCAACCAGATCGTGCGTGACGCCATCGCCTCCCTGGTCAAGCAGACCGGTGCGATCGAGCAGGCCGCGGGCAAGCTGGGCATTGCCAACCTGAACCCGGATACCGCGGATCACGAGTTCTGATCCTGCTGTAGCGGTTCTGAAAGAGGCGGCCTTCGGGTCGCCTTTTTCGTTCAGGCAACACACCCCCTTGTAGGAGCGGCCTTGTGTCGCGAAAGGGCCGCAAAGCGGCCCCCCCGGCATTGTTTGCATCGGTGCCGAAATCCTGGGGCTGCTTTGCAGCCCTTTCGCGACACAAGGCCGCTCCCACAAGAGACCGAGCATGCCGACATGGCCAACTGACACCGATTTCATCCAGCAATTGCAAATTGCTCTTATTCAAACTCACTCACCCTGCTAAGCTTGCACGCCGGTTTTTCGCTCACGCCCAGGATTTTCGATGTCCTTGTCGCTGTCCCGACTCTCCCCCCTGCTGCTGGCCTTAGCCCTTGCCGCCTGCGACGACGCCCCGCGTTTCACCCAGGCCGAGCCCGGCGAAGCGTTGTCGGGCGGCAAAGCCACCGTGCAGCGTACTGACCGCAATGCCTATTCCCTGCCCTCGGCCAACCTCTCGCCCGAGCGGCGCCTGGACTTCGCCGTAGGCAACAGCTTCTTCCGCAACCCCTGGGTGATCGCGCCATCCACTACCACCGCACGTGACGGCCTGGGGCCGCTGTTCAATACCAATGCCTGCCAGAACTGCCACGTGCGCGACGGCCGCGGCCACCCGCCAGAGCCGGGCGACAGCAACGCCGTATCGATGCTGGTACGCCTGTCGATCCCCGACCAGCCCTACCTGGCCAAGGTGGTCGAACGCCTCGGCGTGGTGCCGGAGCCGGTCTATGGCACCCAGCTGCAGGACATGGCCATCCCCGGCGTGACGCCGGAAGGCAAGGTGCGGGTGAGCTACACCAGCGAAACGGTGTCGTTCGAGGATGGCCACCAGGTCGAGCTGCGCAAGCCGGCCCTGCAGATCACCCAGCTCGGCTATGGCGTGATGCACCCCGACACGCGCTTTTCGGCGCGAGTGGCGCCGCCGATGATCGGCTTGGGCCTGCTCGAAGCCATCCCCGAAGCCGACCTGCTGGCCAACGAGGATCCCGACGACCGCAACCGCGACGGCATCCGCGGCCGGGCCAACCGGGTGTGGGATGACGCCCAGGGCAAAACCGTGGTCGGCCGCTTCGGCTGGAAGGCCGGGCAGCCCAACGTCAACCAGCAGAACGTGCATGCCTTTGCCGGCGACATGGGCCTGACCACCACCCTGCAGCCCAACGACGACTGTACCCCGGCGCAGGCCGACTGCCTGGCCGCGCCCAACGGCGACGGTGCCGATGGCGAGAAGGAAGTCAGCGATAATATCCTGCGCCTGGTCACTTTCTACACCCGCAACCTGGCCGTGCCGGCCCGCCGCGATGTTGGCTCGCCGCAGGTGCTGGCGGGCAAGAACCTGTTCTACCAGGCCGGCTGCCAGGGCTGCCATACACCGCAGTTCACCACAGCCGCCAATGCCGCCGAGCCGGAGCTGGCCAACCAGTTGATCCGCCCTTACAGCGACCTGCTGTTGCATGACATGGGCCCGGGCCTGGCCGACGAGCGCACCGAATTCGCCGCCAACGGCCAGGACTGGCGCACCCCGCCATTGTGGGGCATCGGCCTGAGCGAAACGGTCAGTGGCCACAGCCAGTTCCTGCACGACGGCCGCGCCCGCAACCTGCTCGAGGCCGTGCTCTGGCACGGTGGCGAAGCCGAGTCGGCACGCAATTTCGTACTCACTTTCAATGCCGAGCAGCGTGCCGCGTTGCTGGCTTTCCTGAACTCACTTTAAAAAGCGCAAAGGAGCCGGGCATGTTCCGACCCAAACTGTTGTTCACCAGCCTCGCCGCACTCGCCCTCGGCGCCTGCTCGCCGCAGGACCCGCAAGCAGTCACCTCCGCTGCCATCGCCAAGCAGGTGATCCTGCCCACCTACAGCCGCTGGGTCGAAGCCGACCGCACGCTGGCCGCCAGCGCCCTGGCCTACTGCGAAGGCAAGGAAACCCTGGACAAGGCCCGTGCCGACTTCCTCAACGCGCAAAAGGCCTGGGCCGAGCTGCAACCGCTGCTGGTCGGCCCGCTGGCCGAAGGCAACCGCGCCTGGCAAGTACAGTTCTGGCCCGACAAGAAGAACCTGGTCGGCCGCCAGGTCGAGCAGCTGGTCAACGCAGACCAGCCGGTCGATGCCGCGGCCTTGGGCAAGGCCAGCGTGGTGGTACGTGGCCTGTCGGCCTACGAGTACATCCTGTTCGACAGCAAGCCGGACATCGCCACTGCCGAGCAGAAAGCCCGCTACTGCCCGTTGCTGGTGGCCATCGGTGAACACCAGAAAACCCTGGCCGAAGAGATCCTCAAGGGCTGGAACAGCACCGACGGCATGCTCTCGCAGATGACCAAGTTCCCCAACCAGCGCTACGCCGACTCCCACGAGGCCATCGCCGACCTGCTGCGCGCCCAGGTCACCGCTCTGGACAGCCTGAAGAAAAAGCTCGGTGCGCCGATGGGCCGCCAGAGCAAGGGCATTCCACAGCCACTGCAGGCCGAAGCCTGGCGCAGCCACAGCTCGCTCAAGAGCCTGGAGGCCAGCCTCAAGGCCGCCGAAGCGGTCTGGGTCGGGGTCGACAACCAAGGCCTGCGCGGCTTGCTGTCCAGCGATCAGAAAGCCCTGGCAGACAAGATCGACGCCGCCTACGCTGCCTCGCTCAAGCTGCTGGCCGACAACCAGAAAACCTTGGGCGAGCTGCTGGCCGACGACGCTGGCCAGCAAACCCTGAACCAGATCTACGACAGCCTCAACGCCGTCCACCGCCTGCACGAAGGCGAGCTGGCCAAGGCGTTGAACATCCAGCTGGGCTTCAATGCCAACGACGGTGACTGATCATGCTGCGACGCCAGGCCCTCAAACTCGGTAGCGTATTGCTCAGCGCCCTCACCCTGGGCGGCTGGAGCCTGTTCCGCAACAAAGGCAGCGAGCCCCTGCTGCTGTCGGCGCGTGACGACGGCGACGGCAAGCACTATGCGGTCGGGTTCCGCCTGGACGGCACCCAGGTGTTCAGCACCCAGGTCGCCCAACGTTGCCATGCCATCATCCATCACCCGGACCTGCCGATCGCCCTGTTCGTCGCCCGCCGTCCCGGCACCGAAAGCTACCTGGTCGACCTGCGCGACGGGCGCCTGCTGCAAACCGTCACCTCGCAGCCGAACCGGCACTTCTACGGCCACGCGGTCATTCACAAAGGTGGCGAATGGCTGTATGCCACCGAGAACGACACCACCGACCCGGGGCGTGGCGTACTCGGCGTGTACCGCTTCGAAGGCGAGCGCCTGGTGCACAGCGGGGAGATTCCGACCCACGGCATCGGCCCGCACGAAGTGGCCTGGCTGCCGGACGGCGAAACGCTGATCGTGGCCAACGGCGGTATCCGCACCGAAGCCGAAAGCCGGGTGGAGATGAACCTCGACGCCATGGAACCGAGCCTGGTGCTGATGCAGCGCGACGGTACCCTGCTGAGCAAGGAAACCCTGGCCCAGCAGATGAATAGCGTGCGCCACCTGGCGGTGGGCAGCGATGGCACCATCGCCGCCTGCCAACAGTTCATGGGCGATGCCGATGAAACCGCCGAACTGCTGGCGATCAAGCGCCCGGGCGAGCCGTTCAAGGCCTTCCCGGTGCCGGAGCGACAGTTGCAGGCCATGGCCCAGTACACCGCCAGCGTGGCTATCCACAGCGAGCTGCGGCTGGTCGCGCTGACCGCGCCACGAGCCAACCGCCTGTTCGTCTGGGACCTGGACAGCGGCGCGGTGCGGCTGGATGCGCCAATGCCCGATTGCGCGGGGGTGGGCGCGGTACAGGACGGCTTTGTCGTCACCTCCGGGCAGGGCCGTTGCCGGTTCTATGATTGCCGCAAGGCCGAGCTGGTCGGGCAACCGATGAACCTGCCGTCCGGTTTCTGGGACAACCACCTGCATCTCGTCTGATTTTCGGGTTGGCTGTACTGGCCCCTTCGCGGCTAAAGCCGCTCCCACAGGAATAGCGCAACCCGCTGACTGCGCGGTCCCTGTGGGAGCGGCTTCAGCCGCGAAGGGGCCGGCCCAGGCATTCCACTCCCTTTCCCCCAAAAAACAGTCAATACTTCCCCCATCCACACGTGGGCAGGATCGCCCGTTGTCGTGTCTAAGCGAATAACAACCGCATCCAAGGAACCGGACCTATGCTGCGCCGCCGCATGCTCATCATGTTGGCCGTGGTTCTGCTGATCGTGCTGGCCCTGGGGGGCTACAAAGCCTTTTCGATCTACCAGCAGATCCAGATGTTCACTGCCCCCAAGCCGCCCATCACCGTGGCGGCCGCCTTGGCCGAACAGCGCCCGTGGCAAGAGCGCCTGCCCGCTGTCGGCAGCCTCAAGGCGCTACAGGGCGTTGAGCTGAGCCTGGAAGTGGAAGGCATCGTCAAGGCCCTGCATTTCGACTCAGGCCAGCAGGTCAAGGCCGGGCAACTGTTGCTGCAACTCAACGACGACCAGGAAACCGCCCTGCTCGGCACCGCCCAGGCCGACCTGGGCCTGGCCAAGGTAGATTTCGGCCGTGGTAGCCAGCTGGTCGGCGACTCAGCCATCTCCCGCGGCGAATTCGACCGCCTCACCGCCCAGTACCGGCGCAATCAGGCGGTGGTCGACCAGCTCAAGGCATCGAAGACCAAGAAGAGCATCAGCGCTCCGTTCAGTGGCACCATCGGCATTCGCCAAGTGGACGTCGGCGACTATCTGGCCGCCGGCACGGTGATCGCCACCCTGCAGGACACATCCAGCCTCTACGTCGACTTCAACGTACCGGAACAGGCCCTGCCGCACCTCAGCCTGGGCCAGCAGGTGCTGGTGCAGGTGGCCGCCTACCCGGGCCAGACCTTCCCCGCCAGCCTCAGCGCCATCAACCCCAAGGTCGAGGAAACCACGCGCAACCTGCTGGTGCGCGCAACCATGGCCAACCCGGACAGCAAGCTGCTGCCGGGCATGTTCGCCAGCCTGCTGATCCTGCTACCCAACCCGCAGCCACAAGTGGTGGTGCCGGAAAGCGCCATCACCTACACCCTGTATGGCAACTCGGTGTATGTCGCAACGCCGAAAAAGGACAAGGACGGCAAGCCACTAAACGACGACAAGGGCCAGCCGCAGCTCACCGCCGAGCAGCGCACGGTGCAAACCGGCGAGCGCCGTGACGGCGTGGTGGTGGTCAGCAAGGGCCTGCAGGCCGGGGAACAGGTGGTCACTGCCGGCCAACTGAAGCTCACCCCCGGTGCCGCGATCCGCATCGGCCAGGACAAAGCCCTGAAGCCCGCACAGGGCGCGCCGGGCAAGGACTGACAGGAGGCTGGCATGGCGTTCACCGACCCGTTCATCCGCCGCCCGGTGCTGGCTAGCGTGGTGAGCCTGCTGATCCTGCTGCTGGGCTTCCAGGCCTGGAACAAGCTGCAGATCCGCCAGTACCCGCAAATGGAAAATGCCCTGATCACCGTAACCACCGCCTACCCCGGCGCCAACGCCGAGACCATCCAGGGCTATATCACCCAGCCGCTGCAGCAAAGCCTGGCCAGCGCCGAAGGCATCGACTACATGACCTCGGTGAGCAGACAGAACTTCTCGATCATTTCCATCTACGCCCGCATCGGCGCCGACAGCGACCGGTTGTTCACCGAACTGCTGGCCAAGGCCAACGAAGTGCGCAACAAGCTGCCCCAGGACTCCGAAGACCCGGTACTGAGCAAGGAAGCCGCCGATGCTTCGGCGCTTATGTACATCAGTTTCTACAGCAAAGAGATGAGCAACCCGCAAATCACCGACTACCTGTCGCGGGTGATCCAGCCCAAGCTGGCGACCCTGCCGGGCATGGCCGAAGCGGAAATCCTCGGCAACCAGGTGTTCGCCATGCGCATCTGGATCGACCCGGTGAAACTGGCGGGCTATGGCCTGTCTGCCATCGACGTGACCAATGCCGTGCGCCGCTACAACTTCCTTTCCGCGGCCGGCGAGGTGAAGGGTGAATACGTGGTCACCAGCATCAACGCCAGCACCGAGCTGAAGTCGGCCGAGGCGTTCGCCGCCCTGCCGGTCAAGACCAGTGGCGACAGCCGCGTGCTGCTTGGCGATGTGGCGCGGGTCGAGATGGGGGCTGAAAACTACGATACGGTCAGCTCGTTCGACGGCACCCCATCGGTGTACATCGGCATCAAGGCCACACCAGCCGCCAACCCGCTGGACGTCATCAAGGAAGTGCGGCGCATCATGCCCGAGCTGGAAAGCCAGCTGCCCTCGGCGCTGAAGGTATCGATCGCCTATGACGCCACGCTGTTCATCCAGGCCTCCATCGACGAAGTGATCAAGACCCTCGGCGAAGCGGTACTGATCGTCATCGTGGTGGTGTTCCTGTTCCTCGGTGCCCTGCGTTCGGTGCTGATTCCGGTGGTGACCATTCCGCTGTCGATGATCGGCGTGCTGTTCTTCATGCAGATGATGGGCTATTCGCTCAATCTGCTGACCCTGCTGGCAATGGTGCTGGCCATCGGGCTGGTGGTGGACGACGCGATCGTCGTGGTGGAAAACATCCACCGGCACATGGAAGAAGGCAAGTCGCCGTTCGACGCCGCCCTCGAGGGCGCCCGCGAAATCGCCATGCCGGTGGTGTCGATGACCATCACCCTGGCGGCAGTGTATGCACCGATCGGCTTCCTCACCGGGCTGACCGGCGCATTGTTCAAGGAATTTGCCCTGACCCTGGCCGGTGCGGTGATCATATCCGGCATCGTTGCCCTCACCCTGTCACCAATGATGTGCGCGCTGCTGCTGCGCCAGGAACAGAACCCCAGCGGCCTTGCCCACCGCCTGGACGTGCTGTTCGAACGCCTGAAGGTGCGCTACCAGCGCCTGCTGCACACCACCCTCGACAGCCGGCCCGTCGTGCTGGTGTTTGCCGTGATCATTCTGTGCCTGATTCCGGTACTGCTGAAGTTCACCCAGAACGAACTGGCACCCAACGAGGACCAGGGGGTGATTTTCATGATGAGCAATTCGCCGCAGCCGGCCAACCTTGATTACCTCAACGCCTATACCGACGAATTCACTCCGCTGTTCAAGGCTTTCCCGGAGTATTACTCGTCGTTCCAGATCAACGGTTTCAATGGCGTGCAGACCGGCATCGGCGGCTTCCTGCTCAAGCCCTGGAACGAGCGCGAGCGCACGCAGATGGAGCTGCTGCCGCTGGTGCAGAGCAAGCTCGAAGAAATCAGTGGCCTGCAGATCTTCGGCTTCAACCTGCCGTCGCTGCCCGGCACCGGCGAGGGCCTGCCATTCCAGTTCGTGATCAACAGCGCTGGCGACTACCCGGCACTGCTGGATGTGGCCCAGCGCATCAAGGCCCGCGCCCAGGAATCAGGCAAGTTCGCCTTCCTCGACATCGACCTGGCCTTCGACAAGCCCGAGGTGGTGGTGGATATCGACCGGGCCAAGGCGGCGCAGATGGGGGTGTCGATGGACACCTTGGGCAGCACCCTGGCGACCTTGCTGGGCGAGGCGGAAATCAACCGCTTCACCCTCGAAGGCCGCAGCTACAAGGTGATTGCCCAGGTCGAGCGGCCTTACCGCGACAACCCCGGCTGGCTGAACAACTACTACGTGAAGAACGACCAGGGCCAACTGCTGCCGCTATCCACCCTGATCACCCTTACCGACCGCGCCCGCCCGCGCCAGCTCAACCAGTTCCAGCAGCTGAACTCGGCGATCATCCAGGGCGTGCCCATGGTCAGCCTGGGCGAGGCGCTGCAGACCGTACAGGGCATCGCCCGCGAGGAGGCTCCGGAAGGTTTCGCCTTCGACTATGCCGGCGTGGCGCGCCAGTACGTCCAGGAAGGCAGCGCGCTGTGGGTGACCTTCGGCCTGGCATTGGCGATCATCTTCCTGGTGCTGGCGGCGCAGTTCGAAAGCTTCCGCGACCCACTGGTAATACTGGTGACGGTGCCGTTGTCGATCTGTGGCGCGCTGCTGCCACTGTTCCTTGGCGTATCGAGCATGAACATCTACACCCAGGTCGGGCTGGTGACACTGATTGGGCTGATCAGCAAGCACGGCATCCTGATTGTCGAGTTCGCCAACCAGTTACGTGAGGAGCGCGGCATGAGTGTGCACGAAGCGATCGAGGAAGCCGCGGCGATTCGCCTGCGGCCGGTGCTGATGACCACGGCGGCGATGGTATTTGGCATGGTACCGCTGATCCTGGCGACTGGTGCGGGGGCAGTCAGCCGCTTTGACATCGGTACGGTGATTGCCACCGGGATGTCGATCGGCACGCTGTTTACCCTGTTCGTGTTGCCTTGTATTTACACCCTGCTGGCGCACAAGGCGGTTGCCAGGGAAACATCGGTTGCCTGAACAGGCCTCTTCGCAGGCTCGCCCGCTCCCACACGTGCGGCACCAGTTTCAGGACCGGTGCCATACCTGTGGGAGCGGGCAAGCCCGCGAAGAGGCCGGCGAGGCGAATGCAAAAATGCCAAAGGCCCCGCAATCGCGAGGCCTCTGGCATTTCCATCTACACCGGATTCAACCGAACGGCCGCAACCCCTGGCGCATGCCGAACAGGAACAGCAACAGATCCTGATCCGGCGCGGCCTCGGCTTGTTGCTGCGGTTTCATTTCCCGCGGCAACGCGCACTGGTCGGCCAGTTCGGCCTTGCTGAACACTGTCGGCTTCGGCTCCTCCCAGGCAGCCACCGCCACGGTGGTCACCGCCAGGCCAGCTACCAGGAACAAAGCTCGAGCTATTTCTAGTTTCATTGCCCTAACCCTTTGACAGCGCTGCCAAACGCCATCTGGTAAAAGTAGAGCAGTGTTTGCCATTCCGCGTCATTCATCGACGAATGGCGGCGCAGCTGGCGCAGGTCATTGCCCGCCGCACGATGGCAGCTGATGCGCCGACGGCATTTTTCCAGGTCCAGCAGCGCGACTTCGACCCGGGCCTGCTCGCCCTCGCCAATCACCTTGACGAACACATGCTTGCCATACAGACAACCGTGCTGCCAGTGCCCCAGGTGCATGCGCGCCAGGTTGTCCGCCAGGTCCTTGAGCATGCGCTCATGCACCACCTGCGGGTAACGCTCGCGGGCACCTTCGGCATGCCAGGTATCGAGTTCGACGAAACCGTCGAGTGCTTCGCTCACCAATAGCGCACGCCACTGCTTGTCGGCACCACGTTCGGCGCCACAGAAGACGATGCGCGGTACACGCACGCCCAGTTGCTCGAAGCTGTTCAACGCATCGAGCTCACGCAATACGGTCGGCCGGCCGAAAGGGTGCAGCAGGCTACGGTAGATATGCCCGACCTGGCGCTTGGCATACAGCAGCTTGCCATTGCCATCGTCGAGGCGTTGCACACCGCTCTCGCCACCACGGCGCTGGTTAGGCTCCTCGACCCACTCGCCCTGCTGGCGCCAGTAAAAATCGAACCGCGACTCCCCGCTCTGGGCTACAGCCATCAAACACTACCCCTTACGCAATACATATACCCGCCACATGGCATAGAACGGCAGGAAGTCGAGGCGTTCCTGGATTCTGAAGCCGGCGGCTCGGAATTCTTCTTCGACCGTGTCGGCCGGTAACACAAACCGGTTCTGGTAATTGTCCTGGTCGCCCTTCCTGGACCTGCGGCGCTGTTCCAGTTTTTTCCGGCGCCATGCTTTGAAATTACCATCCACCCACAATGACAGGATCACACTATCACGGCTAACCCGTTGAAATTCCGAAAGAATGGTCTTTCTGTGCGCCGCTTCGCCGATGTGGTGGAACAAGCGCATGCAGAAGATGCTGTCCACCGAATTGTCCGGCAAGTCGATGGCAAATGCCGAAGTCTGCAAAGGGCGTACCCGTGCCACCACCTCTGGCGCTTGCGCGGTACAGGCTGTCTCGATCATCGCTTCTGAGTTGTCGGCGCCGATGATCACCCGGTTGGGCTTTTCTGCCAGCAACGGCCAGAAGCGGCCAGCACCGCATGGCAGGTCGAGGACCAGCCCAGGCTCACCAGCCAATGCCAAGGCACGACGCGCCAGTTGCTCATCACGCTTGTGGGAAAGGCGTCGCGCAAGGCCATCCTGGTGCTTGAGAAAGTACTCGCGGGCATGTTCTTTGTCGTACTTCTCGGAAAATTCAAGCTTGATGGGGCTACGCATTGGGCATCTCCTGACTCCATTCCGCCCACATTAGGTAAGTAAGCGTAGGAATCAGGTCATGCTGATGTGAAAAATATGTTGAGCGCCGAATGGCCTGTAACAACAGATTACTCGACCAAAGCCTCTGGATCGCCCTTCACTGCGGTTTTGCTCAGGTCGACCACGAAACGGCAGCCGTGTGGCAAGGTTGATGTCAGGGTGACATGCCAACCTTGGTCATCGCAGATGCGCTGTACCAACGACAGGCCCAGGCCCAGGCCCTCACCGCGCCGCTCATCGCCGCGCACGAACGGCCGGAACATCGCCTCGCGCTGTTCCTCCGGGATACCCACGCCACTGTCCTCCACGCTGAAGCCGGTGGCTTCCAGGCTCAGGCGGATGTAGCCGCTGTCGGTGTAGTGCGCGGCATTACGCAGCAGGTTGCCCATTACCGACTGCAGGAAGGTGGCGTTGTACAGTACCGGGCTGGCACTGACGCGGCCATCGTAATACAAGGCCAGGCCCTTCTGCTCGATGGTGTCGCGCCAAACCCCGACCAGTTCGTCAGCCACCTCCCGCAGGGTGGCCCGCGATGCCACCGCACCCTCGTCGCGCTGTGCCCGGGCCAGCATCAGGAAGGTCTTGACCAGCTCGCGCATTTCTTCCGTGGCCCGCGCCACACGCTCCACCTGGCTGCGCGAGCGGGCGTCCAGCGTCGGGTTTTCCATCAGCAGCTCACACGAGGTGGCCAGCACCATCAAGGGTGTGCGCAATTCATGGCTGACGTCGCTGGTGAACAACCGTTCGCGGGTCAGGGCATCGCGCAGGCGGCCCAGGGTATCGTCGAAGGCTACCGCCAGCTGGCCGACTTCGTCTGCGGCATAGTCCGGTGCCAGCGGCGGGGCCAGCCCCAGCAACTGGTCACGGTGGCGTACCTGGCGCGCCAGGCGGATCACCGGCGCCATCACCCGGCGCGCCACCAGCCAGCCGAGGATCACCGCCAGTACCAGGCTGAGCACGAAGCCCACCACCACCACCGCGAACAGCAAGCGCTCGCGCTCTTCGAAGTCGCTCTGGTCCTGCAACAGCACATAGCGACGGCCATCAACGATCTCGACCATGGCGTGGTACGACAGTTGATCGCGGAATACCTCGTGGAAGCCGCGGTCAAGGTGGCGCAGGTCCTTGGGAAGTTCGAAGTCGTCGCGCCCGCCGCTGAAATAGAACAGCTGGTCGGGGCGGGGGCGGTGGCTCCAGTCGCTGACGCTGTCCATGCGCAGCAGGCGCTGCAGGTCACCGCCCAGCACCGACGAAATCAGCCGCTCCTCGACCAGGTGCACGGTGCCGACGATGCCAAAGGCGAAGGCCCCGGCCACCAGCGCGCTCATCAGGGCAAAGGCGATGATGATGCGCTGGGCAAGGCTTTGCTTAAACTCCATCACGGCCCTCGGCGAGGCGATAGCCGACGCCATGGACGGTATGCAGCAGCGGTTTTTCAAACGGCTTGTCGATCACCTGGCGCAGCTGGTGCACGTGGCTGCGCAGGCTGTCGCTGTCAGGGCAATCATCTCCCCAAAGGGCTTCTTCCAGCACTTCGCGACGCAATACGTGCGGGCTTTTCTGCATCAGCACCGCCAGCAGCTTGAGGCCGACAGGGTTGAGCTTGAGCAGGCGGCCCTGGCGGGTGACTTCGAGGGTGTCCAGGTCATAACTGAGGTCGGCCACCTGCAAGGTGCGGCGCCCGCCGCCCTGGGCCCGGCGCAGCACCGCTTCGATGCGGGCAGCCAGCTCCGACAGGGCGAAGGGCTTGAGCAGGTAATCGTCGGCACCGGAGCGGAAGCCCTGCAGGCGGTCGTCCAGTTGGTCGCGGGCGGTGAGCATGATCACCGGCGTATCGCGGCGGGCGTCTTCGCGCAGGCGCTTGCACAGGGTGTAGCCGTCGATGCCCGGCAACATGATGTCGAGCACGATCAGGTCGTAGTGCTCGGTGGCAGCCAGGTGCAGGCCGGACAGGCCATCCTGGGCACAGTCGACGGTGTAGCCCTTCATGCCCAGGTAATCGGCCAGGTTGGCCAGGATATCGCGGTTGTCTTCAACCAAAAGAATGCGCATCGGTTTCTCCTGTGCGGCGCTTCTCGCTGTGGTGCGCGGCAGGCGCAGCTTAAGGCCTATGCCTGCAGGGTGCCAGCCCCAGGGAAAATTCAGCGCACTTGACGGTTTTTTCACTGATCCTTCACGGACACAGGATAGCGGGCGGCCGACAATGCCCGATCTTTTTCGCGCCCTGGAGCCGTCATGCAGCAACCAACCCGCCCTCGCCCGATCAATTTCTGGCTGTACCTGGGGCTACCCCTGGCGACCGCGCTTGGCCTGATCCTGCTGGAACTGACCTCGGTCGACATGGACATTGCCAACCTGTTCTTCGACCCTGCTGCCGGGCAGTTCATCGGCCGCCACAGCTATTTGCTGGAGAACATCCTGCATGACAGGGTCAAGCAGGGGGTGATCCTGCTGGGAGTGATGTCACTGGTGACCTTTGCTGCCAGCTTCTTCTGGAAGCGCCTGTTCGGCTGGCGCCGTGAGCTGGGCTGCCTGGTACTGGCACTGGGCCTGTCCACGGCGTTTGTCACACCGCTGAAGAAAGTGACCCAGGTGCAATGCCCGTGGAGCCTGACCCAGTTTGGCGGGAAGGAAACCTACAGCAAGCTGCTGGAACCGCGGCCGGCGACCGACAAGCCCGGGCTGTGCTGGCCGGGCGGGCATGCCGCCACCGGGTTCTGCCTGTTCGGGCTGTTCTTCATGTTGCGTGATCGCAAGCCGAGGCTGGCACGGGTGGCGTTGACGGTGGCCTTCGTCGCCGGGTCAGTGCTGTCGCTGGGGCGGATGATGCAGGGGGCGCACTTCCTGTCGCACAACGTGTGGACGGCGGTGTTCTGCTGGCTGATCGGCTTGGGGTCGTATTACCTGGTTCTGTATCGTCGGGGAATGGCTGAGGTACCCGCCGCTGAGCGTAGCGTCGCCTGAACCCGGGGCCGCTTTGCGGCCCTTTCGCCGGCAAGCCAGCTCCTACAGGTAAAACGCCTGTCACAAGGTTGGCGCAAACCTGTGGCTGCACAGCAGCCCCAATGGTCCCAACAGGAAAACAAAAAAGCCCCGGTTCTCGCGAACCGGGGCTTTTCATGGTGCAGGGGGTAAGGCTGGCTTACATCATGCCGCCCATGCCACCCATGCCGCCCATGTCAGGCATGCCAGCAGCTGGCTTGTCTTCCGGCAGGTCGGCAACCATGGCTTCAGTGGTGATCATCAGACCGCCGATCGAAGCAGCAGCTTGCAGCGCCGAGCGGGTGACCTTGGCTGGGTCCAGGATACCCATCTCGATCATGTCGCCGTATTCGCCGGTAGCAGCGTTGTAACCGAAGTTACCCGAACCTTGCTTGACCTTGTCAGCGACAACGCTTGGCTCGTCGCCGGCGTTGGCAGTGATCTGGCGCAGCGGCGCTTCAACAGCGCGACGCAGCAGGGCGATACCGACGTTCTGGTCTTCGTTGTCGCCTTTGAGGTTGGCAATGGCAGCCAGGGAGCGAACCAGGGCTACACCACCGCCAGGTACCACGCCTTCTTCAACGGCTGCACGGGTAGCGTGCAGGGCGTCTTCAACGCGGGCTTTCTTCTCTTTCATTTCAACTTCGGTGCCGGCACCGACCTTGATCACGGCAACACCGCCAGCCAGTTTGGCCAGACGCTCTTGCAGCTTCTCACGGTCGTAGTCCGAGGAAGTCTCTTCGATCTGGGCACGGATCTGCTTGACGCGTGCTTCGATCTCGGTATCGGCGCCAGCGCCGTCGATGATGGTGGTGTTTTCCTTGGACAGGATGACGCGCTTGGCGTTACCCAGGTGCTCCAGGGTAGCGGTTTCCAGCGACAGGCCGATTTCTTCGGAGATGACCTGGCCGCCAGTCAGGACGGCGATGTCCTGCAGCATGGCCTTGCGGCGGTCGCCGAAGCCCGGAGCCTTGACCGCAGCAACCTTGACGATGCCGCGCATGTTGTTGACTACCAGGGTAGCCAGGGCTTCGCCTTCAACGTCTTCGGCAACGATCAGCAGTGGGCGGCCGGCCTTGGCAACGGCTTCCAGAACTGGCAGCAGCTCACGGATGTTGGAGATCTTCTTGTCGACCAGCAGCAGCAGCGGGCCTTCCAGCTCGGCAACCATGGTGTCCGGCTTGTTGACGAAGTACGGGGACAGGTAGCCGCGGTCGAACTGCATGCCTTCAACGACCGACAGTTCGTTTTCCAGGCCCGAGCCTTCTTCAACGGTGATCACGCCTTCTTTACCGACTTTTTCCATGGCTTCGGCGATGATTTCACCGATGGAGTTGTCGGAGTTGGCGGAGATGGTACCTACCTGGGCGATGGCCTTGGAGTCGGCGCATGGCTTGGACAGGTTCTTCAGCTCGGCGACGACGGCAGCGGTGGCCTTGTCGATGCCGCGCTTCAGGTCCATCGGGTTCATGCCGGCAGCGACGGCTTTCAGGCCTTCGTTGACGATGGCCTGAGCCAGGACGGTAGCGGTGGTGGTGCCGTCACCGGCAGCGTCGTTGGCCTTGGAAGCAACTTCCTTGACCAGTTGGGCGCCCATGTTCTCGAAGGCGTCTTTCAGCTCGATTTCCTTGGCGACGGAAACGCCGTCCTTGGTGATGGTCGGAGCGCCGAAGCTCTTGGCCAGCACCACGTTACGGCCTTTCGGGCCCAGGGTCGCTTTTACCGCGTCAGCCAGAACGTTGACACCAACCAGCATTTTCTTACGAGCGGAATCGCCGAATTTTACGTCTTTAGCAGCCATGATCGTTTAATCCTTGGAATTCTTTGGAGTAACGGGAAGTCGGGGAAATCAGCCTTCGATAACGGCGAGGATTTCGTTCTCGGCCATGACCAGCAGGTCTTCGCCATCGACTTTCACGGTGTTGCTGCCCGAGTAAGGGCCGAAAACCACTTTGTCACCCACTTTCACGGCCAGTGCGCGAACTTCGCCGTTGTCCAGGATGCGACCGGTGCCGACGGCGACGACTTCGCCGCGGTTTGGTTTTTCAGCGGCCGAACCCGGCAGGACGATACCGCCAGCGGTTTTCGATTCTTCTTCGCTGCGACGGATAACGACGCGGTCATGCAGAGGACGAAGCTTCATTGTCGATCTCTCCCAAATTGTGGTTTTCATCGGCCGGTGTCGACACCGGCGGGTTGTTGCTGTCCGGCGTTGCCGGGGTGGCCCGCAATGGGCGAACCACCTGAGTTATGCCTGGTGTTGCCACCAGAAACCTTGCGGTGACCACATACATGAGGCCGCCATATTCAATTACAAGGCTTGCTTCAGAAAATTTTTCATTAGCGCCTTGGCCCCGCAAAAAGCTGGGGCCGCGTTGCGCCCCTTTCGCGACACAAGGCCGCTCCCACAGAAGGTATGCATTGCCTGTGGGAGCGGCCTTGTGTCGCGAAAGGGCCGCAAAGCGGCCCCCGGTTATTACTTGTCGCGGCGCTCGTACTCGCCTTCGATCACATTCGGCCTATGCCCGCCATCACGCGGCCGGGCCTGGAACGGGTCGTCCTGGAAGGCGCGCTGTCGCATGGCTTGGGCCTCGGCACGCTCGCGCATCTTGCGCGCGGCCAGATGACGGGTGAATGGCAGCAGGCACAGCAGGCCCAGCACGTCGCTGATGAAACCTGGCAGCAACAGCAGGCCACCACCAACGGCCAGCATCATGCCCTGGAACATGTCCTCGGCGGGCAGTTCGCCACGCTGCAGGCTTTCACGGGCGCGCAGTGCGGTTGCCAGCCCGGCCACGCGCATCACCAGCACACCCAGGGCGGAGCCGGCGATGATCAGCAGCAGTGCCGGGAAGAAACCGATGGCGGCACTGACCTTCACGAAGACGAACAGCTCCAGCACGGGAAACAGGAGAAACAGCAGTAGAAAAGCACGCATCAAAGCATTCCTCGTCGGAAGAGAACCTTCCTGTAAGACCAACAGATGGATGCGTGCGCTCGGCTTTTCAACCCTCGACTTCCGTCGCAACCGGCCACTGGTCGGCGCGAGCCAGCAAAACCAGGGCTTCGCGGACTTGTGTCGGCGTGTTGCAAGTACTTGGGAAGGGCAACCAGTAAACCGCCTGGCCAATACGCAGGTGCATGCCTTCACTGTCCACCCCGACCATCTGTACTGGCGCATGGCGTGGCAAATCGGTCAGTTCCACATAATGGGCGATGGCGTTGGCGTGGTCGTTGTTCATGTGCTCGACCATGCTCGTCTCGGCCTTGCCGGCGAACGGGTTGGCCAGGGTCACCTGATCGAGCCAGTGGATCGCGCCGAAGCCGCCGATGTAGCGGTGGCGCACCGGCTGCAGCACCCAGAAGTCGAAGTCGTGGGCCTTGTGGTAGTTGGCCGCGTCCGGGAAATAGCGGTAGTAACGCTCGGCGGCAGCCTCGATGGCGGCCTCTTCCACCAGCTTGTGCGCCTCGGCCATCACCGTCAGGCGCCCCACGGCCTGCACGTCCTCGGCTTCGCGCTCACCTACCAGCAGCGAGCACTTGGGATCCTTCTGCAGGTTGTGCGTGTGCTGGGCGATGCGGCTGATGAGGATCAACGGGTTGCCCTGGGCGTCCAGGCAGTACGGCACGACCGAGCCGAAGGGGTAGCCGGGCATCGACTTGGAATGGGTCGAGAGCACGCCGCGGTATTCCTTGAGCAGCAGCTCCCGGGCGGGACGGATGGCATTGGTACTCACTTGGGGGCGGCTCCTGATATCGGGCTGGATAGGACAAGATAAGCATTATCAGATCCAGTGCCAATGGGGCTGCTTTGCAGCCCATCGCGATACAAGGCCGCTCCCACATGGACCGACGTATATCTTGCCTTTGTGGGAGCGGCCTTGTGTCGCGATAGGGGCGCAACGCGCCCCCGGCGGTTTACCAGGTGACGCCGAAGCCTGCGGTATAGCGGGTCTTGTCCAGGTCACTCTCACGGGTACCGGTGATGATGTCCTTCTCCGCCTTGAGGTTGAGCGAGGCCCATTCAGTGACCTTGTAGCGCAGGCCAACCTCGGCATCAAGCGCATAGTCGGCCACGCCACCCAGCGGCTTGGCGAACTCGCCGTTGGTGAACAGTTGCACATTCTTGCCAATCAGGTAGCGGGTGTAGTCCCACTTCACCGCCGCAGAATAGAAGTTGTCCTTGGCGCCATCCTGGTATTCGAAGTCGGTGCGGTTGATCAGCGACCCCAGCGAAAACGCGCCCAGTTCGTTGTCCCAGAACTGGTAACCCGGGCCGGTACCCACGGTGCGCTGGCGGGCTAGGTCTTCGATGCGGTCGCGCTTGTACTCCATGCGCCCCTGCCAGAACCACTTCTCGGTGAGGAAGCGGTCCAGGGCGTACTCGGCACTCCAGTTGTCGGTGGTGGTGACGTCGTCCTTGGTCTCGCGGTTGTATTCGCCTTCAGCGTTGTGCCGCCAGCGGCCATGGCGGGCGCTGGTCTTGAAGCCGACGTCGTAGTCGTCGGTGTCGTTCTCGGCGCGCTTGTAGTCCAGCGCCACGTCGACGTTGCCCTTCCACACGAAGTCCTCGACCAGGGGCTTGGGCTTCATGATCTGCTCGATGCTGGCCAGCTCCACGGTCTTTGGCGCCTCGCCATTGGCCAAGGTCACCTTGCCGGGCTCGGCGGCCTTCAGCGACTTGGCGCGCTCACCGCTGTAGGCGTCCTGCTTGACCAGCATCTCCTGGTCGCTCTCCAGGGTCTGGACCTCTTTCCAGTCCAGGGCGATGGAACCGCCATAAGGGGTTTCCAGCAGCAGCTTGCCGCCGTCGAAGACTTTGATCTTGCCGCTGAGACGGTCACCGTTCTTCATCCATACGGTGTCGGCGAACACCGGGGAGGCGCAGAGGGAAACAGCAAGCAGGCACAACAAGGATCTAGAATACATAAGCGGGCTATGATTTGCGGACTACGGGTTCGATTTGGCGAAAAAAGCCGGGCATTATCCGGATAACGACGACCAGAGCAAGAAAAGACCGGGAGCATGCCGTTGAGTTCAACTCTCATTTGCCAGACCGCCGGTCCGGTTTCATCTGCAGCCCAGAGGGGGCCTGATGTCTGACGGATATGAGCACGCCCTCGACTCCGCCGAGGGCCGACGGACGGTGCTGTATTCGGTACTTGGCCAAGTTCCGGCCGGCAAGGTGGTCAGCTATGGCCAACTGGCCGAACTGGCAGGGCTTGGTCGGGCGGCACGCTGGGTCGGGCGTACCCTCGGGCAACTGCCCGCGGACACTCGCCTGCCCTGGCACCGGGTGCTCGGTGCAGGCGGCCGCCTGAGCCTGGCACTGGGTACCCCGTCTGGGGATGAACAACGGGCGCGCCTGCGTGCGGAGGGTGTAAATGTAACCAACAATCGTGTGGATATGACGCGCCATGGCTGGCGCCCGATGGAGCACAGCGGTTAGAGTGCGCGCTTTGTTTTCGCAAACTTGAGGCAGATGTTGGCCCATGCCCCGTAAAACCTGGCGCGCTGCGCTTGCTGCCTATGCCAGCCCGTCAACCTTGGTACTTTTGCTGCTCGGCTTCGCCGCCGGTCTGCCCTACATGCTGGTGTTCTCCACCCTTTCGGTGTGGTTGCGCGAAGCTGGCGTGGCCCGCGAGACCATTGGTTACGCCAGCCTGATCGGCCTGGCGTACGCCTTCAAGTGGGTGTGGTCGCCACTGCTCGACCAATGGCGCCTGCCGCTGCTCGGCAGCCTGGGGCGCCGGCGTTCGTGGTTGCTGCTGTCGCAAGCGCTGGTGGTGATCGGGCTGGTCGGCATGAGCCTGTGCGACCCGCAGCAGCACCTGTCATGGCTGATCGCCCTGGCGGTGCTGGTGGCCTTCGCTTCGGCCACCCAGGACATCGCGGTCGATGCCTACCGCCTGGAAATCGCCGACGACCAGCGCCAGGCTGCACTCGCCGCCAGCTACATGGCCGGCTACCGCGTGGCGGCCCTGCTGGCCACGGCTGGTGCCCTGTTCTTCGCCGAGTGGTTCGGCTCCACCGGTTTCAGCTACCTGCACAAGGCTTGGGCCGGCACCTACGTCATGTTCGCGGTGATGATGCTGCCCGCCGTGTTCACCACCCTGATCATGCGCGAACCGCCCGTACCCATGCGTACCCAGCTGTCGGCAGCGCGCTATGGGCTGGTGCACCAGCTGGCCTCGGTGTTCGTGCTGATAATCCTGCTGGTATCGGTACCGGCCAGCTTCACCCAGATGTTCAATACCGGCTGGTCCAGCGTCATCTCCGGTGATGCAACGCCACTGGACCTGCTGCTGGAAGACCGCGCCTTCCTGCGCCTGATCCTCTATGTGCTGCTGACCTGGGCGTGCCTGTCGAGCCTGGGCCGTCGCGGCCTCGCGCCGGTGCTGACCCCGGTCAACGACTTCATCGCCCGCTACCGCTGGCAGGCCCTGCTGCTGCTCGGCCTGATCGCCACCTATCGCATGTCGGACACGGTAATGGGCGTGATGGCCAACGTGTTCTACATCGACATGGGCTTCACCAAGGACCAGATCGCCAGCGTCAGCAAGATCTTCGGCCTAATCATGACCCTGGTCGGCGCCGGTGTTGGCGGCCTGCTGATCGTGCGCTTCGGCATCATGCCGATCCTGTTCATCGGCGGTGCGGCCTCCGCGGGCACCAACATTCTGTTCCTGATGCTGGCCGACATGGGCCCGAACTTGCAAATGCTGGTGGTGACCATCTCGCTGGACAACTTCAGCTCCGGCCTGGCCACCTCGGCCTTCGTTGCCTACCTGTCGAGCCTGACCAACCTGAAGTTCTCGGCTACCCAGTACGCGTTGCTCAGCTCGATCATGCTGCTGTTGCCAAGGCTGATCGGGGGTTATTCGGGGGTCATGGTGGAGAAGTTCGGTTACCACGACTTCTTCCTGATCACTGCCCTCCTTGGCGTGCCGACCCTGATCCTGATTGCCCTGCAGTGGCGCCAGGAAGCCGGGCCGGGCAAACCGGTTGCAGAGGAAGGTTCGGCGGCCGAGCGGCCCTGACAGGTTTGTATTGCCTGTACCGGCCTCTTCGCGGGTAAACCCGCTCCCACAGGGACTGCACTGCCCTCGAGAGCTGTGCAGTCCCTGTGGGAGCGGGTTTACCCGCGAAGAGGCCAGTTCAGGCAATAAAGTTTACCGAGCAACAGCCCCCTCACCAGGCCGTCCACCCACCACAAACCACAGCGGCCACAGCGCCAAGGCCCCCGCCACACCCGCCGCCAGGGCAAAGTGCAGCAAGCTGGCCCCGGCCCCAATCATCGCCAGCAGCGCCCCACCCAACCCCAGCAAGGCAATGGTGATCATCCCCAGCATGGCCGAGACCAGGCCCTTGCTCTGCTCGCTGGCGAACAGCGTCATGCGATACAGCACCGCGTTGGCCACGCCCAACCCCAGCGCGTACAGCGACATGCCCGCCACCACGCTGGTCACACTCGGCCAGTACCATGTCGCCAGTCCCATCAGGCACAGGCCGGCCAGGTATGGCCACAATGCACCGCGCACCAGCGCCGCCAACGGATAGCGATCGGCAATGCGGTTGATGATCAGGTTGCCCAGGATCAGCCCGCCAAACACCGGCAACTGCCACAAGGCGTACTCCATGGTGCTCAGCCCCTCGTCGTGGATCAGCAGCACCGGCGACAGGCCGATCCAGCCAATCAGCGGCAGACCGACCAGGCCCAGGGCCGCGCTGCCAGCGACAAAGCGGCGGTTGCCCAGCAACTGGCCGTAGCCGGCCAGCAGTGGCAGCAGGTGGATCGGCGTGAATGCCAGGCGCGAGCCGTCACGGCGCTCCACGCCCAAGGTCTCCGGCATCAGCCGGTACAGCAGCAGCCAGGCCACAACCGCGCCAATGGCGAAGGCCACGAACAGCCAACGCCAGTCCAGCCACTGCAGCAGCAAGGTGCCCACCAGCGGCCCGAGCAGTGGCGAGAGCAAGGCGATGTTGGCCAGCAGGGCCATCATGCGCACGGCGTCGGCTTCGCTGAAGGCTTCGTTCAGGGCCGGGTAGCTGACCGTGACCACAAAGCCCAGGCCGATGCCTTGCAGCAGGCGCAGCAAGTTGAACAGGCCGATGTCGTGGACCCAGAAGGTGGCCAGACAGGCCAGGCCGAAGAACGCGCAGCCGATCAGCAGCAACGGGCGCCTGCCATAGCGGTCGGCCAGCGGACCGATCAGCCATTGCAGCACCACGCCCCCCAGCAGGTACAAGTTGAGGGCGTGGGGAATGTATTCGGGGCTGGCATTCAGGTCGCCGACCACCACCGGCATGGCCGGCATGACGGCGTCGCTGGCCAGGTAGGTGAGCAGCTCGAACAGGGCCAGGGTCAGACCGAACAGCAAGGCGCGCAGGGGGGTGATGTACAGCAGTGGTTTCATGATGGCGTATCGGGTGTGGCAGGTGGGGTCAGGCTATATGCCAGAAATGGCGGGGTATTGCTGTGAACAAGTGTAAAAAGCCGAGGCCGCTTCGCGCCCCATCGCGACACAAGGCCGCTCCTACAAGGGTTACGCGATTCCCTGTAGGAGCGGCCTTGTGTCGCGATGGGGCGCGAAGCGGCCCCAATCAATGACAACGCGGTATTACTGCGCTGCAGTCTCCTGCACCACGCGAATCACCCGCTGCGGGAACGGAATGTCGATCCCTTCGGCCTTCAACCGGTCACGCGCATGCTCGTTGAGCATGAACATCACATCCCAGTAATCGGCAGTCTTGGTCCACAAGCGCAAGGACACTGTGATCGAGCTGTCGCCCAGGGTCGCGACCACCGCCTGCGGCGCCGGGTCGGGCAGCACGCGCGGGTCCTGCGCCAGCTCCAGCAGCACGTTGCGGGCCTTCTGCAGGTCGGCCTCGTAGTCCACGCCCACATCGAACACCACCTTGCGCGTCGGCTGGCGGTTGGTGTTGGTGATGATGCCGTTGGACAGGCTGCCGTTGGGCATGATCACCGTCTTGTTGTCACCAGTGCGCAGCACGGTGTGGAAGATCTGGATGCTGTCGACGGTGCCGGCCACGCCTTGCGCCTCGATCCAGTCACCGATGCGGAACGGGCGAAACATCAGGATCAGCACACCGCCGGCGAAGTTCGCCAAGCTGCCCTGCAAGGCCAGGCCGATGGCCAGGCCCGCGGCACCGATGGCGGCAACGAACGAGGTGGTCTCGATACCGATCATCGACGCCACGCTGACGAACAGCAGCACCTTCAGCACGATATTCGACAAGGTGCTGATGAAGCCCTGCAGTGCCAGGTCGGCGTTGCGCAGGCCAACCAGCTTGCCCAGGCGGGCGCTGACCTTGTTGATGATCCACCAGCCGACCGCCAGGGTCAGCAGCGCCAGCAACACACGGCTGCCATATTCCATGATCAAGGGGATCCAGGTCTGGGATTGGCGGACCAGCTGATCGACTTCAGCGTTCAAATCCATATTCATCTCCTGATGCCGAGCGGCAAGTACACGGTAGAACTGGCCACGCGCGATGGCGCAGCCCCGGCCCCCATGGACATCATTTGGCCATCGGGGTTCCGGGCGATGCCCACATCAGTCGCGGAAGTTATTGAACTGCAGTGGCATGTCGAATTCCTTGGTACGCAGCAGCGCAATGGCTTCCTGCAGGTCGTCGCGCTTTTTGCCGGTAACGCGTACCTGCTCGCCCTGGATGGCGGCCTGCACTTTCAGCTTGGCATCCTTGATGGTGGCGACGATCTTCTTCGCCAGATCCTTGTCGATACCTTCGCGGAACTTGGCTTCCTGTTTCTTTTCCTTGCCCGAGGCATACGGGTCCTTGGTTTCCAGGCACTTCACGTCGATCTTGCGCTTGACCAGCGCCAGGCGCAGGATTTCCAGCATCGCTTCGAGCTGGAACTCTTCCTCGGCGGTGAGCATCACGGTCTGCTCTTTGTCCTTGAACTCGAAGGTGCCCTTGCCCTTGAGGTCGTAGCGACGGTCCAGGTCCTTGATGGCGTTGTCGACCGCGTTCTGCACTTCGTGCTTGTCCAGTTCCGATACCACGTCGAACGAAGGCATGGTTGTTCTCCCAAAATAAAAGCGCGCTCAGGCTGAAGATGGAGCGCGCTGGGTTTGACGGTTAAAATGCGGGCTCATTATAACGGGTTGCGAAACGCATATGAGCAGCACCTGGCATATTCTCGGCGCCGGTAGCCTGGGCAGCCTGTGGGCTTGCCGCCTGGCGCGCGCGGGCAAGGCAGTGCGCCTGATCCTGCGTGACGGGCAGCGGCTGCAGGCCTACCAGCAGGCCGGCGGCCTGACCCTGGTCGAACAGGACCAGTCCCGCCACTACGCCATCCCCGCCGAAACCGCGCAGGCACACGGCCCGATCCATCGCCTGCTGGTGGCCTGCAAGGCCTACGACGCCGCCCCGGCCATCGCCGGCGTGGCACCTCGCCTGGCCGAAGACGCCGAGGTGGTTCTGCTGCAGAACGGCCTGGGCAGCCAGGACGAGGTCGCCGACCTGGTGCCCCATGCACGCTGCATCTTCGCCTCCAGTACCGAAGGCGCATTCCGCGAGGGAGATTGGCAGGTACGCTTTGCCGGCCACGGCTTCAACTGGCTGGGTGACCCACGCAACCCGACGATCCCGGCCTGGTTCGATGACCTGCATCAGGCTGGCATCCCTGCCGAGTGGACGGTGGATATCCTTACCCGTCTGTGGCGCAAGCTGGCACTCAATTGCGCCATCAACCCGCTGACCGTGCTGCACGACTGCCAGAACGGCGGGCTGCTGGGGCACCTGGGCGAAGTGGATGCGCTGTGCGCCGAGCTGGCCCAACTGCTGCGCCGCTGTGGCCAGCCAGAAGCGGCAGACGGGCTGAACGAGGAAGTGCAGCGGGTGATCCTCGCCACTGCGGCCAACTACTCTTCCATGTACCAGGATGTACGCGCAGGCCGCCGCACCGAGGTGCACTACCTGCTTGGCCATGCCTGCCGCACCGCCGGCCGTCATGGCCTGCAACTGCCAGAGCTGGAACGCCTGCTGCAGCACCTGGTCGATAACCTGCGTGTGCGTGGTTTGCCCTGCGACTGACGCAGCCCTTTCAACCGGATACGGACATTGCCTAGCCCATGACCTTGCGCCAACGCCTGGAAAACCTCCCGGTCGGGCAGAAGCTGCTGGCAGCCCTGCTGGTGTTGCTGGTGACCATCCTGTTGGTGGCCAACCTCACCTTCATCAGCGCCGCCTACTGGATCACCCAGGAAAGCATGGCGCCACAGGCGCTGCACACCATCGGCCGGCTGGTGGCCAACCCGCAACTGGCGGCGCGCGCCGGCGATACACCGGACACCGCCAGCGCCCTGCTGAAAGAGCTGGACAGCTACACGCCGCTGCGCGCCGCTGCCGTCTACGGTGGCGATGGCCGCATGTTGGCGCAGCTGCAGCACGGCGAGCCGCTGGCACTGCCCAAGCGTTTTCGCAACATCGACGGCTGGCGCCTGATGGAGTTTCGCAGCACCCAGCTGATCCGCATGCCACGTGACGCCAACCCGCCCGCACACCTGCTGCTGGTGGCCAGCAGTGAACTGCCCACGGCTTTCTATACCGGCACCCTCAGCGCCAGCCTGGGCATCCTGGTGTTCAGCATCCTGCTGTGGATCGTCATCGCCCGACAGATAAAACGCCTGATCACCCAGCCGATCAACCAGCTCGAAGAGCTCAGCCGCCAGGTCACCCGCGAAGAGAGCTATGCCTTGCGCGCGCAGCGCGGTAACGACGACGAAATCGGCAGCCTGGCCGAAGCGTTCAACACCATGCTCTCGCGCATCGAAGCCCGCGAACAGCAACTCAAGCGCACCCGCGACGAGTTTCAGGAGGCCTACGACCAGGCCCAGGGCCTGGCCGAGGAAACCCGCCACACCAACCGCAAGCTGGAACTGGAAGTCCAGGTGCGCAGCAAGATCGAGAAAAAACTCACCGGCTTCCAGAACTACCTCAACAGCATCATCGACTCGATGCCCTCGGCGCTGATCGCCCTGGATGAACAGCTCTACGTGACCCAGTGGAACCACGAAGCCACGGTACTTTCCGGCACGCCTCTGGACGAGGCGCTGAACCAGCCGATCTTCATTGCCTTCGAACCGCTCAAGCCGTTCCTGCCGCAACTGAAGGAAACAGTGGAAAAGCACCGGGTGGCAAAGATCGAGCGGGTCACCTGGCCCAAGGGTGACGACCTGCGCCACTACGCCCTGACCTTCTACCCGCTGACCGGTGGCGGCGGCCGTGGCGTTGTCATCCGTATCGACGACATCACCCAGCGCCTGTCGCTGGAAGAAATGATGGTGCAATCGGAAAAGATGCTTTCGGTCGGCGGCCTGGCCGCCGGCATGGCCCACGAGATCAACAACCCGCTGGGCGCGATCCTGCATAACGTGCAGAACATCCGCCGGCGCCTGTCACCAGAACTGCCGCGCAATCAGGAACAGGCAGAGGAACTGGGCATCGACCTGCCCACGGTCAACCGCTACCTGGAGAGCCGCGAAGTGCCGCAATTGCTCGACGGCATCCAGCAGGCCGGTGCCCGGGCAGCGAAGATCGTCACCCACATGCTCAGCTTCAGCCGCCGCAGCAACCGTCAGCTGGCGCCGTGCGACCTGCCGGCGCTGATCGATCAGGCGGTGGAAATTGCCAGCAACGACTTCGACCTGGCCATAGGCTTCGATTTCAAGGGCCAGGCCATCGTGCGTCAGTTCGACCCCGACCTGGGGCCGGTGCCGTGCACCGCCAACGAATTGGAGCAGGTGCTGCTCAACCTGCTGAAAAACGCGGCCCAGGCCATCCACCAGCGGCCACAGCCGAGCGAGCCCGGGCGCATCACCCTGCGCACCCGCTTGAGCCCGCCATGGGCGGAAATCCAGGTCGAGGACAACGGCGTCGGCATGCCCGAAGGGGTGCGCAAGCGCACCTTCGAGCCGTTCTTCACCACCAAGGAAATCGGCCAGGGTACCGGGCTGGGGCTGTCGGTCTCGTACTTCATCATCACCAACAACCACAAGGGGCAGATGGAAGTGCAGTCCACGCCCGGCCAGGGCACCTGCTTCACCCTGCGCCTGCCCCTTGGCCAGCCGGCAGCGGTGGCGCCGGCCAAAATGGAGAAATGACATGGGCTACCGCCTGTCGAAGATCTACACCCGCACCGGCGACAAAGGCGAAACCGGCCTGGGCGACGGGCGCCGAGTGCCCAAGGACCACCCGCGAATCGAGGCGATTGGCGAGGTGGACAGCCTGAACAGCCAGCTGGGTTTGCTGCTGGCGGGGCTGGCCGAACAAGGGCTGGATGAAGTGAGCGCGGTGTTGGCGCCGTGTCAGCACCGCCTGTTCGACCTGGGCGGTGAGCTGGCGATGCCCAGTTATCAGGCGTTGGACCTGGCGGAGGTGGAGCGGCTTGAGGCAGCGATCGATGTGTGGAATGAAGAGCTGGGGCCGTTGAAAAACTTCATCTTGCCCAGTGGCTCGGCGCTGGTGGCACAGGCGCATGTGTGCCGGAGCCTGGCGCGCAGTGCGGAGCGGCGGTGCCAGCAGCTGAATGCGCTGGAGCCGTTGGCGGGGGTTGGGTTGGCGTATATCAACCGGCTTTCGGATCTACTGTTCGTGGCCGCGCGGATCATTGGGCGGCGGCAGGGGGTGGCGGAGGTTTTGTGGCAGCCTGCTGAGAAACCAAACGGCTGATATTTCTGGGGCTGCTGCGCAGCCCATCGCCGGCAAGCCAGCTCCCACAGAGCCCGGTCTGTGCTGCCTCTGTGGGAGCTGGCTTGCCGGCGATGGGCCGCAAAGCGGCCCCAATTACAGGCGACTCAGATCTCAGGCCAGAACGCCCGGATCCCGGCCACACCCTGTGCCCCCGCTTCCCAGGCCTGCTCACGCTCACCCGGCCCTACCCCACCCAGCAGGTAGACCGGCTTGTTGAACCCGGCAATCAACCGCTGTGCCTCGTCCCACCCCAGCGGCACCGCCTCAGGGTGTGTCCGGGTTGCCTGCACCGGCGACAAGGTGACGAAGTCCACGCCCATCTGCTCCGCCAGCGCCAGCTCTTCGGCACTGTGGCAGGACGCCGCCAACCAGCGCTCCTTGGGGAACGGCCGGCCGTTGGCGGCATATTTGCGCAGTTGTGCAGCCGTCAGGTGCCAACCCGCGGCTGGGAAGTCACCCAGCCACTCCAGCGGCCCCTTGAGCATCAGCTGCGCCTTGCCCGCGCAAAGGCCGACCGCATCCACCGCCACATCGCGATACTTGGGATCGTACATGTCCGGGGCACGCAACTGGATCAGGCGAATGCCACTGGCCACTGCCTTCTGGATGCCCTTGAGCATCTGCGGCACTTCCAGGCCATCGGGGGTGATCAGGTACTGATCCGGCAGGCGCGCGGCTGCAACGATCGGCTTGTTGGCCTCGGGGAATTCGTATTGGGGCAAATCGCGTGGAGCAACCCATTCCAGCGGCTGCCCTTCGGCGCCATGCGGCTCGCCGGCGAATGCCTCGACTTCGCGCACATCCAGCAGCACCTGCTTGTCCGGGTAATCGTGGCTGACCTTGATCAGCGCGCGCGAACGGCTCACCTCGATACCCAGCTCCTCGCGCAGCTCGCGGGCCAGCGCCGCCTCGACGCCCTCACCCTCTTCTACCTTGCCGCCCGGGAATTCCCACAGACCGCCCTGGTGCTGGGTATCGGCGCGCCGTGCGATCAGAATACGGCCGTCAGTACCGCGAATGACAGCAGCTACAACATGAATCCGTTTCACCCTTCACGCTCCGCCAGGCCAGCCTTTTGCCAGGCCTGGAAGGCTGGCCACTGATAAATGGTTTCGATATAAGCCGCTGCCTCTGCTGGCACTTCCACACGGTAGGTGCGCAGGCGCACCGCCACCGGGGCGAAGAAGGCATCAGCCAGGCTCGGCCTGCCGAACAGGAACGGGCCGCTGTCCTTGGCCGCAAGGCGACATTCCGACCACAGTGCAACGATACGGTCGATATCGATTTGAACCTCCAGCGGCACACCGTCCAGCGCCTGGTCGCGGGACAGGTCGAACGGCATCGCGCCGCGCAGGGCGAAGAAGCCGCTGTGCATCTGCGCGCAGGCCGAACGGGCCTGGGCCCGGGCCGCCACGTCGGCAGGCCACAGCTGCGCGTCGGGGTGGCGTTCGTTGAGGTATTCGGCAATGGCCAGCGAGTCGGCGATCACACCGTGCTCGGTCTTGAGCAGCGGTACCTTGCCGGTAGCCGAAAAGGCGAGGATGCGCTGACGGGTGTCAGGCTGGTTCAGCTTGATCAGTGTTTCTTCGTAAGGCACGCCAGCCAGCTCGAGGGCCAGGGCGCCACGCAGCGACCAGGAGGAATACAGCTTGTCGCCGATGATCAGGTGATAGCTCATGGTTCGGCTCCATCGTTTGGGAATTCTGGGGCTGCTCTGCAGCCCTTTCGCGACACAAGGCCGCTCCCACATGGGGCGGTGTACGAAGGTCCTTGTGGGAGCGGCCTTGTGTCGCGATGGGCCGCAAAGCGGCCCCAGCTACATCAGGTACGGTACTCGGCGTTGATCTTCACGTACTCGTGGGACAGGTCGGTGGTCCAGATGGTTTCGCTGCACTGGCCACGACCCAGTTCGATACGGATGGTGATCTCTTCCTGGGCCATAACCTTGGCACCCTGGTCTTCGGTGTAGCTCGGGCTACGGCCGCCTTTGCTGGCAATGCACACGCTGTCCAGGTACACATCGATCAGGCTCACGTCCAGCTCCGGTACGCCGGCACGGCCGACGGCGGCGAGGATACGGCCCCAGTTGGGGTCGGAAGCGAACAGCGCAGTCTTGATCAGCGGCGAGTGGGCCACGGCGTAGCCGACGTCCAGGCATTCCTGGTGGTTGCCACCGCCGTTGACCTGCACGGTAACGAACTTGGTGGCGCCTTCGCCGTCACGGACGATGGCCTGGGCCACTTCCATGCACACTTCGAACACTGCCTTTTTCAGAGCTTCGAACAGTGCGCCGCTGGCTTCGGTGACTTCCGGCAGGTTGGCCTTGCCAGTGGCAATCAGCATGCAGCAGTCGTTGGTCGAGGTGTCGCCATCGATGGTGATGCGGTTGAACGACTTGTTGGCGCCGTCCAGCATCAGGTCCTTGAGCACCGCCGGGGCAACCTTGGCGTCGGTGGCGATGTAGCCGAGCATGGTGGCCATGTTCGGGCGGATCATGCCTGCACCCTTGCTGATGCCGGTGACGGTAACCGTCACGCCATCGTGCTGGAACTGGCGGCTGGCCCCCTTGGGCAGGGTGTCGGTGGTCATGATGCCGGTGGCAGCTTCAGCCCAGTGGTTTTCCGACAGGTTGTCGAGGGCGGCCTGCAGTGCGCCTTCGATCTTCTCGACCGGCAGCGGCTCGCCGATAACGCCGGTGGAGAATGGCAGTACCGACTCGGCCGGTACGCCGGCCAGTTCGGCCAGCTTGGCGCAGGTGCGCTCGGCGGCGGCCAGGCCTGGCGCGCCGGTGCCGGCGTTGGCGTTACCAGTGTTGGTCAGCAGATAGCGCACGGTGCCCTGTACACGCTGCTTGGACAGGATCACCGGCGCTGCGCAGAAGGCGTTGAGGGTGAACACGCCAGCCACGCTGGAGCCTTCGGCGCAGCGCATGACCACCACATCCTTGCGCCCCGGGCGCTTGATGCCGGCAGAAGCGATGCCGAGTTCAAAACCCGGAACCGGGTGCAGGGTGGGCAAAGGACCAAGACCAACAGCCATTAGAGCGCTCCTAGAAAATACGGTTGAGTTGCAAAAAGCGGGGCCGCTTCGCGCCCCATCGCGACACAAGGCCGCTCCTACATAGGATGGCGCAGCGTTGCGGCTGTGCGCTATCCCTGTGGGAGCGGCCTTGTGTCGCGATAGGGCCGCACCGCGGCCCCAATTCAGGTCAGATCACTCGATCTGCCCGTGGCAATGCTTGAACTTCTTGCCCGAACCACACCAGCACGGCTCGTTGCGGCCCAGCTTCTGCTCGTTGCGCACCGGTGCCGAGGCAACGGCCACTTCGGCGCCCTCCTCGTTCAGTTGCTCGCTTTCCAGGCCCGGAGCAGCGGCATGCTGGAACTGCATGCGGCTGGCCAGTTCCTCGGCCTCGCGGCGCAGGCGTGCTTCCTCTTCGACCGGGTCTTCGCGGCGTACCTGAACGTGCGACAGCACGCGGATGGTGTCGCGCTTGATCGACTCGAGCAGCTCCTGGAACAGGCTGAAGGATTCGCGCTTGTACTCCTGCTTCGGGTTCTTCTGCGCATAACCACGCAGGTGGATACCGTGACGCAGGTGGTCCATGGTCGACAGGTGGTCTTTCCACAGGTCATCCAGCACACGCAGCAGGATCTGCTTCTCGAAGGTACGCAGGGCTTCGATACCGGCCTGGTCTTCCTTCTCGGTGTACGCGGTGGTGATTTCGTTCAGCAGCTTCTCGCGCAGGGTCTCTTCGTAGAGGTGATCGTCCTCGTCGAGCCACTGCTGGATCGGCAGCTTCATGGCGAAATCGCTGGCCAGCGAAGCCTCCAGGCCGGCCACGTCCCACTGTTCGGGCAGCGACTGCGGCGGAATGTGCTGGCTGATGGTAGCGTCCAGTACTTCCTTGCGGAATTCGACGATGGTGTCGCCGATGTTCTCGGCGGCCAGCAGGCTGTTGCGCATGTGGTAGATCACCTTGCGCTGCTCGTTGGCCACGTCGTCGTATTCCAGCAACTGCTTGCGGATGTCGAAGTTGCGGCCTTCGACCTTGCGCTGGGCCTTCTCGATGGCGTTGGTGACCATGCGGTGCTCGATGGCCTCGCCGGACTGCATGCCCAGCGCCTTCATGAAGTTCTTCACCCGGTCAGAGGCGAAGATACGCATCAGGCTGTCTTCCAGCGACAGGTAGAAGCGGCTGGAGCCCGGGTCGCCCTGACGGCCGGAACGGCCACGCAGCTGGTTGTCGATACGGCGCGATTCGTGGCGCTCGGAAGCGATCACGTGCAGGCCACCCGACTCGATCACCTGCTGGTGACGCTTCTGCCAGTCGGCCTTGATCTGGGCGATCTGCTCGGCGGTCGGGTTTTCCAGGGCTGCCACTTCGGCTTCCCAGTTACCGCCCAGCAGGATGTCGGTACCACGGCCGGCCATGTTGGTGGCGATGGTCAGGGCACCTGGCGCACCGGCTTGCGCGATGATCTCGGCTTCCTTCTCGTGGTACTTGGCGTTGAGCACCTTGTGGTCGATACCTTCCTTCTTCAGGAGGTTGGACATGTGCTCGGAGGTTTCGATGGTCGCAGTACCCACCAGCACCGGGCGACCCTGCTTCATGCTTTCCTTGATGTCGGCGATGATCGCGGCGTATTTCTCGTCGGCGGTCAGGTACACCAGGTCGTTGAAGTCTTTACGTGCCAACGGTTTGTTCGGCGGAATGACCATCACGTTGAGACCATAGATCGACTGGAACTCGAACGCTTCGGTGTCAGCGGTACCGGTCATGCCGGACAGCTTGGTGTACAGGCGGAAGTAGTTCTGGAAGGTAGTCGAAGCCAGGGTCTGGCTCTCGGCCTGGATGTTCAGGTTCTCTTTGGCTTCGATGGCTTGGTGCAGGCCTTCGGACAGACGGCGGCCCGGCATGGTACGGCCGGTGTGCTCGTCGATCAGCAGGACCTGGCCGTCCTGGACGATGTACTCGATGTTGCGGTGGAACAGCTTGTGCGCGCGCAGGCCTGCATAGACGTGGGTCAGCAGGCTCAGGTTATGCGCCGAATACAGGCTCTCGCCCTCGGCCAGCAGGCCGGACTGGGTGAGCATCTCTTCGATGAACTGGTGACCGGCTTCGTTCAGCTCGACCTGACGGCTCTTTTCGTCAATGGTGAAGTGGCCTTCCTGGGTGACCTGGCCTTCCACTTCCTCGATGTGCTGGGTAAGGCGCGGGATCAGACGGTTGATCTCGATGTACAGCTTGGAGCTGTCCTCGGCCTGGCCGGAAATGATCAGCGGGGTACGCGCTTCGTCGATGAGGATGGAGTCGACTTCGTCGATCACGGCGAAGTTCAGTTCACGCTGGAACTTCTCTTCCTGGCTGAACGCCATGTTGTCGCGCAGGTAGTCGAAACCGAATTCGTTGTTGGTGCCGTAGGTGATGTCGGACGCGTAGGCGGCACGCTTTTCTTCCGGCGGCTGGAAGGCCGAGACGATGCCGACCGACAGGCCAAGGAACTCGTACAGCGGGCGCATCCAGTTGGCGTCGCGGCGGGCCAGGTAGTCGTTGACGGTGACCACGTGCACGCCCTTGCCGGACAATGCGTTGAGGTACACGGCCAGGGTACCGACCAAGGTCTTGCCTTCACCGGTACGCATTTCTGCGATCATGCCCTCGTGCAGGGTCATGCCACCGATCAGCTGCACGTCGAAGTGGCGCATGCCCATCACGCGCTTGCCGGCCTCACGGGCCACGGCGAAGGCTTCAGGCAGCAACTGGTCCAGTGTCTCGCCTTTGGCCAGGCGCTCCTTGAACTCTGCGGTCTTGCCCCGCAGTTGCTCGTCGGAGAGGGCCACCATCTTCTCTTCGAGAGCATTGACGATGTTCACCGTCTTGAGCATGCGTTTGACTTCACGCTCGTTCTTGCTTCCAAAAAGTTTCTTTAACAAAGGCGCAAACATATCGGCAGGATCTTCCACACGTAGGGATGGAGGGCGGCCCCATGAGTCGCCCGTGCAGCCCTGAGGCCGCATGCGAACGAGCATTCTACCCGGAAACGATGGTGAGGAAAGTGGTGGATTTCCACGATGCTTGGACAGCGTTTTGGCGGGGGCTTGTTTTAGATAGGGGCATTTTCCCTGAGTTCAAGGTTCGGGAAGATGAAACGTATCGAGAATGAGTCTTGTCTTTTGTTATCTGTGCCGGCCACTTCGCGGGTAAACCCGCTCCCACAGGATTACCTACACATCAAGGGCAGTGCCGTGCGTGTAGGAGCGGGTTCACCCGCGAAGAGGCCAGTGCAGGCTATAGAGATGTTAGACTGCGGACCATGTAACCTCATGCGTACCCCCATGGCCTACAAACCCTCCCCCGCCCAGCCGCCCTCGGCCCTGCTCCGCCAGGTCCGCCCGCTGCGCCTGCTGCTGAACCAGGCCGAACGCCTGGAGCACCTGCAGCGCCTGCTGGAAAGCCAGCTGCAACCGGCCGCCCGCGAGCATTGCCATGTGGCGTCGTGGCGCGATGGCACATTGTTGCTGGTGGTGACAGACGGCCATTGGGCAACCCGCCTGCGCTATCAGCAGAAACGCTTGATGTCTGCATTACAGGCCATGGAGGCATTCGCCAACCTCAGGCGCATCCTGTACAAGGTCCAGCCCCCGCTGGTGCCAGCCAAGCGTGGTGGCAATGCCGCAGAACTGTCCAATAACGCAGCCGAGAGCCTGCGCGATACCGCCGAGGGCATCACTGACCCCAAGCTGCGCGCAGCACTGGAACGATTGGCCGCCCACGCCCGGGACAAGCCATAAAAAAGGCCACCCGAAGGTGGCCTTAATGAACTAGAGAGTGTTCGAACTTACACGGCCGCAACAGGGCGCATGTACGAGATCGGTGCCGTGCTGGCATCTTCGAAGGTGACCACTTCCCAGGCATCGGTTTCGGCAATCAGCTTGCGCAACAGCTGGTTGTTCAGCGCGTGGCCGGACTTGTAGCCCTTGAACTCGCCGATCAGGCTGTTGCCCAGCAGATAAAGGTCGCCAATGGCGTCGAGGATCTTGTGCTTGACGAATTCGTCATCGGAACGAAGGCCGTCTTCGTTGAGCACACCGGTCTCGTCGACCACGATGGCGTTCTCGACACTGCCACCCAGCGCAAGGTTGTGCTTGCGCAGGTACTCGATGTCACGCATGAAGCCGAAGGTACGGGCGCGGCTGACTTCCTTCACGAACGAGGTGCTGGAGAAGTCGACGACCGCACTCTGGGTCTGGCCCTTGAGGACCGGATGATCGAAGTCGATCTCGAAGCTCACCTTGAAGCCGTCGAAAGGCAGGAAAGTGGCGCGCTTGTCGCCCTCTTCCACGGTTACCTCACGCAGGATGCGGATGAACTTCTTGGCTGCGTCCTGTTCTTCCAGGCCGGCAGACTGAATCAGAAATACAAAGGGTCCGGCGCTGCCATCCATGATCGGCACTTCCGAGGCGGAGAGCTCGACGTAGGCGTTATCGATGCCCAGGCCCGCCATGGCGGAGAGCAGGTGCTCGACCGTATCGACCTTGACGTCACCGTTGACCAGCGTCGTCGACATGGTTGTCTCGCCGACGTTGGCCGCGCGCGCCGGGATTTCGACCACAGGGTCGAGGTCGGCGCGGCGGAAGACGATGCCGGTGTCAACAGGTGCAGGCTTGAGGGTCAGGTAAACCTTCTCCCCGGAGTGCAGACCGACACCTGTGGCACGGATGGTATTCTTCAGGGTGCGTTGTTTAATCATGGCATTGGCCGCTTCAGCGCAAATTGCGAACAGGTATCAACAAAGGCTGGGGATGATAACAGACCCAACCTTTGATGAATACCAATCACCTTTATACCCCTGATAAATTCCATTAATCAGCCTGACGACGCAGAAATGCCGGGATATCGAGGTAGTCCAGGTCATCCTGAGGGTTCAGTTTAGCGGCTGCAGCGGCACCTGCATGAGCCTGGTTGCGCATTACGGTCGGGCGCTCCAGGTCACGGTAGTTGACCGCAGGCTGCTCCTGGCGAACCGGCGCCGGGTTGGAGGCCTCGTACACCTGCTGGGCAGTCTGCAGGGTATTGTCGACCACCTTCACAGGCTTCTCGATGCGCGCGCCCAGGCCAGTAGCCACCACGGTCACGTGCAGCTCGTCACGCATGTCCGGGTCGATCACGGTGCCGACCTTGACCATGGCGTGGTCGGAGGCGAAGGCTTCGATGATGCTACCCACATCGGAGTACTCACCCAGCGACAGGTCAGGGCCTGCGGTGATGTTCACCAGGATGCCGCGGGCGCCCTGCAGGTTGACGTCTTCCAGCAGCGGGTTGCGGATCGCTGCCTCGGTGGCTTCACGCGCACGGTTCGGGCCGCTGGCGCAGCCAGTACCCATCATGGCCATGCCCATTTCACCCATCACGGTACGCACGTCGGCGAAGTCGACGTTGATCATGCCCGGGCGCTTGATGATATCGGAGATACCGCGCACGGCACCGGCCAGTACGTCGTCGGCCTTGGCGAAGGCGGACAACAGGCTGGCATCCTTGCCCAGGATGGTCAGCAGCTTCTCGTTGGGGATGGTGATCAACGAGTCGACGCTTTCGGCCAGCATGCGGATGCCTTCATCGGCGATCTGCATGCGCTTGCGGCCTTCGAACGGGAACGGACGGGTCACCACGGCGACGGTGAGGATGCCCATTTCCTTGGCCACTTCGGCGATGATCGGCGCTGCACCGGTACCGGTACCGCCACCCATGCCAGTGGTGATGAACACCATGTTGGTGCCCTGCAGCACTTCAGCGATGCGCTCACGGTCTTCCAGCGCGGCCTGACGGCCGACTTCCGGATTGGCACCAGCACCCAGGCCCTTGGTCACGCCAGTGCCCAATTGCAGGATGGTGCGCGCGCCGATGTTCTTCAGCGCCTGGGCATCGGTGTTGGCGCAGATGAATTCCACGCCTTCGATGCTGCTCTTGACCATGTGGTTGACGGCGTTGCCGCCACCACCGCCAACACCGATCACTTTGATGACCGGGCTTTGCGGGACGTTGTCTACGAGCTCGAACATTTTCCCTCTCCTTACAGTTCTCTAGTTGTCGCGCCTACCACTACTGCTTTGAAACTTAGAAATTGCCCTGGACCCAGCGCTTGAAGCGTTCAAGCACTGGAGCCTTCGGTTCATCGCCATAGCTGTTGTTGCTGCTGTTACCGGTCAGGGGCAGGTCTTCGGTCTGCTTCTGCAGGCCGTAGGTGAGCAAGCCCACGCCGGTGGAATAGATCGGGTTGCGAACCACGTCGCTGAGCCCCCGAACGCTGTGCGGTACGCCCAGGCGTACCGGCATGTGGAAGATTTCCTCGGCCAGTTCCACGGCGCCTTCCATCTTCGCGGTGCCGCCGGTGAGAACGATGCCGGCCGGCACCAGGTCCTCGTAGCCACTGCGGCGCAGTTCGGCCTGGATCAGGGTGAAGAGCTCGTCGTAACGTGGCTCCACCACCTCGGCCAGGGCCTGGCGCGACAGCTCGCGCGGTGGGCGATCGCCCACGCTCGGCACCTTGATGGTCTCGCCGGCGCCAGCCAGTTTGGCCAGGGCGCAGGCGTAGCGGATCTTGATTTCTTCGGCATACTGGGTCGGAGTACGCAGCGCCATGGCGATGTCGTTGGTCACCTGGTCGCCAGCAATCGGAATCACCGCGGTGTGACGGATCGCGCCCTCGGTGAAGATGGCGATGTCGGTAGTGCCACCGCCAATGTCCACCAGGCACACGCCCAGCTCTTTTTCATCGTCGGTCAGCACCGAGTAGGCCGAGGCCAACTGCTCGAGGATGATGTCGTCGATTTCCAGGCCGCAACGGCGTACGCACTTCTCGATGTTCTGCGCCGCGTTGACCGCGCAGGTGACCACGTGGACCTTGGCTTCCAGACGTACGCCAGACATGCCCAGCGGCTCGCGCACGCCTTCCTGGTTGTCGATCACGTAGTCCTGCGGCAGGGTGTGCAGCACGCGCTGGTCGGCCGGGATGGCAACGGCCTGGGCGGCGTCGAGTACGCGCTCCAGGTCGGCCAGGCTGACCTCGCGGTCGCGGATGGCGACGATGCCGTGGGAGTTCAGGCTGCGGATGTGATTGCCGGCCACGCCGACGAAGGCCGAGTGGATGCGGCAGCCTGCCATCAGCTGCGCCTCTTCCACGGCGCGCTGGATCGACTGCACGGTGGACTCGATGTTCACCACCACGCCTTTTTTCAGGCCGCGGGACGGATGAGTACCGATCCCGACGATTTCCAGGGTGCCGTCCTCGCCCACTTCACCCACCAGCGCCACCACCTTGGAGGTGCCGATGTCCAGCCCGACGATCATTTTGCCGCTATGCGCGTTTGCCATGGTCCTGCCTCTCTCTAATTCTTCGCAACGGCGGGTTGGGCCGTCGTCGGTGCAATCGGTTCCCGCCAACCAACGGCAAGTCCGTTGGAGTAACGCAGATCAATGCGGGCGATAGTGGTGATCTGGTCTTTGAGTGTCTTGTCGTAAATGGCAATGAAACGGCGCATCTTCTCCACCAGATGGTCGCGCCCCAGCAGCAGCTCGATGCCCGGCCCGGCGCTGCTCGCGCCCGTGGTCAGGAACCAGCTGCCTCGCTCGCGCAGCTCCAGGCGAGCGATGGAAAAGCCCAGGGGGCGCAGCATCTGGCTCAATACCTGATACTGCTGCATGACTTGTTGCTGAGCACGCTGCGGCCCGGCCAGCTGCGGCAGGTGCTCGTAGTTGGCCAGTTCGCGCGGGGTGAAGGCCTGGCCCTGGTTGTTGAGCAAGGCTTCGTCACCCCAGCGCGCTACCGGCAACTGCTCTTCCAGGCGGATCACCACCTCGTCGGGCCACACCCGGCGCACTTCGGCGTGGGCGATCCACGGCATCTGCTCGAGCTCTGCGCGCATCGCCGGCAGGTCGACACTGAAGAAGCTCGCTGCCACATAGGGCGCGATACGCTGCTGCACCGACTGCTGGCTGATGTAGCTGAGGTCGCCCTGCACGTCGATCTTGGTGATCGGCCGGTCGGCATATGGCATCAGGCGAATGGCGCCCTCGTAGGCGCCAAAACCGGCCGCCACCAACAGCACCGGCCACAGCAGGCGCTTGAGACCACCCAGGCTTGGCCGCGGCAGGCGCGCCGATACGGGCTCGTCGGCCACCAGCCTGCTGGCACCACGCGGCACCGGCTTGCTACGGCCGGTAACGGGTTGCTGCTGACGTATCATCGCGCCTTGCATGGTTTTAACCTCGCGTCGCCACGCTCTCGGCCAGGATTGCCAGCACCAGTTGCTGGAAGTCCAGGCCGGCCGCGCGGGCCGCCATGGGCACCAGGCTATGGTCAGTCATGCCGGGTGCGGTGTTGACTTCGAGCAGCCAGAACCGGCCCTGCTCGTCCTGCATCACGTCCAGCCGCCCCCAGCCTTCGATGCCGATGGCATCGCAGGCACGCGCGGTCAGGTCGATCAGTTCCTGTTCCTTGACGCTGTCCAGGCCGCACGGAATGCGGTACTGGGTATCGTTGGCGATGTACTTGGCGTCGTAGTCGTAGAACACGTGCGGCGTACCCAGGGCGATCGGCGGCAGCACCTGGCCGCGCAATACCGCGACGGTGAACTCCGGCCCGTGGATCCACTGCTCCACCAGTACCTGGGAATCGTATTTAGCTGCGTCCTGCCAGGCGGCGACCAGTTCCTGGGCGCTGTTCACCTTGGCCATGCCGATGCTGGAACCTTCATGGGCGGGTTTGACGATAAGCGGGAAGCCCAGTTCCGTACTGGCCTGCAAACAATCGCTTTCGCTCGCCAGCACTGCGTGGCGCGGAGTCGGAATGCCCAGGCTCTGCCACACCTGCTTGGTGCGCAGCTTGTCCATGGCCAGTGCCGAAGCAAGGATGCCACTGCCGGTATAGGGAATGCCCAGGCACTCGAGCAGGCCTTGCATGCTGCCGTCTTCACCGCCACGACCGTGGAGAATGATGAAGGCGCGGTCGATCTTCTCGCTTTGCAGGCGGTCGAGCAGGTCGTCCCCCACGTCGATGGCGACCACGTCGACACCGGCGGTGGTCAGCGCGTCGATCACTGCGGCGCCGGACTTGAGCGACACTTCGCGCTCGGCGCTCTTGCCGCCGTACAGCACCGCGACGCGGCCGAACGCCTTGACGTCCAGGGTCGAGTGCAGTTTGTCGTAGGCGCTGGTCATTTCGACTTCTCCTGCTTGGCGCCAGCGAACAGCGGGCTTTTCATCAATTGAGGGGCCAGGCCGCCGACATCACCGGCACCTTGGCAGATCAGGATGTCGCCAGCGCGCAGCAGTGGCTTGACCAGTGGCGCAAGGTCGACACCACGTTCGATGTATATCGGGTCCAGCTTGCCGCGCTGGCGGATGCTGTGGCACAGCTGGCGGCTGTCGGCGCCGGGGATCGGCTCTTCGCCAGCCGGGTAGACTTCCATCAGCAGCAGCACGTTGGCATCGCCCAGCACCTGGACGAAATCGTCGTACAGGTCGCGGGTACGGCTGTAGCGGTGCGGCTGGTAGACGATCACCAGGCGACGGCTTGGCCAACCGCCGCGCACGGCCTGGATCACCGCAGCCACTTCGGTCGGGTGGTGGCCGTAGTCGTCGACCAGCATCACGCTGCCGCCTTCGACCGGCAGTTCGCCGTACACCTGGAAGCGGCGGCCGACGCCCTGGAACCCGGACAGGCCCTGGACAATGGCTTCGTCGGTGATGCCTTCGTCGGTGGCGATGGCGATGGTGGCCAAGGCGTTGAGCACGTTGTGGTTACCGGGCATGTTCACCGACACCTCCAGCGGCTCGCGGTCGCGACGCAGCACGGTGAAGTGGGTCTGCATGCCCATCTGGCGCACGTTGATGGCGCGGATGTCGGCCTCGTCGCTGAAGCCATAGGTCACGGTCGGGCGCTTGACCTGTGGCAGGATCTCGCGCACCACCGGGTCGTCCAGGCACATCACGGCCAGGCCGTAGAACGGCAGGTTGTGCAGGAACTCGACGAAGGTTTTCTTCAGTTTGTTGAAGTCACCTTCGTAGGTCGCCATGTGGTCGGCGTCGATGTTGGTGACCACGGCTACCATCGGTTGCAGGTGCAGGAAGCTGGCATCGCTCTCGTCCGCTTCGGCAATCAGGTAGCGGCTGGTACCCAGCTGGGCATTGGTGCCGGCAGCGGTCAGGCGGCCACCGATGACGAAGGTCGGGTCCAGGCCGCCAGCGGCGAACACCGAGGCCAGCAGGCTGGTGGTGGTGGTCTTGCCGTGGGTGCCGGCAACGGCCACGCCATGGCGATAGCGCATCAGCTCGGCGAGCATCTCGGCGCGCGGCACCACCGGAATGCGCCGCTCGAGGGCGGTGGCGACTTCCGGGTTGGCTGGGTTGATGGCGCTGGAAACCACCAGCACATCGGCAGTGGCGGCGTTCTCGGCGCGGTGGCCGACGAAAATCTCGGCGCCGAACGACTCCAGACGCTCGGTGACCGGCGAAGCCTTCAGGTCGGAACCGGACACTTCATAGCCCAGGTTCAGCAACACTTCGGCAATGCCGCACATGCCCACGCCGCCGATACCGACGAAGTGGATACGGCGGATACGGCCCATCTTTGGCTGGGGCATGGCTTTCTGGCTTTCAACCATGGGCCACCTCCAGGCAGATATCGACCACGGTGCTGGTTGCGGCAGGTTTGGCCAGGCGCCGTGCGGTGCCTGCCATGACGTTGAGTTTCTCGGGTTGCATCAGCACCTCGTTCAGGCGTTCAGCGAGCTGCGCTGCGCCAGTTGTCGCTTGTGGCATCAGGAAGGCAGCGCCTTCCCGGGCCAGATATTGGGCGTTGTGGGTCTGGTGGTCGTCGATCGCGTGGGGCAATGGCACCAGCATCGAAGGCAGGCCCGCTGCCGCCAGCTCGCTGACGGTCAGGGCGCCGGCCCGGCACACCACAATGTCGGCCCAGCCATAGGCTTGGGCCATGTCCTTGATGAAGGGCTCTACCTGAGCCTCGACGCCCGCCTCGCGATAACGCTCGGCGGTGGCCGGCGCGTGTTGCTTGCCGGCCTGGTGGAATACCTCTGGCCGCAGCGCGGGGGGCACTTCGGACAGGGCCTTAGGCAACAATTTGTTCAATGGTTCCGCCCCCAGGCTGCCGCCCATCACCAGCAGGCGCGCACGGCGCTCGGCCAGCGGCGCGCGCAGGGCATCCATGAACAGCTCCGGGCGCACAGGATTGCCGGTGGTGCGCAGTTTGTCGCTGGCGGCGAAGGTGGCCGGGAAGGCTTCGCACACGCGGGCAGCCAGCGGCAGCAGCAGGCGGTTGGTAGTACCGGCGCGGGCGTTCTGCTCGTGGATCACCAGCGGTACGCCGCACAGGCGTGCGGCCACGCCACCTGGGCCGGTCACATAGCCACCGAAGCCGACCACGCATACCGGCTTGAGCTCACGCACGATACGCCGCGCCTGCAGCACGGCCTTGATCAGGGTCAACGGCGCCTTGAGCAACGACAGCTTGCCCTTGCCGCGAAGGCCACTGACCTGGATCAGATGCAACGGCAGGCCGGCCTGGGGCACCAGTTCGTTCTCGATGCCACGCGGGGTGCCCAGCCAGTGCACGCTGTAACCGCGCGCCTGGAATTCACGGGCGCAGGCCAGGGCCGGGAATACGTGGCCACCGGTGCCGCCCGCCATGATCAGTACGTTCCTGCCGTCAGCGGCCATGATTGGTCTCCTCGGCAAAATCGCTTTCGCTGAATTCGTGCTCCTCACTGCCCAGGTGCGTACGGCTTTCCCACTCGATACGCAGCAACAGGCCCACGCAGGCACAGCAGATCACCAGCGAGCTGCCCCCGTAGCTGAGGAACGGCAGGGTCAGGCCCTTGGTCGGCAGCAGGCCGACGTTCACACCGATGTTGATCAGGAACTGGCCGATCCACAGGAAGGCAAGGCCGAACGCAACATAAGCGGCAAAGAACTGTTTGGCTTTTTCCGCCCACAGGCCGATATACAGGGCACGCACAGTCACGAATACGAACAGCGCGATAGTCAGCAGCGAGCCGACCACACCGAGTTCTTCGGCCAGTACCGAGAACACGAAGTCGGTGTGCGCTTCAGGCAGGTAGAACTGCTTCTGCACGCTGTTGCCCAGGCCAACGCCCAGCCACTCGCCACGGCCGAAGGCAATCAGCGCCTGGGTCAGCTGGTAGCCCGAGCCGAACTGGTCGGACCACGGGTCGGTAAAGGTAATCAGGCGCGCCATCCGGTAAGGCTGCGCCTGTACCAGGACGAACACCGCGACCACCGCCAATACCACCATCAGGCTGAAGCGGAACAGCCCCACCCCGCCGAGGAACAGCATGGCCGCCGCCGCGCCCATCATCACCACGGTGGCACCGAAGTCCGGCTCCATCAGCAGCAGGGCAGCCATGGGCAGCAGCACGATGAACGGTTTGAAGAAGCCCATCCAGGTTTCGCGCACCTCGGTCTGCCGGCGCACCAGGTAGCCAGCCAGGTAGATGACCACGAACACCTTGGCAATTTCCGAAGGCTGCACGTTGAAGAAGCTGAAGCCGATCCAGCGCATGGAACCGTTCACTTCGCGGCCGATACCCGGCACCAGCACCAGCACCAGCAGGCCGAAGGCCCCCAGCAGCATCAGGAAGCCCATGCGCTGCCAGGTGGCGATCGGCACCATCATGGTGGCGCCACAGGCGACCAGGCCGAGGAACACGTACACCAAGTGGCGGAACATGTGGTAAAGCGGGTTGCCAGACTGCACCGCAGCCACTTCCGAGGACGCCGAGGTGATCATCACCAGGCCCAGGCCCAGCAAAGCCAGGCAGCCGGCGAGCATCGCGAAGTCCAGGTCGATGCCACGGCCGCTGATCAGCGGCGACGGATAGGGCTTGAGGATGCCAAAGATCATGCAAGGCCTCCCGCTGCCTGGGCGAACAGGCGCCCGCGTTCTTCGAAGTTCTTGAACATGTCGAGGCTGGCGCACGCCGGCGACAACAGCACGGCATCACCCGCCCGGGCCAGTTCGGCGCATTGCTTTACAGCCTCGTCAAGAGACTTAACGCGGACCAGTTGCACGCCATCACCCAGGGCTTCGGCCAGGCGCTCGGCATCACGGCCAAGCAGCACCACGGCGCGGCAGAAGCGCTTGACCGGCTCGCGCAACGCGGCGAAGTCGGCGCCCTTGCCGTCGCCACCGGCGATCAGCACCAGTTTGCCTTCGATGTCGGAACCCAGGCCTTCGATCGCGGCCAGGGCAGCACCGACGTTGGTGGCCTTGGAATCGTCGTACCAGTTCACGCCGTTGCGCTCGCGCACCCACTGGCAACGGTGGGCCAGGCCGCCGAACTCGCGCAGTGCCTCGAGCATTGGTTCGAACGGCAGGCCGGCAGCGTGCCCCAGAGCCAGAGCCGCCAGGGCGTTGCTCTGATTGTGGGCGCCACGAATCTTCAGCTCACGTGCCGGCATCAGCGCCTGGAACTCGAACGCCAGGTATTTTTCGCCGTCCACTTCACGCAGGCCGAAGGCCTTGAAATCCGGTTGGTTGAGACCGAAGGTCCAGCATGGGCGGCCTTCCACCGGCAGCGGTCGGCTCAGGGCGTCCTGGCGGTTGACCACGACCTGACGGGCACCACGGAAGATCCGGTGCTTGGCCAGGTGGTAGGCCGGCAGGCCGCTGTAGCGGTCCATGTGGTCTTCGCTGATGTTCAGCACGGTGGCCACTTCGGCGTTGAGCTGGTCGGTGGTTTCCAGCTGGAAGCTGGACAGTTCCAGCACGTACAGCTCGACGTCATCGGCCAGCAGGTCCAGCGCCGGGGTACCGAGGTTGCCGCCCACCGCCACGCGCTTGCCCGCCTTGGCGGCCATTTCGCCGACCAGGGTAGTGACGGTGCTCTTGGCGTTGGAGCCGCTGATGGCAATGATCGGAGCCTTGGCGTGGCGGGCGAACAGTTCGATGTCACCGGACAGCTTCACCCCACGCGCGGCCGCCTGCTGCAAGGCCGGGGTGGCAAGGGCCAGGCCGGGGCTGACGTACAGCTCGTTGGCGCGGCACAGGAAGTCCACGTCCAGTTCACCACAGCGCACTTCCACCTGCGGGTAATCACGGCGCAGGGTGTCCAGTTCCGGCGGTTGCTCGCGGGTGTCGGCGACCGCAAAGGCAATGCCCCGGCTCGCCAGGAAGCGAACCAGGGACATGCCGCTCTTGCCGAGGCCGACAACGATGCGGAATTGGTCGGAAGCGATCAAGGACACGCTCATCTACCTCAGTTTCAGGGTTGCAAGGCCGATCAGCACCAGGATCACGGTGATGATCCAGAAGCGGACGATCACCCGTGGCTCTGGCCAGCCCTTGAGTTCAAAGTGGTGGTGGATCGGCGCCATGCGGAACACGCGCTTGCCGGTCAGCTTGAAGGAGGCAACCTGGATCACCACCGACAGGGTTTCCATGACGAACACGCCGCCCATGATGAACAGCACGATTTCCTGGCGGACGATCACGGCGATGGTGCCCAGCGCAGCGCCCAGCGCCAGCGCACCGACGTCACCCATGAATACCTGCGCTGGGTAGGTGTTGAACCACAGGAAGCCCAGGCCGGCACCGATCAGCGCGCCGCAGAACACGATCAGCTCGCCCGAGCCCGGCACATAGGGGATCAGCAGGTATTCGGCGAACTTAACGTTGCCCGACAGGTAGCAGAAGATGCCCAGAGCGCCGCCGACCATCACCGTCGGCATGATCGCCAGGCCGTCGAGGCCGTCAGTGAGGTTGACCGCGTTGCTCGAACCGACAATGACGAAGTAGGTCAGCACGACGAAGCCGATGCCCAGCGGAATGGTGACATCCTTGATGAACGGCAGGATCAGCGTGGTTTCGACGCTGGTCGGCGCGGTCTTGTAAAGGAAGATGGCTGCAGCCAGGCCGAACACCGACTGCCAGAAGTACTTCCAGCGGCTTGGCAGGCCACGCGAGTTCTTTTCGATCACCTTGCGGTAGTCGTCGACCCAGCCGATGGCACCGAATGCCAGGGTAACGATCAGCACCACCCACACGTAGCGGTTGGTCAGGTCGGCCCACAGCAGCGTGCTGACGGCGATGGCGGACAGGATCAGCGCCCCACCCATGGTCGGGGTGCCGGACTTGGACAAGTGCGATTGCGGGCCGTCGTTACGCACGGCCTGGCCGATCTGGCGGATTTGCAGGGTACGGATCATCCACGGCCCCAGCCACAGCGCCAGGGACAACGCGGTCAGCACACCCAGAATCCCGCGCAGGGACAGGTACTGGAAGACCGCGAAGCCTTTGTGGAACTGTTGCAGATACTCGGCCAACAGCAGCAGCATTAATGTTTCTCCCCGCTGGCACCGCACAATGCCGCCACGACGTTTTCCATCGCAGCGCTGCGCGAGCCCTTGATCAAGATAGTGGTGTCGCTGGCATTCTCGGCGCCAACCGCGTCGATCAGCTCAGCTTGAGTAGCGAAATGGCGGCCATTGGCTCCGAACGCCTTGACCGCGTGTGTCATGTTGGAACCCACTGCGTACAGGGCGTCGACCTTGCCACGCGCGTAGTCACCCACCTGACGGTGGCCTTCTTCCGCCCATTGCCCCAGTTCGCCGATATCCCCAAGCACCAAGACGGTGCGCCCGGAAAAGCCGGCGAGTATATCAATGGCCGCGCACATGGAGGTGGGATTTGCGTTGTAACTGTCGTCGATCACCCGCACGCCGTTCGGCGCAATCTGCGCCACGGTACGGCCCTTGACCGGTTGCACGGCAGCCAGGCCTGCGGCGATGCCGCTCAGGCTCAGACCAACGGCATGGGCAGCGGCAGCGGCGGCCAGGGCATTGCTGACGTTGTGCTCACCGAGCACATTGAGTTGCACGTCTACCGTGTCGCCAGCGCCATGCAGCTTGAACGACGGGCAACCACGGGCATCGCGGCCGATGTCAGAGGCATGGAAATCGGCCTTTGGATTGTTGCGGGCAAAGCTGAAGACCTTGTGCGCGCCGGCACGTGCCTTCCATATATCAAAGGCCTTGTCGTCCAGGTTGAGGATGGCGATACCGCCCTCGCCCAGGCCTTCGAGAATCTCGCCCTTGGCTTCGACGATCTTTTCCGGGCCGCCGAACTCGCCAACGTGGGCGGTGCCGGCGTTGTTGATGATGACCACCTGGGGCCGGGTCAGGCCGACGGTGTAGCGGATCTCGCCAATGCGCGAGGCGCCCAGCTCGATCACCGCGGCGCTGTGCTCGGGGGCGATCTCCAGCAGGGTCAGCGGCGCGCCGAGGTCGTTGTTCAGGTTGCCGCGGGTGGCGTGCACCAGGCCACGGGTGCGCAGGATGCTGGCGAGCATCTCCTTGACCGTGGTCTTGCCGCTGGAACCGGTGATGGCCACCACCGGCTTGTCGAAGGCAGCACGGTTCAGCGCGCCAAGCTGGCCGAGGGCCAGGCGGCAATCGGCGACCAGCAGCTGCGGCAGGTCGACATCGGCCACTTCACGCTCGACCAGGGCAGCGACAGCGCCCTTGGCCTTCACATCGGCCAGGTAGTCGTGGCCATCGAAGCGCGGGCCAGCCAGGGCGACGAACAATTGCCCGGCGCCAACACTGCGGCTGTCGATGCTGACGCCGGTGAAGGTGGCGTCAGCACCGATTTGTTGACCACTCAGTGCTGTGGTCAGCTGGCTGAGTGACATCGGCTTAAGCATGTGGAGCCTCCCAGGCTGCAAGTGCCTTTTCGGCCTCGGTCAAATCGGAGAAATCATGGCGCTCGCCATTGATCTCCTGGTAATCCTCGTGCCCCTTGCCGGCCAGCACGATCACATCGTCGGCAGCGGCGGTGGCGATCAGGTGCGCGATGGCTTCGCCACGACCGGCAACGAACTCGACTTCGACAGGCTTGGTGAAACCCGGGCGGATGTCGTCAAAGATGCGCAGCGGGTCTTCAGTACGCGGGTTGTCGTCTGTTACCAGCACGCGGTCGGCCAGGCGCTCGGCCACTTCAGCCATCAGCGGGCGCTTGCCGCGGTCTCGGTCGCCGCCGCAGCCGAAGAGGCACAGCAGCTTGCCGTGCGCATGCGGGCGCAGGGCTTCGAGCACTTTCTCCAGGGCGTCCGGGGTGTGCGCATAGTCGACCACCACCAACGGCTTGTCGCCCCCACCCAGGCGCTGCATACGGCCGATAGGCCCCTGCAGTTTCCGGGTGACCTCGAGGATTTCGTCCAGCGCATAGTCCAGCGCCAACAGAGTCGCCACGGCGGCGAGCATGTTGCTCAGGTTGAAGCGGCCCAGCAACTGGCTGCGCAGGGTACGTTCGCCCTGGGCGGTGACCAGGGTGGCGCACACGCCATCGTCATTGAACACGGCTTCACGGCAGTACAGCGAGGCCTCCGGGTTCTCCAGGCTGTAGCTGAGCAACCGGGTTTCGATATGGTCGACACTCGGGCGGCGGGCAAAATCGGCGGCCAGGCGACGGCCGAAATCGTCATCCAGGTTGACCACCTGGCAACGCAGGCTCGGCCAGGCGAACAGCTTGGCCTTGGCGGCCTCATAGGCCTCCATGCTGCCGTGGTAGTCCAGGTGGTCGCGGGACAGGTTGGTCATGACCGCAATGTCGAATTCCAGAGCGGCGACCCGGCCCTGCTCCAGTGCGTGGGAGGAAACCTCCATGGCCACGGCTTTGGCGCCACCTTTCTTGAGGTCATTGAGGGTCGACTGTACGGCGATCGGGTCGGGCGTGGTCAGGCGGCCACTCTGCAGCTCACCATAGAAGCCGGTACCCAAGGTGCCGATCAGGCCACAACGCTGGCCAAGCAAATCCAGCGCCTGAGCCACCAGCTGGGTGACGCTGGTCTTGCCGTTGGTACCGGTAACGCCCACCAGATTCAGCTGGCGGCTTGGTTCGCCATAGAAGCGACCTGCGATATCCGAAAGCTGGGCGATCAGGCCCTTGACCGGGATGAGCGGCACATCGGTGATTGGCAGGACGCTCGCGCCCTGCTCTTCATAGGCTACGGCGGCAGCGCCACGCGCCAGGGCATCGGCGATATGCTCGCGGCCATCGACCTTGGCACCCGGAACAGCCAGGAACAGATCACCCGGGCGCACATTGCGGCTGTCCAGCGTCAGTTCACGGATCAACGGGTCACGGCTGGCGTGAGCGAAAAGCTTGCTCAATGGCATTGTCATCATCCACGCCCTCCCTTGGCGGTTGCAGCTGCATTGACTTGCGATTGTTCGACGGGTGCCGGTGGCGGCAGGTTGTCTGGCGGAACGTTCATCAGGCGCAGTGTGCCGGACATGACCTTGCTGAATACCGGTGCCGAAACCAAGCCACCGAAGTAACCGCCCTTGCCAGGCTCATCGATCACCACGACGATGGCGTAGCGCGGGTCGCTCATCGGCCCGAAGCCGGCGAACAGCGAGCGGTAGGCGTTTTCGGTGTAGCCCTTGGAGCCCACGGTGGCTTTACGCGCGGTACCGGACTTGCCGGCCACGTGGTAGAACGGCACCTGGGCGCGGAACACGCCGCGCGGTGCTTCGATCACCTGTTGCAGCATGCCCTGAATGGTTTCGGCGGTTTCCTTCGGAATGGCCTGCACCGCTTCCGGGGCCTTGTCGACCTTGAGGATCGACAGCGGCACCATCTTGCCGTCGTTGGCCAGCGCCGCGTATGCATGCACCAGCTGCAGAGCGGTCACCGACACGCCATAGCCATAAGACAGGGTCGCAGTCTCGGCCTTGCGCCACTCGCGATGGTTGGGCAGGTTGCCGACGCGCTCGCCGGGGAAGCCAAGGCCGGTGTACTGGCCCAGGCCGACCTGGGACATGACCCGGTAGATGGCCTCGCCGCCGATGTCGAAGGCGATCTTGCTCATGCCGACGTTACTGGAGTTGATCAGGATACCGGTCAGGTCGAGGATCGGGCCTTCGCTCTTGGACACGTCCTTGATGGTGTAGCGACCAATTTGCAGGCTGCCCGGGTACACCTCGACCTTGTCGGTCGGCTTCCAGCGACCACTTTGCAGCGCCGCGCTCATGGAGATCGGCTTGACCGTGGAGCCCGGCTCGAACACGTCGATGATCGCGCGGTTACGCATGGCGGCCGGGAACATGCTGCGGCGGTTGTTGGGGTTGTAGGTCGGCTGGTTGACCATGGCCAGGACCTCACCGGTCTTGACGTCCATGATCACCAGGCTGCCGGCCTTGGCGTCCTGTTCGGCAATGGCGTTGCGCAGCTCGCGGGTGGCCAGGTACTGCAGGCGCAGGTCTATCGACAACGCCAAGGTCTTCCCGGCCTTGGCGTTCTTGGTTACCTGGATGTCCTTGATCAGCCGGCCGCGCCGGTCCTTGATCACCTGCCGCTTGCCGGGTACGCCAGCCAGCCATTCGTCATAGGCCAGCTCCACCCCTTCGCGACCGTGGTCGTCGAGGTCGGTGAAGCCGACCATGTGCGCGGTGACATCACCGGCCGGGTAGAAGCGGCGGAATTCTTCCAGGCCATACACGCCCGGCACTTTCAGGTCGAGCACATGCTGGCCCTGCTCCGGGGTCAGGCCGCGGACCAGGTAGATGAACTCTTTGCTGGCCTGCTGGGTCAGGCGCTCGGTCAGCTGCTGCGGGTTCTGCCCCAGTGCTGCTGCCAGCTGCGGCCAGCGGTCCTTGGAGGCCTGCATTTCCTTGGGGTTGGCCCACAGGGTGGTGACCGGGGTACTGACCGCCAACGGTTCACCGTTACGGTCGGTGATCAGGCCGCGGTGAGCCGGGATAGGGATGTGACGCAGGCTGCGCGCATCGCCCTGCCCCTTGAGGAAGTCACGGTCGACTACCTGCAGGTCGATGATGCGCCAGCAGATGGCACCGACCATCAGCGCCAGCAAGCCGATCACCACGCGGAAGCGCCAGGGGTAGAGTGCGCCTTCGAGCTTCATCATGGCGCCACCATCCGCACTTCGTCAGCCGAAGGTACGCGCATCTTCAGTTGCTCGGAAGCCAGGTTCTCGATGCGACTGGCGGCGGTCCAGGTGCTTTGTTCGAGAATCAGCCGGCCCCATTCGGCCTGGGCCTTGTCACGTTCGTTCAATTCGCCGTACAGCGTGTTGAGCAACTGACGGTTCCAGTGCGCGCTGTAGGACACGGCGATGGCCGAAACCAGCACGGCAACGAACAGCAGAAGCATCAGGAAGCTTCCGCCTGGCAAAGGTTTGGCAAACAGCCTGCTCACCGCAGCTTCTCCGCCACCCGCATAACGGCGCTGCGCGCCCGCGGGTTGGCCTTGAGCTCGGCGTCGGAAGCGAACTGAGCCTTGCCGATGAGCTTGATTTTCGGCTCGAAGACCTTGTGCTGTACCGGCAGGTTGCGCGGCAGGTTGTCAGCCTCGCCCTTGGCCAGCTTGCGCATGAACAGCTTGACGATGCGGTCTTCCAGCGAATGGAAGCTGATCACTGCCAGGCGGCCGCCCACTTCCAGCGCATCGATCGCGGCCTCCAGGCCTGCCTCGAGATCACCCAGTTCGTTGTTGACGTGAATGCGCAGGCCCTGGAAGGCGCGGGTCGCCGGGTTCTTGCCCTTCTCCCAGGCCGGGTTGGCCACCTTCAGCACCTCGGCGAGGTCGCCGGTGCGGGTGAACGGTTGCTGTTCGCGGCGCTGCACCACGGCGCGAGCCATGCGCTTGGCGAAACGCTCTTCGCCGTACTCCTTGAACACACGGGCTATTTCTTCTTCAGGTGCAGTGGCGATGAACTCGGCGGCGCTGATGCCCTGGTCCGGGTTCATGCGCATGTCGAGCGGGCCATCATTGAGGAAGCTGAAGCCCCGCTCGGGGTCATCCAGCTGCGGCGAGGAAACGCCCAGGTCCAGCAATACGCCGCTGACCTTGCCATCCAGGCCACGCTCGGCCACTTCCGCCCCCAGCTCGGCAAAGCTGCGCTGCACAATGACAAAGCGGCCGTCTTCGGCCGCCAGCGCTTGCCCCGTGGCAATCGCCTGTGGATCTTTGTCGAAACCCAGCAGCCGCCCTTGCGGCCCGAGCTTGCTGAGAATCAGCCGGCTGTGCCCGCCACGGCCAAAGGTGCCGTCCAGATAGCAACCGTCGGCGCGCAGGGCCAATGCCTCGACAGCTTCGTCGAGCAGGACGGTAATGTGGTTGAAGCCGCTATCTATGGTCACAGGATCAGGTCACGCAATTCGTCGGGCATGGCGCCCGGTTGTTGAATAGCTGCAAGGTCTGCTGCCGAAACCGCGTTCCAGGCATCTTCATCCCACAGCTGGAATTTGTTCAGTTGCCCCACCAGCATCGCCTTCTTGTCGAGCTTGGCGTACTCACGCAGACGGGGCGGCACCAGGAAACGCCCACTGCCATCGAGCTCCAGGTCAACCGCGTTACCGATCAGCAAACGCTGAAGGCGGCGGTTTTCCTCACGCAACGATGGCAAGGCACGCAACTTGGCTTCTATCTGCTCCCACTCATCGAGGGGATAAACACACAAGCAGGGGTCAACGGCGTCGATGGTCACGATCAGCTGACCATTGCAACGCGAATCGAGCTCGTCACGGTACCGGCTCGGCATGGCGAGACGGCCCTTGGCATCGAGGCTGACGGCGTTGGCTCCGCGGAACACGGCTGCGATTCCCCACAATGTTAGCTTTTTTGTGTCAGAAAACCCACTTCATCCCACTTTCTGCCACTTGCGCACACTATAGGAATCCGCCCGCAGCACCGTCAAGGCACGTTCGGAAGGAAAAGCCTTACAGGACCGAGATTTAGCGCAATAAAGGAATGCGGAAGGACTACCGAGCAGAAAAAAACACGAGAAAAATCAAACCCACGCAGGCGAATGGAGTTCGAAGTTAAAGTGAATTATTAAGAGTAAGATTTTTTCGGTATTACCAGAGGACATCTGCTATCGAATAAAGCAGGGAGGGAAAGGTGGAGAGTCGATCTGTAAGCCGGGTTTTGTCGAGGACAGTCATTCCTCTACGACGGCCATCACTGGACGCCTCTAGCAACCTACCCGGTTCCGACGCGGGCCACGCCTGATGGAACCCTATTTGGTCTTGCTCCGAGTGGGGTTTACCTAGCCACGAACTGTTGCCAGCCGTGCGGTGCGCTCTTACCGCACCTTTTCACCCTTACCGGCACCGAAGTGCTTAGGCGGTTATTTTCTGTGGCACTTTCCGTAGGCTCGCGCCTCCCAGGCGTTACCTGGCACTCTGCCCTATGGAGCCCGGACTTTCCTCCCCCTGCTGTTGCGGAACAAAAGCAGGCAGCGACTGTCCGATCGACTCTCCGCCGCCAAGATTAACGGCACGCGCGCCCAAGAACAAGCAATACCGGCATTTATATCAATATGCCACTATTCGGCTTTCTGCTTTTCCAGTGCAAGTTGATACAGCAGGTTCTTGCGCACCCCGGTAATTTCCGCAGCCAGCGCCGCCGCCCGCTTGAGTGGCAGCTCGGCCAGCAGCAGGTCGAGCACCCGTTGCGCCTCGGCACTGACCGCCTGTTCGCCCTCCGGCGCACTCCAGCCACCGACCAGTACCACGCACTCACCGCGCTGCTGGTTGCTGTCACCAGCAACGAACGCGCGAAGCTCGGCCAGGGGCAGGCCCTTGAGGGTCTCGAAGGTCTTGGTCAGTTCACGCGCCAATAGCGCCGGGCGCTCGCCACCGAATACCGCCTCCATGTCTTCAAGGCATTCCAGGATACGGTGCGGGGCCTCGTAGAAGATCAGCGTGCGCGGCTCTTCCTTTACCTGCTCCAGGCGCGCCCGCCGTCCCGCCGCCTTGGCCGGCAGGAAGCCTTCGAAGATGAAGCGGTCCGACGGCAGGCCGGCTGCCGACAGCGCGGCGATCAGAGCGCAGGCGCCCGGCACCGGCACCACATTTACCCCCGCAGCACGCGCCTGGCGCACCAGGTGGTAACCCGGATCGGAAATCAGCGGCGTGCCGGCATCGGAAACCAACGCAACGTTCTCGCCCGCCAGCAGCTTGGTGAGAAAACGCCCGCCCTCGTCACGCTCGTTGTGCTCATGGCATGCCGCCAGCGGCGTGTCGATGCCGAAGTGCTGCAGCAGACGGATCGAATGACGGGTATCTTCCGCCGCGATCAGGGCCACGTCCGCCAGCACCTTCAGCGCCCGGGCACTCATGTCGTCGAGGTTGCCGATAGGGGTTGCGACCACATACAGCGTCCCCACCGTGGATTTCGAAGCCCCTGCCACATCAGTCACTGCGCACACCTGTCGTTCGGATCAAAGGCGCCATTGTAGCCCGAGCGCCTGCAACAGGGCGCAAAGAACTTCGCCGACGACCGATGGCAGGCCTCCTATAGTGAAGGATCGACACGGCAACATCGCGCCCCGGCCAGCGCTTGGGTACAATTGCCGGCCACCTTGATCGAGTAACAGGACCTTTACATGATCGCTTGCCTGCGGCTGTTCACAGCCCTCTGCCTTGCTGCCTTGCTGGCAGCCTGCGCCAGCTCGCCCTCATCCAGCCTGGGCGAACTGCCACGCACCCCGGACGCCAGCATCGAGCAACTGCTCGAAAAGGCTGCTTCCAGCAAGTCCGCGGAAGACGCCGCGCTGCTGCGCCTGAGCGCAGCCGACCTGGCCTACAGGCAGAAGGACTTCCCACGCGCCGCACGCATCCTCGAGCAGGTGCCGCTGGACACGCTCAAGCCGGCCCAGCAAGTGTTCGCCAGCACCCTCGGTGCCGAGCTGGCCATGAGCCGCAACCAGCCCAAGGCTGCCCTGGCCGCCCTGGCCCACCCCAGCCTGCAGCGCGTCGCCGAACTGCCGGAAGAACAGCAAGCGCGCACCTACAGCGTGCACGCGGCCGCCCTCGAAGCCGATGGCCAGGCCCTCGCCGCCGCGCAACAGCGCGTGCTGCTGGGCCCGCTGCTCAGCGGTCAGGCCGCCAGCGCCAACAATGACGCCATCTGGGCACTGGTCGCCTCGCTGCCGGCAGAGCAACTGCAGCAGCCAGGCAACGACCAGACCCTTGCCGGCTGGACCAGCCTGGCCTTCGCGGTAAAAAGCGCCGGCACCCTGGAGCAGCAGCAAGCGGCGATCGACGCCTGGGTCAAGCAGCACCCGGACCACCCGGCCGCCCAGCAACTGCCGCAGGCTCTGACCAAGCTCAAGGAGCTGGCCAGCCAACCGCTGACCAAGATTGCACTGCTGCTGCCTCAGGAAGGCCCGCTTGCTGGTGTTGCCCGCGCCCTGCGTGACGGCTTCATGGCTGCACACTTCCAGGCCCAACAAGCCGGCCAGCAGGCGCCAGCCGTGCAGGTATTCGACAGCTCTCGCATTGGCTCGCTCGACGACTTCTATCGCCAGGCCCAGGCCGCAGGCGTACAGCTGGTCATCGGCCCGCTGGAAAAACCGCTGGTCAAGCAACTGGCTGCCAAGCAACAACTGCCGATCACCACCCTGGCCCTGAACTACGCCGACGCCGGCCAGAAGGCTCCACCGCAGCTGTTCCAGTTCGGCCTGGCTGCCGAAGACGAAGCCCGTGAAGTAGCCCGCCGCGCCCGCGCCGATGGCATGGTCCGCGCAGTTGCCCTGGTACCGAGCGGCGAATGGGGCGATCGCGTGCTTGCCGCCTTCCGCCAGGACTGGGAAGGCAACGGTGGCACTCTGCTCGCCGCCGAGCGCATTGCCCAGCCCGTCGCACTGGCCCAGCAGATTGCCGACCTGTTCCAGCTGCGCCAGAGCGAAGGCCGCGCCAAGAGCCTGCAGAGCACGGTAGGTGGCAGCATCGCCGCGCAGCCGTCGCGCCGCCAGGACATCGACTTCATCTTCCTCGCCTCGACCCCGCAACAGGCCCAGCAGATCAAGCCGACCCTGAACTTCCAGTACGCCGGTGACGTACCGGTCTACGCCACCTCGAACCTGTACAGCGCCAGTGGTGACGTCAACCAGTACAACGACATGAACGGTATCCGCTTCTGCGAAACCCCGTGGCTGCTGGACACCAGCAACAGCCTGCGCCAGCAGGTCGTGCAGCAGTGGCCGCAAGCGGCCGGCAGCCTTGGCCGCCTGTATGCCATGGGCGTCGACGCCTACAGCCTCGCGCCGCGCCTGGGCCAGCTGAAAGCACTGCCGGACAACCGCGTACTGGGCCTTTCAGGCAGCCTGAGCATGAACGCCAACCAGCGTGTCGAGCGCCAGCTGCCTTGGGCCGAGTTCGTCCGCGGCCAGGTCCAGCGCCTGCCTGATACCGCCCGCTGATGGCAGCAGCGTCGCCCACCAGCGCCGGGCAGGCAGCGGAAACCCAGGCCCTTGAGTACCTTCAAGGGCAAGGCCTGCAACTGCTGGCGCGCAACTGGCGATGCAAAGGCGGTGAGCTTGATCTGGTCATGCTCGACGCCGATACAGTAGTATTCGTCGAAGTCCGCTACCGGTTGCACGCGGGCTTCGGTGGCGCCCTCGGCAGTATCGACGGGCGCAAGCAGAAACGGTTGGTGCTCGCCGCCAGCCTGTTCCTGCAGAAGGAGCCCCACTGGGGCAACCACCCCTGCCGCTTCGACGTAGTCGCCCTGCAGGGCAGCCACCATGCAGGCAGACCGCTTCAATGGCTGAAAAACGCCTTCGAATGCTGAACCCATTCCGATTTTTTTGCTCTATGTTTCGCGGGCTGGTCGTTGTTGCGCGTAGCAAAGGCCACCGCCCCACTTAAGGTCACCAGATGGACATGCAATCCCGAATTCGCCGGCTATTCCAGGCCAGCATCGATACCAAGCAACAGGCAATGGACATCCTGGCACCGCACATCGAGCAGGCCAGCCTGGTCATGGTCAACGCGCTGCTCAACGAGGGCAAGATGCTCGCCTGTGGCAACGGCGGCTCGGCCGGCGATGCCCAGCACTTTTCCTCCGAGCTGCTCAATCGCTTCGAGCGCGAACGCCCGAGCCTGCCGGCCATCGCGCTGACCACCGACAGCTCGACCCTGACCTCGATCGCCAACGACTACAGCTACAACGAAGTCTTTTCCAAGCAGATCCGCGCGCTGGGCCAGCCCGGTGACGTTCTGCTGGCGATCTCCACCAGCGGCAATTCGGCCAACGTGATTCAGGCGATCCAGGCCGCACATGACCGCGAAATGATTGTCGTAGCATTGACTGGTCGCGATGGCGGCGGCATGGCTTCGCTGCTGCTGCCCGAAGACGTGGAAATCCGCGTGCCTTCGACGGTTACCGCGCGTATCCAGGAAGTCCACCTGCTGGCGATCCACTGCCTGTGTGATCTGATCGACAGCCAACTGTTCGGGAGTGAAGAATGACCCCTACGCGCCTCGGCCTTATGGCCCTGACCCTATGCCTGAGCGTCACTGGTTGCAGCTCGGTGCTGACCTCTACCCGCAATTCGCCAATCGAGGACGATCGCGGAACGCGCACCATCGGCAGCAAGATCGACGACTCGCTGATCGAAACCAAGGCCTCGGTCAACATCGCCAAGGCCAGCCCTGACCTGGACAAAGGTTCGCACATCGTTGTCAGCAGCTACAACGGCATCGTCCTGCTGGCCGGCCAAACACCGCGCGCCGACCTCAAGAGCCTCGCCGAGCAGACTGCCAGCCAGGTACAGCGCGTCAAGAAAGTGCACAACGAGCTGCAGGTGATGCAGCCCTCCTCCATCCTGGCGCGCAACAACGACGCCTGGCTGACCACCAAGATCAAGACCCAGATGCTGACCGACAATGCCGTGCCCAGCTCGCGCATCAAGGTAATTACCGAGAACGGCATCGTTTACCTGCTTGGCCTGGTGACCCAACAGGAGGCCAACTCGGCCACTGCCGTGGTACAGGGCGTTTCGGGCGTGCAGAAGATCGTCAAGCTGTTCGAGTACATCGACTGATTCACTGATTACCTGCACCGGCCTCTTCGCGGGTAAACCCGCTCCCACACGAATCTCACAGCTTTCGAGGCTTGTTGTATTCCTGTGGGAGCGGGTTTACCCGCGAAAAGGCCAGCACAAGCAACAACACTGCCCCACGCTTCAGAAAAACCAGGAAACACCGCATGAAAAAGCTTCTGCTGCCTGCCCTGCTGTTCGGCACTTTCGCCACCCTGGCCGGCTGCTCTACACCAAGCCTGATCACCCTCAACGATGGCCGTGAATTCCAGGCCGTCGACGTACCGAAGTTCGACCGTGACGCCGGCTTCTACGAGTTCCAGCAACTCGATGGCAAGCGTACCCGCATCAACAAGAACCAGGTACGCACCATCAGCGACCTGTAAGCAGGGCTGGCAGTAAAGAAAAGGCGACCCGGTTGGATCGCCTTTTTTATTACTTGACCACTTTCAGACTTGGTCGACCAGTCGGGCGTGGCGGCTGGCCACCACCCTCTGGCGGGCCATCGTCATCCGGCTGCACATCATCATCTTCCTGCTCATCGTCATCCATCATGGGCGACTCCAGCTCGAAGACCATACCTTGGCCATTCTCGCGGGCGTAAATACCCAGGATGGCGCCAACCGGCACGTACAGCGAGTGGGCCACGCCACCGAAGCGGCCCTCGAAGCTGACCGCCTCGTTGTCCATGTGCAGGCTGCGCACGGCACTTGGCGAGATGTTCAACACGATCTGGCCATCACTGGCGAAACCGTCCGGCACCTGGACCTTCGGGAATTCGGCATTGACCAGCATATGGGGCGTGCAATCGTTGTCGACGATCCACTCGTACAGTGCTCGAACCAGATAGGGGCGACTGGAGTTCATCAACGGCTCCTTAAAGCTTGCGCATTTCACGTTCTACGGAGGACAGGCTCGCCTGGAAAGGCTCGCGGGCAAACTGCCGCTCCATGTATTCCAGCAGCGGCTTGGCTTGCCGCGGCAACTCGATGCCCAACACCGGCAGACGCCAGAGTATGGGCAGTAGACAACAATCGACCAGGCTTTGCTCCTCACTCATGAAGCAGGCGAACTCGCCGAACAACGGCGAGACCCCGGTCAGGCTCTCACGCAACGCCTTGCGCGCTTCGGCTCGGTCAGCCTCGCTGCTGCGCGGATCGAGCACGGTATCGGCCAGGGAGCACCAGTCGCGCTGGATGCGGTGCATCAGCAAGCGACTGTTCCCCCGCGCAACCGGGTACACCGGCATCAGCGGCGGATGTGGATAACGCTCCTCGAGGTATTCCATCACCACGGTCGATTCATACAGCGCCAGGTCACGGTCGACCAGGGTCGGCACGCTGCCGTAAGGGTTCACCTCGGCCAGCTTGGGCGGCAGGCGACTGGGGTCGACATCGATGACCTGCACGCTGATACCCTTCTCGGCGAGCACGAGGCGTACCCGATGAGAATAGTGATCAGCGGGGTCGGAATAGCAGGCTAACCTGTTGGTTACGCCCATGTAGCGCCTCCTCGCACGGGATGCTTGTAAAACTGTAAATGAAAACGCGCCCGTGGGGACCTGGCAGATCTGCCAGGCCACCACGGGCGCGTTCAACAACCAGAAACTACTGCGTGATCAGTGCACGTCCTTCCAGTATTCACGCTTGAGCAAATAGGCGAATACGAAGAAGAAAGCCAGGTACAGCAACACGTAGGTACCGATGCGCTGGCTTTCCAGTTTGACCGGGTTGGCCGAATAGGCCAGGAAGGTCACCAGGTTCTTGACCTTCTCGTCGAACTGCTCGGTCGTCAGGGTACCGGAATTCGGCGTAATGGTCAGCTGGTCGCAGGCTTCATGGGTCAGCGGGCTACCAGTCAGTGGGTCGAATTGCTTCTTGCCATCGGTTACGGTCTGCACCTGCTTGCAGCCAACCACCTGGTTACCCTGCAAGCCGACCAGCACGTTAGGCATGCCGACGTTCGGGAACACCTTGTTGTTCACCCCATAAGGCCGCGACGGGTCCTCATAGAAGCTGCGCAGGTAGGTGTACAACCAGTCGGTACCACGCACTCGGGCCACCAGGGTCAGGTCGGGCGGTGCAGCGCCGAACCAGGTCTTGGCGTCACTGGGCTTCATGCCGATCTGCATGTGGTCACCGATCTTGGCACCGGTGAACACCAGCTTCTCGAGCATCAGCTCGTGGGGGATGCCCAGGTCATCAGCAACCCGCTCGTAACGCTGGAACTTCGCACTGTGGCAACCCATGCAATAGTTGGCAAAGGTACGCGCACCGTCCTGCATGGCGGCCTTGTCGCTCAGGTCGATGTCGACCTTGTCCAGCTCCAGGCCCGTTTCGGCAGCGAAGGAAAAGGCAGGCATCACTGCCAGCAAAAATACTGCAATCAACTTTTTCATCAGCCAGTCACCCTTTCCGGAACCGGTTTGGTCTTCTCGAGCCTTGTGTAGAACGGCATCAGCAGGAAGTAGGCGAAGTACAACACCGTGCACACCTGCGACAGCAAGGTACGCCCAGGTGTCGGCGCCAGCACGCCCAGTATGCCGAGGATGACGAAGGCCACACAGAACACCAGCAGGAAGAGCTTGCTGATCCAGCCCTTGTAGCGCATGGAGCGGACCGGGCTGCGGTCGAGCCAGGGCAAGACGAACAACACGGCAATGGCCGCACCCATGGCAATGACGCCCATCAGCTTGTCAGGCACCGCACGCAGGATCGCGTAGAACGGCGTGAAGTACCACACAGGCGCAATGTGCTCGGGGGTCTTGAAGGCGTTCGCCTGCTCGAAGTTAGGTTTCTCCAGAAAGTAACCGCCCATTTCCGGGAAGAAGAACACCACGGCGCAGAACACGAACAGGAACACCACCACGCCGACAATATCCTTGACGGTGTAGTACGGGTGGAACGGGATACCGTCCAGCGGGATACCGTTTTCGTCCTTTTTCTTCTTGATGTCGACGCCATCGGGGTTGTTCGAACCCACTTCATGAAGGGCGAGGATGTGCAGGACCACCAGGCCGAGAATCACGATCGGCAAGGCAACCACGTGCAGGGCGAAGAAGCGGTTCAGAGTGATACCCGAGATCAGGTAGTCACCACGGATCCATTGGGTGAGGTCGCCACCGATCACCGGAATGGCACCGAACAGCGAGATGATCACCTGGGCACCCCAGTACGACATCTGGCCCCACGGCAGCAGGTAGCCCATGAAGGCTTCGGCCATCAGCGCCAGGTAGATCAGCATGCCGAACAGCCACACCAGTTCACGCGGCTTCTGGTAGGAACCGTAGAGCAGGCCGCGGAACATGTGCAGGTAGACGACGATGAAGAACGCCGATGCACCGGTGGAGTGCAGGTAGCGCAGGATCCAGCCGTATTCCACATCCCGCATGATGTACTCGACCGAGGCGAACGCCTCTTCTGCCGAGGGCGTGAAGCTCATGGTCAGCCACACACCGGTGACGATCTGGTTGACCAGCACCAGCAACGCCAGCGAGCCGAAGAAGTACAGGAAGTTGAAGTTCTTGGGTGCGTAATACTTGCTCAGGTGGTCTTCCCACATCTTGGTCGCGGGGAAGCGAGCATCAATCCAGTCCATGAACTTGCTCATCATGCGTTCTCCTGGTCAACGCCGATGACGACGATCTCGTCCGACTCGTAAGAGTGCGGTGGCACGGGCAGGTTGAGTGGCGCCGGCTGCGACTTGTAGACACGGCCGGCCAGGTCGTAGTGGGAACCGTGGCACGGGCAGAAATAGCCACCGACCCATTTCGGGCCAAGGTCGGCGGGTGCGACTTCCGGGCGGAAGGTGGGCGAGCAGCCCAGGTGTGTGCACAGGCCAACAAGGATGAGGATTTCCGGCTTGATCGAACGAACCTGCGGATCGACGTAGGTGGGCTGCACCGAGGCCTTGGACTCGGGGTCAGCCAGATCACCTACGACCTTTTTCAGGTTACCGAGGATCTCGTCCGTTCGCCGCACGATGAACACTGGCTGACCGCGCCACTCGGCCACCATCTGCTGCCCGGCCTCGACCTTGGCGATATTGACCTTCACCGGTGCACCCGCGGCTTTCGCCTTGGCACTGGGAAACCATGACCCCACGAACGGTACCGCAGCCCCCACTGCCCCCGCCGCCCCGACTACGGATGTCGCGGCTACGAGGAAGCGGCGCCGGCCTGCGTTGACGCCGTCATTGCTCATTCAGTCCTCTCCCATCAGCTTGCTTGACCAGTTGGACCTGGCCTGTACTTAGGTAATGTCTGTGGCACTAAAAATTGGCCGCCATGGTAAGAAACAAATCCACACACTGACAAGGTGATTACCCGGGGAACGGGCTACAACCCTCGCTTTGCTTGATCTGCGTCTATGCGGCAAGTCGTCACGGACATGCTGACAGGTTAGTTCAAGACATAAAAAAAGCCCGGTTCCAAAGAACCGGGCTTTTTTCGACTGCCGAAGCGGTATTAACGCTTGGAGTACTGAGGACGCTTACGCGCTTTACGCAGACCCACTTTCTTACGCTCGACTTCACGAGCGTCGCGGGTGACGTAGCCAGCACGACGCAGAGCGCCACGCAGGGTTTCGTCGTATTCCATCAGAGCGCGGGTGATACCGTGACGGATCGCACCGGCTTGACCGCTGACACCACCACCGGAAACGGTGACGTAGATGTCGAACTTCTCAACGGTTTCGGTCAGCTCGAGCGGCTGACGAACAACCATGCGAGCGGTTTCGCGACCGAAGAACACGTCCAGAGAACGGTTGTTGATGGAAATGTTACCAGTACCCGGACGCAGGAATACGCGAGCGGTTGCGGTCTTGCGACGGCCAGTGCCGTAGTTTTGAGTCGCCGACATAATGAACTATCCCGTTAGATCTTCAGTTCTTGAGGCTGCTGAGCAGTGTGTGGGTGAGCAGCACCCGCGTACACTTTCAGCTTGCGGTACATGTCGCGACCCAGCGGGTTCTTCGGCAGCATGCCTTTGACCGCAGTTTCGATAACACGCTCAGGGGCCTTGGCGATCAACTTCTCGAAGTTGATTTCCTTGATACCGCCCGGGAAACCGGAGTGGGAGTAGTACATCTTGTCGGAAGACTTGGCACCAGTCACACGAACCTGCTCGGCGTTGATAACGACGATGTAGTCGCCGGTGTCAACGTGAGGGGTGTATTCTGGCTTGTGTTTGCCACGCAGACGGCTAGCGATTTCGGTAGCCAGACGACCCAGGGTCTGGCCAGCGGCGTCGACTACGAACCACTCGCGCTTTACTGTTTCCGGTTTAGCAGTAAAAGTTTTCATTCTCTAAAGCCTCAGAGGCCGCCCAGCGAAAAATAGACGGCGAATCTTACTGGATAGTGCACAGCTTGCCAAGGGCAAGCGCGCAGCCGAACGCTGACGCTTTTGGGGGCTCGGGTCAGGCACGCCAATGTTCGACGGGGTTCTTCCTGCGTGGTGGTGCATCACTTCCGCCACACGGAGAGGTGCCGAATTATCCAGATTGCGCGAAAAATTTCAACCTGCTTTGATGGGCTTCTTTGCCAAGGAGTGTCTATCCGATGGAATACCGCCAGCTCGGCCGTACCGACCTCAATGTCAGTGCCCTGTGCCTTGGAACCATGACCTGGGGCGAGCAGAACGTTCAGGCCGAGGCCTTCGAGCAGATTGCCCGGGCCAAGGCCGCCGGGGTCAACTTCATCGACACCGCCGAGATGTACCCGGTGCCGCCCCGCCCCGAAACCTACGCCGCCACCGAGCGCATCATCGGCAACTGGTTCCGCGCCAATGGCGATCGCGATGACTGGGTGCTGGCCAGCAAGGTCGCCGGCCCCGGCAACGGCATCAGCCACATCCGCGACGGCCAGCTCAAGCACAACCGCCAGCACATCGTCGCCGCGCTGGACGAGAGTCTCAAGCGCCTGCAGACCGACCGCATCGACCTGTACCAGCTGCACTGGCCCGAGCGCAGCACCAACTTCTTTGGCAAGCTGGGCTACCAGCATTTGCCACAGGACCACTTCACCCCGCTGGAAGAAACCCTTGAAGTACTCGACGAGCAGGTGCGCGCAGGCAAGATCCGCCACGTCGGCCTGTCCAACGAAACGCCGTGGGGCACCATGAAGTTCCTGCAACTGGCTGAAAGCCGCGGCTGGCCGCGAGCAGTATCGATCCAGAACCCTTACAACCTGCTCAACCGCAGCTTCGAGGTGGGCCTGGCGGAAGTGGCCATCCGCGAGCAGTGCGGCCTGCTGGCCTATTCGCCGCTGGCGTTCGGCATGCTCTCCGGCAAATACGAGAACGGCGCACGCCCGGAAAACGCACGCCTGACCCTGTTCAGCCGCTTTGCCCGCTATTCCAACCCACAGACCGTGGCGGCCTGCAGCCGCTATGTGCAGCTGGCCCGCGAGCACGGCCTGGACCCGGCGCAGATGGCCCTGGCATTTGTCACCCGGCAGCCGTTCGTGACCAGCAACATCATTGGCGCGACCAGCCTCGAGCAGTTGGACAGCAACCTTGCCAGCCTCGAGCTGAGCCTGAGTGATGAACTGCTGGCGGCGATCGAGGCGATTCACCAGGAGCAACCGAACCCGGCGCCTTGAGCCGGACCCTGTGCTGGTTTCTTCGCGGGCTCGCCCGCTCCCTGCCCCTCAGGCCTGCGGGTTACCTGTGGGAGCGGGCAAGCCCGCGAAGAAACCAGCGCGGTGTAGCAGGCTAGACACAATCGCCAAAAAATAAGACGATCCAGCCGGTGATTGACCACTCTACCCTATAAGAACAATGACAATGATGTTTACCCAACCCTCCGCGTCGCTGCGGCGCGTCAGCATCCTGGCCATTGACAAGGTGTTCGCTTCGACCTTGATGCAGGCCAAGGATTTCTTCCACCTCGCCAGCTTGCGCTACAGCAAGCAACTGGGCCTGGGCCTGCAGCCCATGTTCGAGATTCGCCTGGTGAGCCCAGACGGCCAGCCCGTGGACAGCTTCAGCAATGTGCAGTTGCCGGTCGAAGGCGGCCTAGACGACGCCGACGTGATCATCCTCCCGGCCTTCTGGGATGACTTCGACAACCTGCTGCAACGTTATCCACAGGTACTGCCTTGGCTGCGTGAACAGCATGCCCGCGGCTCGGTGCTGTGCGCCGAGGCCAGTGGCGTATTCTGGCTGGCCGAGTCCGGCCTGCTCGATGGCAAGGAAGCGACCACCTACTGGCGCTTCTTCAACAGCTTTGCCGAACGCTTCCCGAAGATCCGACTGAACCAGGACAAGCATCTGACAGATGCAGACAACCTCTATTGCGCCGGCGGGACCACTTCAGCCTGCGACCTGTACATCTATCTGATCGAACGCTTCTGCGGCGCCAACGTGGCCCGCGCCGTGTCCCGCGACATCCTCTACGAAGTGCAGCGCAACTACACCCCGGGACGCATGGGCTTTGGCGGGCAGAAGCTGCACCAGGACCTGATCATCCTGCAGATACAGCACTGGCTGGAAGAACACTTCGCCGACAAGTTCCGCTTCGAGGACGTGGCTCGCAACCACGGCATGAGCATTCGCAATTTCATGCGGCGTTTCCAGAGCGCTACGGGTGACAAGCCGCTGCACTACCTGCAACGGTTGAGGATCGAGACGGCCAAGGGCTTGTTGTCGAGCACGCGCAAGAGCATCAAGACCATCAGTTATGAGGTGGGCTATGACGATGCCAGTTTCTTTGCGCGGCTGTTCCGCCAGCATACCGAGTTGTCGCCGAACCAGTATCGGCAACAGTTCATGCAAGAGGCTTGAGGCCAATGGGGCTGCTCTGCAGCCCATCGCGACACAAGGCCGCTCCTACAGGGAATCGCGTAATCCTGTAGGAGCGGCCTTGTGTCGCGAAAGGGCCGCAAAGCGGCCCCGGTAATTTCAAGGCTTGTGCGCCCGCGCCAGAAACTCGTGCGACTGCATCTCCAGCAAGCGACTCAGGGTACGCTGGAACTCGAAGGCCAAGCGCCCACCGGTATACAGGTCCTTCAGCTCCACCTCGGCCGAGATGATCAGTTTGACGTTGCGGTCGTAGAACTCGTCCACCATGTTGATGAAGCGGCGGGCGATGTCGTCGGTGGTGACACCCATCTGCTCCACGTTGCTCAACAGCACGGCATGGAAGATCTTGCCCAGTTCGATGTAGTCGTTCTGGCTGCGGGGGCCGTCGCACAGGGCGCGGAAGTCGAACCAGGCCACGTCGTCACAGGTAAGCAGGGCATTGATCGGGCGATTCTCGATCATCAGCACGTCGTTCTGGACCGCCTGGGTGCACTCGGGGGTCAGTGCCTTGAAGCTTGCGCGCAGGCTCTGGTGAGCCGCTTCATCGAGCGGGTAATGGTAAAGCTCGGCCTGCTCCAGGTGACGCAGGCGGTAGTCGACCCCGCTGTCGACGTTCACCACCTCGGTGTACTGCTTGATCATGGCGATGGCCGGCAGGAAACGCGCGCGCTGCAGGCCGTCCTTGTACAGGCCGTCCGGCACGATGTTGGAGGTAGCCACCAGCGATACGCCGTTCTTGAACAACTCTTCCATCAGGGTGCCGAGAATCATCGCGTCGGTAATGTCCGACACGAAGAATTCGTCGAAACAGATGACCTTGGCTTCTTCGCTGAAGCGCTTGGCAATGATGGTCAGCGGGTTCTTCTCGCCCTTGAGGGTTTTCATCTCCTCGTGCACACGCTTCATGAAGCGGTGGAAGTGCGTGCGCATCTTCTGCTTGAACGGCAGCGCCTCGAAGAAGGTATCGACCAGGTAGGTCTTGCCGCGCCCTACCCCACCCCAGAAGTACAGGCCCTTGACCGGGGTCTGCTCCTTCTTGCCGAACAGCTTGCCGAACACACCCGGCTTGTTGTTCTGCGCGTGTACCAGGTCATCGTACAGGCGCTGCAGGTGACGCACCGCAGTTTCCTGCGCCGCGTCATGGAAGAAGTCGGGACGTTTCAGATCTGCTTGATATCGTTCTAGGGGCGTCATGATTCGTTAGCGAGGCAACAAAAAACGGGCCGTCACTGTAGCGACAGGCCCGCTTAATGGCAATCAGACTTGCGTCAATATGCCTCATCCAGACCAACTAAGTGCTGGATGGCACCGGCTTTGCCGGTGTTCGCGGGCAAAACCGCTCCTACAGGCGAAATGCCTCAGTCCGGTTGTGGCGCAAGCGCTGCACGCAGGCTTTCGATGGCCGAATCACGGGCTTCGGCGCTGTCGAACTGCGGCCCCTCGGCAACCTGTTCACCGTTCAGCCACAGACCGAAACCCAGGCCTTCGACGCGTACATCCGCCTCGCCACCTTGCTGCAGCTGCTTGCTCACGGCGCCGGCGCTCTTGCCGTCGGCGAAGCTGCGCGACAGCAGCAGTTGCTCGCCATCAGCGGCAAGCAGGCGGAAGCGGAAGCTGCCGTCTTCATCGCGGAAGCTGACGAAACGCGCACTCTTGGCGGCCTTCTTCTTCACTTCGGTGCTGGCCTGCACGCTGCTACGGAACGAACGCAGGCCAACAGCCTCGCGCAGCTGCTCGAGGAATGGCGTGGCGATCTTGCGAGCCTTGGCAGCGCCGGCCAGCAGGATGTCTTCCAAGTCCGCCGGGCGGGCGATCAGCTGGTGGTAGTACTCGCGCTTCTCGGCCAGCTGGCCGTCCAGCAGCTGGAACAGCCGCTGCTTGGCCTCGCCCCAGCCCAGGCCCTGCAGCAGCTCTTCACGGAACTCGGCGCACTGCGCCGGCGTCGAGAAGGCCTGGAACAGGGTGAACAGGTGAGCGTTGTCCGGGTCTTTCGCCTCGCCAGGCGCACGCGAGTCGGTGACGATGCGCGAGATGGCGTCTTTCATCTCCTTGGCGCTGGTGAATAGCGGGATGGTGTTGTCGTAGCTCTTGGACATCTTGCGCCCGTCCAGGCCCGGCAGGGTCGCCACGCTCTCCTCGATCACCGCTTCCGGCAGGGCGAAGAAGTCCTTGCCCTGGCCGAACAGGTGGTTGAAGCGCTGACCGATGTCGCGGGCCATTTCCACGTGCTGGATCTGGTCACGACCGACCGGCACCTTGTTGGCGTTGAACATCAGGATGTCCGCAGCCATCAGCACCGGGTAGCTGTACAGGCCCATGGTCACGCCGGCATCCGGGTCCTCGCCATTTTCCAGGTTCTTGTCCACCGAGGCCTTGTAGGCGTGTGCACGGTTGAGCAGGCCCTTGGCGCTGACGCAGGTCAGCAGCCAGGTCAGCTCGGGGATTTCCGGGATATCGGACTGGCGGTAGAAGGTCACCTTGTCCGGATCGAGACCGCCGGCCAGCCAGGTGGCGGCAATTTCCAGACGCGAACGCTGGATGCGCAGCGGGTCGTCGCACTTGATCAGGGCGTGGTAGTCGGCCAGGAAGTAGAACGAGTCGACACCGGGCTGCTGGCTGGCACGGATCGCCGGGCGGATGGCGCCGGCGTAGTTGCCCAGGTGCGGAGTGCCGGTGGTGGTGATACCGGTGAGAATGCGCGTGGTCATGGGTGTTCGCTTATTCAGGCTTGGCTCAGTTCGAAAGGCGCGGCAGCAGCAGATCCTTCAGATCGGTCAGCTTGCCATGGAAGAAGTGTCCGCATTCTGCCACTTTCAGCAGCTCATGGGGGCGCGACAGGCTGTCGGACCATTCGTAAACCAGCTGCGGCGCGACGACTTCGTCGGCGTCCGGCTGCACCACGGTGATCGGGCAGCGCTGCGGCAGCGGGAAATCCGCCGTCAGGCGCATGACCGCCGGGGCGATCATGAACAGCTGCTGCAGCTCTACTCCAGTGGCCTCCAGGCGGCCGGCCAGGCTGGTGGCGACAAAACCACCGAACGAGAAGCCCATCAGCACCAGCGGCAGGCCCAGATGCTTTTCGCGCAGCCAGGCCGCAGCGGCTTCGGCATCGGCCACCTCGCCAGCGCCCATGTCATGGGTACCTGCGCTCTGCCCGACGCCACGGTAGTTGAACCGCAAGGTCACGTAGCCGGCGTCACGGGCGGTGCGTTGCAAGGTCGAGACCACCTTGTTGAGCATGGTGCCGCCCTGGACCGGGTTGGGGTGGCAGATCAGCACCGCGCCACGTGCATTGGCCACGTCCAGGTACAAGGCTTCCAGCTGGCCGCTGGGGCCATCGATGAACAAGGGGGTTTCGCGGACAAGCAAGGCACTACTCCGTGACCTCGGGAGGGGTCGATTCGTCTAGATGAGGAATTCTGTTCTGATTTGCGATCGCTCGCGGTATACAGCGCAGGTCTGAGCCGTTAACGTAAAGCAAAGCCGTTTATAGAGGAAGGACTCGTGGAACTCTCGCTCCTTGTTTGGTTGTTGCCGACCCTGGCCCTGGTCATCGGTGTGGTGGTTGGGTTCGTCGTCGCTCGCCTGCTGCCCAATGCCGCGCCGAGCAGCACCCAGCGTCAACTGGATGATATCCAGAAGCGCTTCGACAGCTATCAGAACGAAGTGGTTACTCATTTCAACAGCACTGCCGTGCTGGTCAAGAAACTGACCCAAAGCTATCAGGACGTGCAGGACCACCTGGCCGAAGGCGCCAACAGCCTGGCCCTGGACGACGTCACTCGCCAACGCTTGCTGGCAGCCCTGCACTCCGAGGCAGCGCAAGGCCCACGCGACCGTTTGACCCCGCCGAAGGACGCCGAAGTGCCACGCGACTACGCGCCGAAAGCACCGAACTCGCCGGGCATGCTCGACGAGAGCTACGGGCTCAAGCGCTGATCTGCAGAAAATGACAAAGGCCTCGCAAGAGGCCTTTTTCATGGGCTGGATTCACTGGGCTCTTCGCGGGTGAACCCGCTTGTATGGTTAGACTTGAAGGGGTGGTGGGACTAA